>CAZYCR010000001.1:0-13496 GCA_964645815.1 uncultured Gammaproteobacteria bacterium
ACTACCGCTTTAGTTTTGTTTTCAGGAATATATTTGGCATTTACTAATTCAGCAGATAGATTGAGTATTTCAAGTTCAATTGAGATTACCAGCTCGACAACAAATGGACCAACTCTATCCGCATATAATTATTACGGTAGTGATGTTGAATACATGGGTGACATTAACGGCGATGGTGTAGGTGATATTGCGGTTGGGGCATACGGTGACAACGCTGGTGGCGCTGGTCGCGGAGCAGTTTACATTCACTACCTGAATACTGATGGTTCTATTGCTGGAGTATGGAAAATTGATGATACGACACTAATCGGGCCAGCACTCATTAACTATGATGGTTTTGGCTCGGCAGTAGCTGGCTATGGAGACCTTGACGGTGATGGCATTACTGATTTAGCAGTTGGCACCCCAGGTGATGACACTGGAGGATCGGCCCGTGGTGCTGTTTATCTTTTAACTTTGAATGATACAGATTCCATCCGTAATCTCACAAAAATAACCGGCTCAACGGTTAATGGTCCAACGCTAATCAATAATGATTTATATGGGAGCAGTGTTGCAGGTATTGATGATTTAGATGGGGATACTGCAGATGATTTGTTGGTTGGAGCAAAAAATGACGATACCGGTGGTTCAAACCGTGGCGCAGTATATATCCATCTTTTGAACACAGATTATACTCTGAAACAAACAATCAAAATTGACAGCTCTACAACAAATGGGCCAACTTTAAGCGATGATGCTAATTATGGATCGGCAGTGGTTTCTTTGGGTGACCTTGACGGTGATTCTATTGATGATATTGCAGTTGGAGCCCCGGGCGTCGACGATTCTGGAACAAATCAAGGCGCAGTATTTATTCATTACTTAAATGCTAATGGTTCTATAAAAAGTACTGTTGAAATTAATGGCTCGACGACTAATGGGCCAACGCTAAATGACGGCGATTATTACGGAGCAGGTTTAGATGTAATTGGTGATATCGATGGTAATGGAGTCGTCGATTTAGCGGTCGGGGCTCAGAGAGATACGGCTGGGGTAACTAATGGGGGCGCCGTTTTCATTCATTTATTAAATAGTGATGGGTCAATCGACAGTACGATGACAATCAATGGTTCTACAACAAATGGCCCAACTTTAATTGATTTTGATTACTTCGGTGAGGCTGTGGCTGGCATTGGTGATCTTAATAACGATGGAACAGTGGATATTGCTGTAGGTGCCTATGGTGATGACACGGATGCAGATGCATCTGGAATTGTGTATCTTTATTTTCTAAGGCTGGCTAGTGCCACCACTGGTTCTAGAGCCCCAGCTTATCCAAAAAATGTTTCCTTCACTCTTGAAGATGCGGAAGCTTGCCATGCGGTTGGTGATCCAGTGACTGTGAGAATTTCCGGGCAGGATGTTGATCAATATGTTATTTCAGATAACGAACTTTTCCAAAACGCTGATTGGGGCTACTTGTTTGAAAATCCATCTTTTCAAACCTGGACATTCGATACCTCTGGTGTGAGAACTCTCTATGCGATTCTTAAAAATCATAACGGTAACCAGTCGCCGGTTCAAACTTTAGAAGTTCTGGTTCAAAATAACTGCGGCGAAGAAGTGGTTTTTCCGGAAGGCATTGAACCAGGCGATATCATCAAATTGCCTGATGATTCTGACGCCACAACACTAGAGGATACCACAGTTTATTACGTTGGTAGTGATGGTTTACGTCACACTTTCTTGAATGAGCAGATTTTCTTTACTTGGTATGATTCGTACGAAACATTAAAAATTGTTGACGAGGCTGTGATGGAGTCTATACCTCACGATGGTGCTATTCTCTTCAAACCAGGTAGTTTAGTAAAATATCCTGAGAGTCCTGAAGTCTATTTCGTTGATTCTACAGAAACTTTAAGGCACATTGCCACAGAAAAAGTAGCTGCCTCGATGTTTGGTGATCGTTGGGCAGCAAAAGTAATCGATATCATTAGTTTGCCTTTTAATTATCAAGTTGGTCTGCAAGTAGTTGGTTATAACGAAACTCTCTTGAAAGAGGCAAAACTGATGGCCAATATCGAAAATTATTTTGAGTATTAATATGAATGAATTCATGCCACGAGCGGTTGAATCTTTTTCACCACAAGAAGAAGAGGAGAGAGCTCGAAAACAAGAAGAATTATATACTGTTTACGAGTCAGCTGTTCAATACAAAGATCAAGAAACTATTGACGCTGTGAAAGCTGAGATGAAAGAGTATGGTTTTGATGTGCCAAAAACCAGTCACGAAGGATACTCTGCTAGGGAGGCTCAACAGATCCGCGCTCTTCAAGAGGCAGTGGCCATGGCCGAAGAACACGATCAAGCTTTAGCTGACGAGTTACGAGAAAAACTTCGGGCTAGCATGCAGCCGGTGCGAGAAGACAGAGTTAATCCAGTTACTGAGGTTGAAGCACAACAATTGCAGCGAAAAAGAGCGGCTTAAACGACAGATTCTCAAGAACGGTTTGATCGCCGTTCTTTTGTTTATAAGTCATAAACCAGATAACTTGACGTATATATATTAGCAGTCTACAATAGAGACTGCTAGTTAATGCTCACTACCGTTCGCAGAAAAAATATGATTAATCAACGCCAAGCTCATATTTTATCCTTAGTGGTCAGTGAATTTATTTCTACTGCCGAGCCGGTTGCCTCCGGCACCATAGTTGGAAAATATGGCCTAGATGTTTCACCGGCAACCGTTCGCAATGATATGGCCGTTTTGGAAGCTGTCGGATACTTGCGTCAGCCTCATACTTCTGCCGGCCGCGTGCCAACAGAAAACGGCTATCGTTTTTATTTGGAACACTTTGTTGATCCTCGTTGCGGAGCTCATGTTAGAGCACCGTTGCGTCGGGCGGTTGTTGAGAAAGTCGAAACTCAGCAAAAGTTACATCGTTTGGTTGATGCTCTGGTTGATCTTTCTGGCGAAACCGCGCTTGCTTCACTGACAACTTCAGAAAATGCAAATTGGCTTCACTACAGTGGCATTGCCAATCTTTTTGATAAACCGGATTTTGGCAGTATCGAAATGATGCGTTCTTTATCTTCAATCGTAGATGGTTTTGAGAAAGTGCTAACGAATCTTTTTGATAATTTTGATAAAGACATGAACGTCTGGATCGGAGCAGAGAATCCTTTTGGTCCACAGGTATCAACAGTGATGGTCAAATATAAATTACCAAATGGCATGACCGGATTGCTTGGTTTGGTTGGCCCACACAGAATGGATTATGAGAAAAATATCAAACTTCTTCATGAAGCTAGAAATTTATTAAATGAAGATTATGAAAAGTAAGCAGAAGAAAAATGAGCCAGAAGTTAAAGCAGTGCAGGAACTCGAAGAAAAATGTGAAGAATATTTAGCTGGTTGGAAAAGAGCTTTGGCTGATTATGAAAATTTAAAGCAAGATGTCGAAGCTAGGGTCGGAGAAGGTAAAAAGAGGATAAAAGAAGCTCTGGCCCACGAGTTATTACCGGTTGTGGATAACTTTCAACAAGCTTTGCATCATGCGCCACCGCCCGATGCCGATCAACAAACAATAGAAAATTGGTTAGTCGGAGTCGGTTTCATTGCTAAACAGTTTGAGGATGTCATGAAGTCGATGGGTATCGAAAAAATTGAAACCACTGGTCAGATATTTGACCCAAATCTCCACGATGCAGTTTCAACGCGCAGTGAAGAGAATAAAAATGATCAAGAAATTTTGGAGGAAATAACTCAAGGCTGGAAAATGGACGAACAAGTCATCCGACCAGCTAAAGTAGTCATTAATCAGCAATAAATATGTCAAAAATACTAGGAATCGATCTTGGAACAACAAACTCAGCCATGGCCATCATCGAAGGTGGTCAACCAAAAATTTTAGAAAACAAAGAAGGTCAACGGACTACTCCTTCAATGGTGGCAGTAACTAAAACTGGTGAGCGCTTGGCCGGAACGCCGGCTAAACGTCAGGCAGTGACAAATCCAAAAGACACTCTTTACTCCATTAAACGTCTGATTGGTCGACGCTGGAGCGACGACGAGGTTCAGCATGACTTGAAGATCATGCCTTACGAAATTATCCAACGAGGCGATGGAGTAGCTATCAAAATGGGTGGAAAGGAATATACACCGCAAGAAATTAGCGCCATGTTGCTACAAAAACTTAAGGCTGATGCAGAAGAAAAAATTGGCGAGTCTATTACTGAGGCAGTCATCACTGTTCCTGCTTACTTCGACGACGCTCAGCGACAAGCAACTAAAGACGCCGGAAAAATTGCCGGTCTCGAAGTAAAACGTATCATCAACGAACCAACAGCTGCAGCACTGGCCTATGGTTTTGATAAAAAAGCCGGTCAGCAAATTCTTGTTTACGATCTAGGTGGTGGAACGTTTGACGTTTCAGTTCTTGATGTTTCAGATAATACAGTCGAGGTAATTTCTACTAACGGCGATACTCATCTTGGTGGCGACGACTTCGATAAAGTCATTATCAATTGGATCATTGAGCAATTCAAAAATCAGGAAGGCGTTGATCTTTCTGGTGATCCTTTGGCGATGCAGCGGGTTAAGGATGCTGCTGAACGAGCAAAAATCGAGCTCTCGACCGCTCAAGAAACCGAAATCAACCAACCGTTTATCACTCAGGGCAGCGAAGGTCCAAAACATTTGGTGATGAAGCTTACCAGAGCAAAATTAGAAGAACTAGTTATGCCTTTGGTTGAAAAAACTTTGGAACCTGTCAAAAAAGCATTGGCTGACGCTAAAATGCAACCAGCTCAGATCGAAGAGGTTGTCATGGTTGGTGGAATGACCAGAATGCCATTGGTTTTAAAGAAAGTTGAAGAGTTCTTTGGCAAAAAACCAAACGTTTCAGTAAACCCTGATGAAGTTGTTGCCTTGGGCGCAGCTGTTCAGGCCGGAGTTTTGCAGGGTGACGTTAAAGACGTACTTTTGCTCGATGTCACACCACTGTCTTTTGGCATTGAGACACTTGGTGGAGTTTTCACTAAGTTGATCGAGCGTAACACCACTATTCCAACCTCGAAGAGTCAGATCTTTTCAACGGCTGCAGACAATCAGCCAAGTGTTGACATTAAAGTTTATCAAGGTGAACGCCAGATGGCTGCTGACAATAAACTACTCGGCCAATTCTCTTTGCAAGGTATCCCACCAGCTCCACGTGGCGTGCCGCAGATTGAAGTTTCCTTCGATATTGATGCCAATGGTATTCTCAATGTTAAAGCTGTTGATAAAGGAACCAACAAAGAACAAAAAATTACCATTACAGCTTCATCCGGACTCTCAGATGCGGAAATTGAAAAGATGAAAACCGATGCAGAAGCTCATGCTGACGAAGATAAAAAGAAGCGTGAGTCGATCGAGATTAAGAATACAGCGGACACCATGGTTTATACTGCGGAAAAAATGTTAAAGGACGGTGAAGGAAAAATCAGCGAAGACGATAAAAAAAATATTCAAGAGAAAATTGATGCTTTGAAAGCAATCAAAGATGGTGAAGACATCGAAGCTATCAAAAAAGCTTCAGAAGAACTTTCAGAAGCAGCACAAAAAGTTGGCGCAGCAATGTATCAGCAAGATGCCGCTCAACAGCAAGAAGCGCCGGCTGAAAATCCACAGACTGATGCGGGTGAAGACGTCAAAGACGCAGAGTTCAAAGAAGGAGAGTAACACGCAATAAATTAATAACTAGGAGGACTTATGAAAAAAATATTTAAGTACAGCTGGAAAATTGTTGTGGCCATCGGTTCAGCAATTATCTGGATTCTCACTATTCCTTTTATTCGAGATTTGATTTGGAGGAAAGCAAAAAAGGTTGGTGAAAAGAAAATTATCGACGCCGAGGCGAAGATTGTAGAAAGGATGAGAAAGTAACCATGTCCAAAGACTACTATTCAATTTTAGGAGTTGAGAAGAATGCTTCAAAGGAAGAATTGAAGCAGGCTTTTCGTAAGAAAGCACACGAACTTCATCCTGACAAAGGTGGCGATGAAGCAAAGTTTAAGGAAGTCAACGAAGCCTATCATATTCTTTCTGACGATGAAAAACGCCGCCAATATGATCAATTTGGCACCACTTTCGATAATGCCGGTGCCGGTGGATATGGCGGATTTTCCGGTGGACAAGGTTTTCAAGGAATGAATTTCGAAGACCTGGGCGACATCTTTTCCGGCATGTTTGGTGGTGGTTTTGGTGGTCATAGTCGCGCTCGAGGCAACGATATCCTCATGGATTTGGACCTCACTTTTAAAGAGTCGGTCTTTGGCGTGGAAAAAGAAATTACATTGTCTAAGAATAGTTCTTGTGAACGTTGCGCCGGAACCGGTGCTGAACCTGGAACAAAAATGAAAACTTGTACCGACTGTCAGGGACAAGGATTCAAGACAACAGTACAAAGAACTATGCTTGGCGCTGTTCAAACCAGAACGACTTGTACCACTTGTCGCGGTTTGGGCGAGGAGCCGGAAACCAGATGCTCCAGCTGCCATGGTACTGGTCTTGAATATGGCCGAAAGAATTTAAGAGTGGATATTCCTGCTGGAGTCGAAGACGGTAATAGAATCAGATTACGCGGACAAGGGGAATCAATCGGTGCTGAAGGCGAGGCCGGCGATTTGTACTTACAGATTCATGTTAAAGCTGATCCTAGATTTGAACGTCAAGGCAACACGATTTATTTTTTGAAGAAAATCGGTTTTAGCCAAGCAGCTTTGGGTGATGAAGTTGAAGTTGAAACTGTCGACGGAAGTGCGAAATTAAAAATTCCGGCTGGAACTCAGTCGGGCGATAAACTTCGGATGCGCGGTAAAGGAGTAAAATCGGGCTCAAGCCGTGGTGATCAAATTGTTGTCGTGCAAGTCGTGACTCCAAAACGCCTTGGCCGCAAAGAAAAGAAACTGCTAGAAGAGCTGAACCTGAAAGAGCAGTAATCTACCGGGTAAAAAACACTTTTGCTATAATGTCTTTATGACGGAGGAAATCATGAATTATGTGCCGTATTCCAATGTTCATCTTTGGACCTGGGATTTTTTTGCGATTTTAATCGTTATCGCTCTGGTGGCTCTTTGGTTTTATACCAAAGGAAGAGATTTTATTGTTACTACCATTCTAGGTGCTTATATCGCTGTTGCCATCATTACATTGGCCCCATTACTGTCGAATTTCTATGTTGACTTTGGTCTGGCTGAATATGAATTTAAGTTCATCTTCTTTATGCTTTTGTCCTTACTTTTTACCTGGATCATGGCTAATAACGGATACTTTGAGCCATATGTTGTACCGAGCAGCTGGGAAGTACCAGTGTTTGTAGTACTCTTTTCAGGGCTTTTGGTGGCCATTGCCGTCTCTTTTATGCCTGTTGATGTTTATTACCATCTCTCACCGATTACCAGACAGGTCTTTTCTAATCACTTGCCTTTAACCGCCTGGCTTTTAGCGCCAATGTTAGCCCTACTTTTAATTCGTGGTCGAGCCTAGGCTTGAAAATACAACTTGTTCGAGTAACCTTTTTTTGTTTTTCGTGTACGATAATAATGCTATGAATCAAGCTGACTTCAAGCGCTTCTACCAGCAACACGTCGATAGTGTGTATCGTTATTTGTTTTTTCGTGTATCCATGAATAGGGAGGTGGCAGAGGATTTGACTTCCGAGGTTTTCATGAAAGCGTTAAAAGCTTTTGCATCATATGATCCTAAGATTTCAGAATCTGCCTGGATCCACACAATCGCCAGAAATCATCTTAAAAATTACTACCGTGATAAAAAGATTACCGAAGACATTGATGATTTTACTTTGGGTTATGATGGCAATCGCAACGAAGAAGAACTCGATGAGATTCGTGAGCTTCGCGGCAATTTAGCTAAATTGGAGAAAAAAGACCGGCAACTCTTGGAAATGAAATATATTCAAGGATTCAAATATAAAGAAATTGGAACAATACTTAAAAAATCAACCGGTGCAGTGCGAGTCGAGGCACACAGGGCACTCAAAAAATTAAAAAGTCTCTATGCAAGCAAGACAACAACTAAAAGCAGTTAAAAAGGCAGGTAAACCGAGTCGTGCTTTTCGTCGTGTTTTGTGGGTAGAGTTGCGGCAAGAGTTTTCTAAAGAATATCCAGGACTGCGAATTTCTTGGCGTCGAGTGGTTCTGATTCCTTTGAGTGTTTTTGTAGTCGTCATGATGGCCGGAACCGGTTCCTATGCCTATGCTTCACCTTCGGTAACTCAGCAACATGCTTTGTACCCGGTTAAAACCGGCATTGAGACCATTGAGGAGAAATTTTATCGAAGCCCTGAAAATGAAGTGCAGTTCCATATGCGCATGATGGAACGTCGTTTGAATGAAAGTGAAATAATGTTTGATGAGGCAGAAGAAACTAATTTTTTGGATCCTGTTGAACATGAAATGATTATTGTAATCCATGGTTTAGAGCTTGATGACCTGGACCCCGAGGTTAAGGCCGTCATGTTTAATACATTTAATACAAATCAGGGACATTTTAATGAGCTAGCCCGACGAATGATCTATGACGGTAGTTGCGGTGGGCCAGGAGAAGAAATGGTGCGTAACAAAATCGGCAACATCCGTGTACAAATAACTGAGTCTGGACTTTCGGAGGATGAAAAGCGCGCACTTCTTGAAAGCTTCCTGCTCGAACCTATTAAAAATTAACCCAAAAAACTATGAGCAAAATCGCGGCACTCAAAAGCGTAGGAGCATCCGCGCTAGCTGTTGCCGTCTTATTCACAGCCTTTGCAGTTCTTTCTGTAAATGCTGCTGAAGATCCAGCTACTACTGGTGACGAGTCGATAAATCAATCGTTCTTTCTAGGCCACGCCTTTGGCGGGCCTATGCGACACGCCGCAGAGGAGCTGGGGATTACAAAAGAAGAATTCGAAGCAGCAAAAGGTGATCCAGCATTACGCGAAGAAATTCGCGCAAAAATGGAGGAGATGAGACAATCTCATCTTCAAGAAAGAGCCGATGAACTCGGTATTACCATCGATGAGCTAATTGCTCAGCGAGAAATAGAGCGCCAAGAACATTTGGCCGCTCGTGCTGATGAGCTCGGAATTAGTGTGGACGAACTCTTGGCGCAACGACCGGAAAGAGGAAGAGGTTTTGGTTGTCCAATGGACGGGGCAAGACCATTTGACCAAGAAGCCGAATAATCTTTTCGACATAACAAACCAAAAAACGGGCCAACCCACGGCCTGTTTTTTGGTTGAGTATATCTAGCTTGACAAGAAGCAATAAAAAGGGTATTTTTTTTCGTGCTCTTTGGAGCAGCTCAACAGTCCCCTCAACCTCACTCTCTGTCCGGCACAGTCCGGAAGGAGGCCCGATGATGAACGCCCGCGGCAGCCCCAACCGCAGCTCGTCGTTCCGCACCGTCCACGCCGTCGTCGTCACCAACTTCCTGGTCACCACCGTCTAGCGAACATCTCCGTTCCCGTTAGACGGTATAATACCAGTTAGCTAAAAGCTCCCATATACAAGCCAAATTGCGACGATAGGCGAACCTGGGAGCAGCCGATTTATCGGCGAGTAAGAGAGCCCGATGGGCAAAGTCGCTTTCCGGCGGGAAGCAAACACGCACGGCCGGCCGTTTCCTCGTGAACGGCCGGTTTCATTTTCTAGCCTTTTTTAGCTGTTTCCGTTATACTATTGGCACTATGACTCTCCAATTTTTTAACACCTTAACCAAGAAAAAGGAGGAATTTAAGCCGATTCATCAAGGTAAAGTCGGCATGTACAATTGTGGACCAACGGTTTATCAAGCCGCCTCGATTGGTAATTTTCGTTCTTATGTTTTTGCCGATGTTTTGCGCCGAGTCTTGGAATTTAACGGCTATGAGGTTAAACAAGTCATGAATATCACCGATGTTGGTCATTTGGTGGGTGACGGAGATGAAGGTGAAGACAAAATGATCAAAGCAATGAGACAGGAAGGGAAGTCGTCTTGGGAAATCGCTGAATTCTATACTGAAAAATTTATACATGATTCAGAACTTCTAAATATCGAACGGCCAAATGTTATTTGTAAGGCTACTGAACATATACAAGAGCAGATCGATTTGATTAAAGCGATTGAGGCCAACGGGTTTACTTACAAAATTTCAGACGGAATTTATTTTGACACCTCAAAACTTGCCGATTACGGCCGTTTGTCCGGTCAAAAGTTAGAAGAAAAAGAAGAAGGCGCTCGAGTTGAAAAAAATGTTGAAAAGAAAAACCCGAGTGATTTTGCTCTTTGGAAATTCTCACCAAAAGATCAGCAGCGTGAAATGGAATGGGATTCTCCTTGGGGCGTTGGTTTTCCGGGTTGGCACATTGAGTGTAGTGCCATGAGCGAAAAGTATCTGGATTCACCTTTTGACATTCACACCGGTGGCGAGGATCACATTCCAGTGCACCACACCAATGAAATGGCTCAAACCGAGGCGGCTCATGGCAATTTATTAGCAAATTATTGGTTACACAACGCTTTTTTGACGGTTGACGGTGGTAAAATGTCCAAGTCACTCGGCAATACTTACACGCTTGATGATTTAGAGGATAAAGGTTACCAACCATTAGCTTTTCGTTACTTTTTGCTTGGTGCCCACTATCATCAGCCACAGAATTTTACTTGGGAAGCATTGGGCGCAGCACAAAACACTCTGCACAATCTCGAAGATATTGTTCGTCAGTGGGATCAACCGAGCGATATTGATGACGCAGTTCTCCAACAATTTAAAGATCAAATTAACGACGATCTAAATTTACCGGGTGCTTTGGCTGAAGTTTGGAATTTGGTGAATGATAGTCAAGTTGCTACATCAGTCAAAGCTGCGACACTTTTGAAATTCGATGAAGTGCTCGGGCTGCGACTCTCGGAGGTGATTGCTCAGCCATTAGTTTTACCTCAGCAAATCGAAAAAATGCTTAAAGATCGTCAAGTTGCTCGTGAGGCAAAAGATTTTGAGGAGTCAGACCGACTTCGTGATCAAATAAAAGCTTCCGGGTATTTAGTGGAGGATACAGCTGAAGGTCAGAAAGTTCGTCAACACCGCTAAATTGTTCGAAGTACTAAGACGATCATGATACAATAGTCCATATGGCCTTTGTCCCAGAAGAGAAAAAGAGCCAAGAGGCATCTCTTGAAATAAATGAAACAACTCCCGAAGTTGCCGTGGAAACAAAACCGGAAACATCTTTTGAAGTAGAAGAAGAAAAAAGAGAGGTTAAAGAGGAGCCCGTTGAGCGTCCAATCGAACAACCGACTTTGCCGCCACCTCAAGTTGTGGCCAAAAAAGACCCAGTTTTACAAGGAGTGGAAGATATTTTGGCCGAAGATTTAACCGATATCTTTTTACAATTGCCACCTGAAAAACGCTCACTTTTTAAGCAAAAAGGTGAAGAGATTGCTCAAAAGATCAATGTCATGATTGTGACCGGAAAAGTTACTGTTAAACGGATTCTTGATTTGATTCGCGAGTGGTTATCAATGATTCCAGGTGTTAATAAGTTTTTCTTGGAACAGGAATCAAAAATTAAAACTGATCGAATTGTTAGTTTTGCTGACTCTCAAGCAAAGTTGAGAGAAAATTCAATATAATTATGAATGGAGGACTAAATGACGAGCTCATGTTATATCTCTACGCAGTGATTGCGGCAGTTATCTTAATTTTGGCAGCAGTGATCGTCATTTATGTTCTTCGATTTTTTGCCCGTAAACGCTCAGCGTTTTTAGGTGGCAGTAATTCTGCTGTAACCTTGATGATTACTGTTCCCAAGTTTGTTACAGAAGAAGATATTAAAGGTTCGGAAACGACTCAACAGATTCAGGAAGATATCTCAATTACTGAAACTTTTTTTTCAGCCATCGGCGGACTTAAGGCTCAGCGTGGTTTTAAAGCTTGGTTTAATGGCCGAACAGATGAGATGGCTTTGGAAATTGTGACCGAAAAAGGTCTAACAACTTTTTATTTAACTACGCCACTATACTTACGCGAATTCATTGAGCAACAATTAAATGCCCAATTTCCAGATGCTTCAGTAGAGCAAGTGGAAGATTTTAATATTTTTTCACCGACCGGAACAATTGTTGGGGCTTATTTAAAATTTAAACGTGAAAATGCGTTGCCGATAAAAACATATACTGAGCTAGAATCAGATCCATTAAATGCTATCACTAACGCCTTATCAAAAGTGCCGGATAACGAAGGCGTAGCAATCCAATATATTATTCGCTCAGCTCGCGCGTCTTGGCGTTCGCTTGGTAAAAAGGTTGTTAAAAACATGCAAAAAGGCATGTCTTTCGAAGAAGCGAAGCGCTACAGCGGGTCTAGTTGGCAACAGAGTTTGAAATCCAAAGAACAGAAAGAGCAGCAAAAACAAAAAATGACTGAGCGTAGAATCTCGCCGGCAGAAGAACAGATGATCGAGGGAATCCAAAATAAAGCAAGTAAAGCTGGGCTTGATGTTAATATCCGAATCGTCGCCTCAAGTGAACTTGCTTCGGCAGCTCAGGCAAATTTGAACAATGTTTTGCAAGCCTTCAGTCAGTTTAATGTTTATGAATACGGCAATGCTTTTAAGACCGTTGTGCCGTCCAACAAAAAGAAATTACTACAGAATTTTATCTATCGAAAATTTGATGAGGCTCAAGGCATTGTCATGAACACTGAAGAATTGGCCAGCCTTTGGCATTTACCGCTACCTTCAACTGAAACGCCAAACATCCGCTGGATGCTGGCTCGTTCGGCTCCAGTGCCACCGGAAGTACCGCAGCAAGGAGACTTGCATCTTGGTTACAATCTTTACCGCGGCATGAAAACAGAAGTCTATAGCAATGATTCAGACCGTCGCCGACATTTTTATATCATTGGTAAAACCGGATCCGGTAAATCCTACTTTTTACGCTATCAAGTTTTGCAGGATATAAAAGCTGGCAAAGGTGTAGCTGTGATTGATCCGCATGGTGATTTAGTTGACGCTATTATGGGCTCAATTCCAAAAGAGCGTATTGATGACGTTGTTTATTTCAACCCATCCGATGTCGAGCGCCCAATGGGACTTAATATGCTCGAGGCTCCGGATGAAAACATGCGTGACTTTGCGGTTCAAGAAATGATCTCTATTTTTTACATGCTCTTCCCGCCAGAGATGATTGGTCCGATGTTTGAGCACTATATGCGCAACTTCATGTTGACGCTGATGGCAGATTTGGAAGGACCTGGTACTCTGGCCGAGATTCCGCGCATTATTTCCGACACCGCGTTTCAACAACAATGGGTGGCCAAAGTAAAAGATCCGGTTGTGCGATCGTTTTGGGAAGATGAAATGGCAAACACGAGCGACTATCACAAATCTGAAACCATGGGCTATCTTGTTTCCAAAGTTGGACGATTTGTAGAAAACGCCATGATGCGAAATATCATTGGCCAATCAAAATCAGCTTTTGACTTTCGTGACAT
>CAZYCR010000001.1:13506-19172 GCA_964645815.1 uncultured Gammaproteobacteria bacterium
GATTTTATTGGTTAATTTGTCAAAAGGTCAAACTGGAGAAGTTAATGCCAATTTGCTAGGCTTAATCTTGGTTTCAAAATTACAAATGGCCGCTTTCACTCGCGCCAATATTCCTGAAGAAGAACGTCGCGACTTTTTCCTCTATATCGATGAGTTTCAAAACTTTATTACGCCTTCGATTGCAACTATTTTATCGGAAGCCAGAAAATATAAATTGAATCTTATTTTGGCGCACCAATACATGGGGCAACTTGTCAAAGACGGAAAAACAGAAATCCGCGACGCGGTTTTAGGAAACGTTGGCAACATGTTTGTTTCAAGAGTTGGCCCGGAGGATACTGAAGTCTTGGGTAAAGTCTTTGAGCCAACTTTCTCACCATACGATTTGATGAACACCGACAAATACACTTGGAATACAAAATTGATCGTGGATAACTCACAAGCCAAGCCTTTTACCCTGAAAACCGTAGCTCCGGATAAACCAAATCCAAAACTTTTCGAAGCTCTCAAAGAAATTTCTCGGCTCAGCTATGGCCGGCCAAAAGATTTAGTCGAGCGCGAAATTGCCCTAAGAGCAGGGATTGGCGCGCCAAAAGCTACAAAGCCAGAAGTAGCACCAAGAGCCTTATAATTAAAGAAAAGAATAGGTCCATTTAATACATTGGACCTATTTTGTTTTTTTGATACAATGCGACCGTTATGAGCCAAGCAATTTACAGAAAATATCGGCCCCAGACTTTTGCTGAAGTAATCAATCAGCGCCACATCACCACGATTTTGACTAACCAAATTTCAACCAATACTGTGGCTCATGCTTATGTTTTTGCCGGGCCGCGTGGTGTTGGTAAAACTACTGTTGCCAGACTTTTAGCAAAAGCGGTTAACTGTGAGGCCAGAAAAGACGGCGAGAGTGAACCATGTGGTCAATGTAGTCATTGTGATGAATTGACTCAAGGGCATGCGATGGATGTGATTGAAATCGATGCAGCGTCACACACGGGCGTTGAAAACGTTCGAGAAAATATTATTGAGGCAGTACGTTTTGCTCCCGGTAAAGCCAAGTACAAAGTTTTCATTATCGATGAAGTGCACATGCTCTCAACTTCAGCTTTTAATGCATTATTGAAAACTTTAGAAGAACCTCCAGCACATGCGATTTTTATTTTGGCAACTACAGAGTTACACAAAATACCGGCAACAATTTTATCGCGCTGCCAACGTTTTGATTTTCATCGAATTAGTACAGACGACATGATCGAACGTCTTTCAACTTTAGCAAAAGGTGAAGGTGTAAAAATTGATGATGATGTTTTGGCAGCGATCGCCAGGCTTTCGGAAGGGTGTTTGCGAGACGCAGAGAGTCTTTTGGGACAAGTATTGGCTCTTGGTGAAAAGAAGATCAGTCAAAAGGAAGCCTCAATAATTTTACCGGTTACCAATACAGCTACGGTAATTGAATTGGTTGATGCAGCAGTGAGAGAAGATGCCAAGAATATCGCGGAAATTTTGAGTCTTTTTGTTGATCAAGGCGGATCAGTTAAAAATTTGGTCGAGGAATTGATCGATTTTGTGCGGACAATGATGCTCGTGGCTTTGGAAGGTCCTTATCATGATCATTATGATCGTGAAACCATGGAGCGTTTGCGTTATTTTAATCAGAATTATCAACTCGATCAAACAATCAACCTGCTCGACAAATTACTTCAAGTAAAAGCACGGCCACGTTATGACGCTCTGCCTCAGTTACCGCTTGAATTGGCGTTGATTGAGCTTTGTGCTCAAACAGGATCAAGACCAGTAAAACAGACGGTAACTGACCCAAAAGAACCGACAGGAGGGCAAGTTAAAGTTGAAGAAAAAAAAGAAGACATAGAGACGACTTCGCCAGTAGAAGAAATGGATGGAGTTACGACAATCGATGAAGTAAAATCAAAGTGGCAACGTTGTTGCGAAGCAGTAGGGAAGAGAAACATTGCTTTACCTTTGGCTCTGCAAACGGCAAGTCCGGATAAATTGGAAGGAAATCGATTGACTATTGCTTTCGAAAAAAAGTTTCATTTTGAAACTTTTCAGAAATCTCAGAACTTGGAGATCCTTGAACGCGCTTTGGAAGAGATTTTACAAGCTAAATTGAGTGTAGTGCCACTTTTTGCCCATGAAGAAATTGAAAAGGATCTGGCTGATTTGGCCTCGGCTTTCGGTGGTGAAGTGGTTGGATAATCACGTACTACCATAACCATAATAAAAAACAGCCACCTTGCGGTGGTTGTTTTTCGTAATCCCTCCGTAGCTCCGATAGGAGCGAAGGGGGATGGTTCCCCTGTAGTAGAGGCTTCCGCCACACTACAGGGGTAAACCATGAAGTGTGACCAAAACAAAAAGTAGCGACCTGTTTTGGTCTCTACTTCATGGTTCCCGGGTAGGGATTCGAACCCCAATTCTCTGGACCAGAACCAGATGTCCTGCCGTTAGACGACCCGGGAATGCAGAGAGATATTACCCTATTTTTAACGAATTGTCAATATTTGCCAAGGCTGTGTTATACTATTTTTATGGACGATAAAGTCAGAAACAATTTAACGAGTAGTTTACTCATGGTTGTTATTGTTTTTGCGATAATTACTCTCATTGCAGCAGCTCTAACATTGGACAAGATTAATGATATTCGCTGCCAGGATCAAATTGTAATCAATGACTGTATTGAATCCGAGTATCTGGTTAAACTTGATGCATTTGACATGTCTGCCGTTGTTGTGAAACCGAAAGGTTGGTCTTTTGAAAGATTTGATGCCGGTACGGTTTCGAGCTTTGTTTTTACAGACAGTGAATATCAAGAAAATAAGATAGCGATTATCTTCCATCAGCCTGTAAATTATGACACAGGTGAAAGAGTGAGTTTTGAACAGTGGCTTCTGGATAACGGCTATGCAATCGCCGTAAGTCATAGTATCATTGGGAAAGAAAAAATTGCTGTTGATTTTTACCCGAGCGTCTCTCTGAATTATGAAAATAGTTTAGTTGGGCGGGTCCCAAATAGAGATGACATATTTTTTGAAATATCTACAACGAATTCGACATTTGCTTCATCAGCCTTGGAAAAAATAAAAAATTCATTTGAGTTACAACCAAATTCTGAGGTTGTTAACTCTGCAATATCAGACATATGCAAAAAAATGTAAAAAATTGGGACGCAATTCTCATTATGTCAATAACGTTAGTCGGTATCGGGATAGTTTTGCTAATAATGGGCGCAATTATTATTTATGATGTTACAGTCATCAGAGAAACGATTTGGAACCATCTGAGTACCCCGATTATTCAATAAAGTGAAACAATAAATTTTTTTAAATAATTTTTTCTTATGAAAGAACAAAATAAAGTTGACTTTGTCCTTATCATGGTAACAGTTCTTGTTGCTATGGGAGTTATTTTGATGATCATGGGTGCTTGGATTATTCGAGACGTTGACGTTTTAACGGATACAACTCATTTCGATATTAGCACGCCAATTGTTGAATAATTTAATTATAAAAAACACTGCTCAATTGCAGTGTTTTTTGTACTCTTGATTTTTTGTTGCTTTTGGGGTATTTTTGCTTAGTTATGCGCAAATTTTGGCACAAGAATAAACCAAAACAGAAGGTTTTAGTCGGTATGTCGGGCGGAGTTGACTCCAGCGTGACAGCTTTATTGTTACAAAAGCAAGGTTACGAAGTAGTTGGAGCATTCATGAAAAATTGGTCTGATGGTACAGAAACCGAGGAATGCTCTTGGCGAAAAGAACGCAGGGATGCTATGAGAGTGGCAGCACAGCTTAATATTCCATTGTTAACTTTTGATTTTGAAAAAGAATATCGGGCTGAGGTTTTTGAATACATGATTTCTGAATACAAGGTGGGACGTACACCAAATCCAGACGTTATGTGTAATAAATATATGAAGTTTGGTTATCTCTTGCGAGAAGCGAAGCGATTAGATTGTGATTTCATTGCAACCGGTCACTATGCGCGTCTTCAAAAAGATAAAAAGGGAGTTCTTCATCTTTTGGCAGGTATTGATCAGAATAAAGACCAAAGTTATTTTTTGTGTCAGTTAATGCAAGAACAGCTCAAACATATTTTGTTTCCAATTGGTGATTTAAAGAAAAAGAAGGTACGGGAGATTGCCAGAAAAAATAATTTAGTTGTAGCGGATAAAAAAGATAGCCAAGGAATCTGTTTTGTTGGCAAAGTTAAAATGCAAGATTTTTTAAAAAATCAGATTCCGGAAACTGTTGGCAATATCGTCACGACCGCTGGGAAAATTATTGGTCAACATAAAGGCCAAGCCTACTATACGATTGGTCAAAGATCTGGATTGGGAATTGGCGGTGGGATTCCGTACTTTATTGTTGACCGTCGACCAGAGACTAATGAAGTAGTTGTTGCTTTAGGAGAAGATGACCCAGCATTATTCAGTTCAAAATTGGTTGCCTCAAATATTATTGAAACAATTCCTGGTAATTTAGAGAAATTTATAGGTAAAAAGATCAAGGCTCGGGTTCGTTACCGTCAGCCGTTACAAAATTGCATCATTGAAAAAATTAAAAACGGAAAGGTTTACGTTAATTTTAAAAAAAACCAGCGTGCTGTTGCTCCCGGTCAATTCATCGCTTGGTATGCCGGACAGGAACTAATCGGCTCAGGAGTCATTGATCTTATTGGGGATACCCTTGATTTTGAGTAGAAATACAGCTACTCTACTTGCATTATGACGCCACAGGATAGAATCAGAAATTTTTGTATCATTGCGCACATTGATCACGGTAAGTCCACACTGGCTGATCGTTTGCTTGAAATTACTGGCACAGTCGATAAAAGAAAAATGCAGGATCAAGTTCTTGACTCCATGGAGCTCGAGCGTGAGCGCGGTATTACCATTAAGTTGGCGCCGGTGCGCATGAGACACGTTAAAGACGGTAAAGAATACACTTTGAACTTAATTGATACTCCAGGCCACGTTGACTTTAACTACGAGGTTTCACGTTCTTTAGCAGCGGTGGAAGGTGCGATTCTTTTGGTTGATGCAACCCAGGGAGTTCAAGCGCAAACCATCGGCAATCTTTATTTGGCACTTGACCAGAATCTTGAAATCATCCCAGTCTTGAATAAAATCGATCTACCGGCCGCTGACGTTGAAGCTCGAACTGCTGAGCTGGTTAAATTGATAGGTTGTAAACCAGAAGAAATTTTGACAGTTTCCGCTAAGACTGGTGAAGGAGTGGCAGTTTTACTCGATCGCGTTGTTGATTTGGTCCCTTCTCCTCACGGCAAAGAAATTGATCCAGCCAGAGCATTGGTGTTTGATTCATTCTACGATGACTATAAAGGTGTAGTGGCTTATGTTCGAGTAGTGGACGGAAAGTTTCGTCGACGCGATACAATGCGCATGTTAGCCACCAAGACTTCCGCTGAAATGCTCGAAGTCGGAGCTCTCGCACCAGGATTTTCGCCAAAGGAAGAATTGGAAACCGGACAAATTGGTTATGTTGTGACTGGTCTTAAAGATCTTTCCGGCTGCCGAGTTGGTGATACGATGAGCCTTTCTAGCGCTAAAGATGTTAAACCATTGGCTGGCTATAAAGAAGTTCGTCCTATGGTTTATGCCGGTATCTTCCCTGAAGAAGG
>CAZYCR010000001.1:19192-50553 GCA_964645815.1 uncultured Gammaproteobacteria bacterium
CGACTTAAACTCAACGACGCCGCTTTGGTCTATGAGCCAGAACACTCGCCAGCCTTGGGCTATGGTTTCCGTTGCGGACTACTGGGCATGCTCCATTTGGAAATTTTGAAAGAACGTTTGGAGCGAGAATTTGATATTAGTCTGATCGTCACTGTCCCTTCAGTGGCTTACTTAGTTTATAAAACAGGATCAAAAGAACCGGAAATCATTAAAAGTGCTTTAGATTTGGATGACCCGGGATCAATCGAAAAAATTGAAGAGCCATGGGCAAAAATCGACATTATTACACCAGTTGATTTTATTGGTGGAATTATGTCTTTTGTTCAAGAGCGACACGGTATTTATTTAAACACTGACTTTTTATCGGAAGGCAGAGCAATGTTGCATTATGAAATTCCGCTTTCTCAAGTCATTGTGGATTTTTATGATCGTCTCAAAAGTATTTCCAGCGGTTTTGCTTCAATGAACTACGAAGTTTTTGGTTACCGACCATCTGATGTGGTCAGAATGGATATGTTAGTTGCTGAAGAACCGGTTGAAGCTTTTGCAACTTTTGTTTATCGCGACGAAGCCGAGAGAATTGGTCGTCGAATGGTGGATAGTTTGAAAAATTCTATTCCACGGCAACAATTCGTAGTTAAAATTCAAGCAGCTATTGGTGGAAAAATTGTAGCTTCTGAGCGCTTATCAGCTTTACGAAAAGATGTGACTGCCAAGCTTTATGGTGGAGATGTAACTCGTAAGAGAAAACTTTTGGAAAAACAAAAGAAAGGAAAGAAGAGAATGTTAGCAGCCGGAAAGGGAAGCGTGAAAATTCCAACCGAGGCATATTTGAATATTCTTAAACGATAAAATTGACCAGCTGGTCAGGGTTTGTTATGTTCTAAGGGCACGCATCAGCGACGAGCGAGGTAGCGGAATTCCGAGTTCGTTAGCTCAGTGGCCTTTGTGGGAACAGACGCGAAAAATGCTCCTATACGTTTGCATAAGGCAACTGGCGTGCACGAAAAGGAGCCCCAGTGGGCACACCTAGCCTTGCTTTCGAGCAGAAGGGTACGTGGTTGAAGCAACAAGACGCTTCCTGCGGGAACTGCCCCACGCATCTACGCGCGTGGGGCGTTTTCGTTTCCTGTGGATAAGTGCAAAGAGGTAGGCGTGGTAAAATCCGAGCATGAAGTACGCCTGGAACATCAAACAAGACAAAGCCGGGGATATTATTCAGGCTTTACTGCAAAATCGTGGCATTGACAAAGCCGATGTAGCGGCTTTTTTAAATCCGGATTGGCAAAAAGATACGCACGATCCTCAACAGTTCAAAGAGATCAAAGCAGCGGTCGATAGAATCTTCCATGCTTTGGAAAATCAGCAAAAAATTGTAATTCACGGCGACTATGATGCTGACGGTGTTTGTGGCTCCGCTCTTTTATACGACACTTTGCGCCAAATCGCAGAACGTTTAGCTCTACCTTTTAGTAATGTTTCAGTTTATCTGCCAGATCGAGAGCGAGATGGTTATGGAGTTGCTATGCATACGGTTGAGCGTTTGGGAAAAGAAAAAACAAATCTTCTCCTCACGGTTGATTGTGGTATTGCTAATGCTTCAGAGTTTGATCGCGCTGCAGAACTTGGCATTGATGTTATCATCTGTGATCACCACCAATTAGGTGAAAGATTTCCTGAAAAAGCCTTGGTCATTCATCCATTGGCTCCCGGAGAAAATTATCCAAATAAAAATCTTTGCGGTACAGGTGTAGCATTTAAATTAGCCAGTGTCTTAATCGATAAAGCTCGCCGTCGCGGGGCAGATTTTCAACCGGGTTATGAAAAATGGTTGCTTGATTTTGTTGCCATAGCCACAGTTACTGATGTGGTGCCTTTGATCGGAGAAAATCGAGCATTGGAAAAGTTTGGTCTGATTGTCCTCAATAAAACACGTCGGCCGGGACTCCAGAAGTTGATTGAGTTATCGCGAGTAAAGCTTGGTGAAATTGGAACTCAAGAAATTGGTTTTAGAATTGGACCAAGAATTAATGCGGCCGGTCGAATAGGTTCGGCTGAAATTGCTTTTCGACTATTAGTCAGTCAAGATCAACGTGAAATTGAACAGCTGGCAAACGAATTAGAAATGCTCAACCGCGAGCGGCAACGAATTTCTGATTTAGCTTTTCGTGAAGCAAAACAGATGATTTTGGAAGCTGAGACATCTTTAGTCCACGTTGTTTGGAGCGAAGCTTGGCATCCGGGTATTGTCGGCTTGGTTGCCGGTAAATTAGTTTCAGAGTTTGGCGTGCCAGCGTTTGCGCTAGCTAAAATTGGTGATAATTTTGTTGGTTCTGGACGGAGTATTGGCGGCATGCATTTGGTTGAAGCCATGCGTTCGTGTGGCGATATTTTTGTAAAAGCTGGCGGTCATCCGGAAGCGTGCGGTTTGACGATTGAAAATGAAATAAGACTTCAAGAGTTTCACATGGGAGTTCAAAAATTTGCACTGGAGTTTTTTAAGGGTTCAGAACCAAAACCAATGATTGATATTGATTTGAAAATTAATTTAGCTGAAATTGATTGGCCACTTTTGGAAAAACTTCAGCAACTGGAACCGTTTGGACAAAAAAATAAGCGACCAACGTTTTTGGTTGAAAAAGTACAAATTATGCGTGCTGAGGCGGTTGGTTCAACAAGTAGCCATTTAAAGTTGGTAGTTCATGCCGGCGAGGGAGGGGTCTGGAATGCGATTGGTTTTGGCTTTGGCGAATGGGCCAGACAGCTGATGATAGGGGATTTGGTTGATTTGGTTTTCGAATTGTCGGTTAACGAATGGCAGGGTGAGCGCGAAATCCAACTTCAAATTATAGACCTAAAACATTCAATAAATCGTTAATTACTTGACTTTTTTAAAAAATAATGCTATTTTGAGGTGTCAGTCATGGTGGCTGGCGCCTCAATTTTTTTCTCTTGAAAGGAGAGATCATGGCAAATTCTTCCCCCGCTGGTGTCGATCATGACGCCACAATCGACGCCCTGACCTATGAGTTCGCCGAGGTGGCTCCCCGCTACTTCGAGCAGAACGTCTTTGACTCTCGCCCGGCCGAGCTCGAGACCTACTTCAGCCTGGGGCCCCCAGGCTGTCATCGAGCAGTTCGGCTACGACCCGGCGCGCATCGCTGTGGTCTTGGCGCCGTTCGTCGAGCAGAAGTTGGTGCACATCCAGGACGCCATGCACTACCTCGAGCTCGACCCTCGCGCCCTCCTCTTCCAGGTACAGACCGGAGCTCCGCTTCGCTGGCGCAAGCCGATGGTCGCCAAGGGCGACGATCCGCGCCTCTCCATGTTCCTGCTGGGACTCCTGCAGTCCGTGGCAGGAGTGCGACTCTACTGCCAGGTGGCTCTAATCATCGCGCGAGCGGCCTGCACCTCGGAGCTCCGCCCGTACCTCGAGTAGCTGCGCCCGGCTACTCTCGACCCGCCCCTCACTCCGGTGTTGGGGCGGGTTTCACTTTTAATGCTCGAATTTACTAAATCTGCTACAATGAACTCCACCACTCCATAACTCTATCACCCCATAACTTTCGTTAGTTAATTTCTATGTCATTAAAACAAGCAAGAATGTTTGCTGATGGTGGAGCCAGAGGTAATCCTGGTCCAGCAGCGTCAGCCGCTGTGATTTTTGAGCTTCATGATGATGAAATCGGGGAATTACTCGGTGAAGCCTCAGAATACCTGGGCGTCGCTACCAATAATCAGGCCGAGTACAATGCCATCATCATTGGTCTTAAGAAAGCTAAAGAGCTTGGTGTTGAAGCCTTGGATGTTCGTTTGGATTCCGAACTCGCAGTTCGTCAGTTAAATGGCGAGTATAAAGTTAAGAATAAAGAGTTAGCCAAGAAGTTTTTGGAAATTTATAATTTGCGCCAGGGTTTCATAGAAATTCATTTCAGCCATGTGCGGCGCGAGTACAATAAAATTGCTGACGCTTTAGTCAACAAAACCATCGATCAGGCGCTCGGCTTGTGATATAATTTTTATATATGGCTCTCTTTGGCAAAAGAAAGGCAGAAACGCCAGGACTAATTGGCGTCGATATTGGCGCTGGCGGCATCAAGGCTGTTGAATTGATTCCTGAAAAAAACCGAGTACGTCTCGCTACGTACGGTTTTTCTGAACAAAAAAAATACGAAGAAAATGCGCCGAGTCTTTTAGATCAACCAAAAGAGGCAGCAGAAATTCTCAGCAAAATTGTCAAAGAAGCTGGAATCAAATCTCACAGAGCCAACGCCTCTTTACCAAGTCAATCTATTTTTCATGCAATCATTACTATTCCAAGACCCAAAAGTGTAAAGGATGACATCAAACCTTTGATCGAGGCTCAGGTGCAAAAATTGTCACCATTGCCACTCGACCAAATGATTCTAGACATCACTGTTATTGATAAGGATTTATTACCCAAAGCTGAAGAAAAAGAGCAGAAGGAAGAAACTTTACCAGAAAGTAGCGATCGTCATATTCGTGTTTTGGTTTCTGGCGCACCAAAAGATTTGGTTGCCAAATACGTGGAAATTTTCAAATTGGCCAAATTGGAACTGATCTCTTTGGAGACCGAGGCTTTTGCTCTCATTCGTTCTTTAGTCGGAAAAGACAAGGCTAGAATTTTGATTGTAGATATTGGTTACCGTCGCACTAATATAACGATTGTCAACAAAGGAATTCCATATCTTCATCGCAGTATTCAAGCTGGCGGTGAAAATGTAACCAAGATGATGGCCAAGCAATTAGGCTTAACTCATGAAGAAGCGGAACAGGCTAAACGTGATCTTTCATTGTCTGAAAATGAAACCAGTTTGCCGCCGGCATTGCGGGAAGCAATGATGCCGATCTTGCATGAGGTGAAATATGCACTCGAACTTTACGCAGCGCAGAATTTTCATGATCATACTTCAGTTGAAAAAATTATTGTTACCGGTGGTTCTGCTCAGTTACCGCAAATCGACCAGTTTTTGACAGAAGGATTAAACATCAATGTCTACATTGGTGACCCATGGGCAAGAATTGCCACACCGTCAGGACTAAGATCAGTTTTAGATGAAATTGGGCCGCGATTTTCTGTTGCAGTTGGCTTGGCAATGAAGGATTTAGAAAAGAAGTAGGTTCTATGAAAGAGCCAACAATCGTAATTTTAAGCTGCGACCAGCATCTGGCCGAAATTTATACTAAGAAATTTCAGCGTCAAGGTTGGGTGGTCAGCCTGGCTGAGGATTTGGAGACTGCAGAAAAAAAATCGATTAAATTACGACCGCAGATTTTACTTCTTGATACCGAGTGCAGCATAGATATTTTGGTAGATGTAAAACGGCTGCAAGCTTTGCCAACCATGCAGCAAACAAAAATTGTTCTCATGACTCACCGAGGAGATAAAAAACTTATTGAAGAGGCGCACAAATTAGGTGTTAGTGGTTTCTTAATCTTTGGACATTTTAGTCCACACGAAATCGCACAAACACTCAAAAAATTGATAGAATAAATATATGCAACAAGGAATTTCGCGAATTGAAATTTTAATCGTCGGTTTGGTCGTCGGCCTTTTGGGATTGGTCGCGATATTTTCGATCATGAATGCACGGGCAGAGGCGAGAGATGCAGTCAGACTTTCTGACGTGAGACAAGTCCAGGCCGGTCTTGAGCTTTATTTTAATGATGCCAGCGAGTATCCAAGTTTCACTGACCCATTTGCCATTGGCGAAGCTTCAACACTGTGTCTTTCTGACGCTGGTTTTGCGGCCTCATGTAATCCGGCCACAGACAGTATTTATCTAGATCTTGTTCCGGCTCCGCCACGAGCGGGATTAAATAATGATGTTAGTTGCGGTGGAGTCAATAACGCTTATTGTTATTTTAGTAACGGGGAATCGTATATGATTTCCTTTGAACTCGAAAAAAAGAATTCATTAATAGGTCTGGAGAAGGGGGCTAATTGTGCTACTGAAAACGGTTTCCAAACCGGCGCCTGTCCAATACCAGCCAGCTCACTATGATCATACTTTGGACAATTCTGGCAACAATTTTGGGAGTTTTAGTCGGAAGTTTTATTAACGTTGTTGTTTTTCGAACAAAAAGTAACGAACCGTTTTGGAAAGGACGATCTAAATGTCGGACTTGTGAAGTGCCAATTTCTCCAGTCGATTTAGTCCCAGTCTTTAGTTATTTTGCTCTTAAGGGTAGGTGTCGAAGTTGTTCCGCAACCATCGAATGGCAATATCCGGCAATCGAACTGATCACAGGAGTGCTCTTTGGAGTTTTATTTGCTCGAGCTGCTTTGGGTATTGGTGTACCTCCTTGGATTGATGACAGCGAATGGTTGATTCTTTTTATTCGAGACGCGGTGATTGCCGTATTCTTATTGATTATTTTTGTCTACGATTTTCGGTTTAGCTATATACTCGACAGATTCTCAATGCCCGCGGCAATTATAGCCTTAGTTTTCAATCTTTATTTAGGAGCCAGTATTGTTGATCTTCTTCTTGGCGGACTCTTCATTGGTGGCTTTTTCGCTTTTCAATTTTTGGTCTCTGGCGGCAAATGGGTTGGTGGTGGAGATATTCGCATGGGACTTTTAATGGGATTTTTACTTGGCGTGGCTAATGGAGTATTAGCTCTTTTCTTGTCTTATATTTCAGGAGCCATCTTCGGTATTATTCTGATTTTATCGAAGAAAAGAAAATTGGATAGCCAAGTACCGTTTGGTACTTTTATGGCCGCGGCGATGATTATTTGTATGATTTTTGGGTCATATATCTTGGAATGGTACTTAGGATTTTTCCGCTAAAAATATTTATAAAAAGGGGTCATTTCGGCCCTTTTTTGTTTTGTCAGAAGAACATTGGTGTGCTAAAATACGCTCATGAAACAACTTTCAAAGTCCGAGGCCGCCACGCGGATTAAAAAACTAAGAACAACGATAGACCACTATCGTTATTTGTATCATGTTCTTGATCGCGCAGATATTTCAGAAGCTGCGCTAGATTCTTTAAAGCATGAGCTTTATGAGTTGGAAGAGATGTTTCCGGATTTAATTACGCCAGATTCACCAACGCAACGGGTTGGCGGTGTAGCCCTCGATAAATTTAAAAAGATCAAGCACAGCGAACGAATGCTCTCAATGGAAGATGTTTTTTCCAAAGAAGAATTTTCTGCTTGGTTAGAAAAGCTGGATCGTTTTGCCAATAAAAAAATCAAGGAATTTTACTGCATGACCAAAATTGATGGTCTGGCAGTTTCTTTGAGCTATCAAAGCGGTCTTTTAAAAACAGGTGCCACTCGTGGAGACGGTAGAATTGGCGAAGACATTACTCAAAATGTAAAAACAATTGAATCGATTCCGTTAAAATTGCGTCAATTAACAAAAGCTGAAATTGATACGCTCAATAAAAAATATAAGTTGAAATCGGAAACATTGAAAACTTTAGAAAAATCAAATAGTCAGATCGAAATTCGTGGTGAAATTTTCATGCGAAAATCTGATTTTGAAAAACTCAATCAACGTCAAAAGAAAGCGGGCAAGCCTGAGTTTGCCAATCCTCGAAATATTTCTGCCGGCAGTGTCCGTCAACTTGATCCAAAAATCACGGCCGAGCGACCACTAACTTTTCGAGCTTGGGCACTTTTGGGCCTTGGAGACATTAATCAAGATGCAGCCCTGGCAATTACAAAATTACTTGGTTTTAAAACCGCAGACGGAGTCTTGGCCGAGGGAGAAATGGCGGTTGGTAAAGTCATGGACCAGTTGGAAAAAAAGCGGGAAAAGCTTGATTATTGGATTGATGGTTTGGTTGTTAGGGTAAATAATGCTCGTGATTTTAGAGAATTGGGTGTTATCGGAAAGACACCTCGGGCTATTGTCGCTTGGAAATTTCCACCAGAAGAAGCAACAACCAAGGTTTTGCAGGTTGATTGGTATGTTGGCCGAACTGGCAAATTGACCCCTGTGGCCACAGTTGAACCAACCTTTGTTGCCGGAACCACGGTTACTCATGCCACACTGCACAACCTCGATGAAATTAGACGTCTTGGTTTAAAAATTGGAGACACGGTAATTTTGACAAAAGCTGGAGATATCATCCCAAAAATCACCAAAGTTTTGAAAGAAATGCGTTCAGGTCTAGAGAAGGTTGTTAAAGCACCGGAAAAATGCCCTGTCTGCGGTTCTCCTTTATCGCACAAAGCCGGCGCAGTTGATATTATTTGCACCAACAAAAATTGTTTTTCAATGGAACGCGAGCGTATCCTGCACGCGGCGAGAGCATTTCAGATTGATGGCTTGGGCGGTAAAAGCATTGAACATTTTATTAATGCCGGGCTTTTAAAACATGCTCCTGACATTTTTACTTTGGCAGAAAATGATATCGCCGGACTCGAAGGTTATGGAGAAGTTTCCGCTAAAAAGATTGTTAGCGAAATTCAAAGTAAGAAAAAAATTGACCTAGCTCATTTTTTGGTGGCTCTGAGTATTCCGAATGTTGGCGCAGAAACAGCTCTAGATTTAGCACGCTCTTTTGGATCTCTTGCGGAAATTGAAAAGGCCAAGCTGGAATCACTGAAAAATGTTGAAGACATTGGTGACGTTGTGGCAAATTCGATCATAGAGTTTTTTAGAAGTGATCGGAGCAAAGCATTATTGGCAGCCTACGATAAGGCCGGTGTCAGTGTTACTGATTACAAAAAGAGTGGTTCAAAGTTTGCTGGCCTTTCTTTTGTTCTCACCGGCACGCTCGACAAACTAACCAGAGAAGAGGCAAAAGCGGCAATTGAAGATCAAGGTGGTTCTGTTTCAGGCTCGGTCAGTAAAAATACTGATTTCGTTGTAGTTGGCGAAAATCCTGGTTCAAAATACGATAAAGCCCAAAAACTTGGGGTCAAAATCTTGAAAGAAGATGAATTTTTGCGTAAGCTCGGAAAGTAACAATAACGGGTCCTGTCACGGCTCTCACCCCACCAGTGCTCACTACGTTGCGCGCTGTCGGGGTCCCCGTCGCCGTGCCACCCGTATAAATGAACATTATGTCTAATATCGAATTTAATCTAGATCGAGTCGCCGAGCTATCTATGCTTAGTCTCACCGATGAGGAGAAAAAACAGCTGGAAGTGCAATTACCATCGATTGTGGCATACGTCAGCCGTTTACATGAAGTTGATACGAGTAATGTAGAAGCAAAACCGTACCTGCAACAAGAAAAAAATGTTTTCAGGGATGATGAAGTAAAAGAAGATGATAGTGAAAAAGAGAGAGTAAGAGATAATTTTCCAAAAAAGACCGGAGATGCTTTAGAAGTTCCGGCCGTCTTTGAATAGTATGAATAGCGCAGCAGAAATAGTAAAAGCAATTGCCGAAAAAAAGAAGACAGCCAGCCAAGTGGTTGATGAATGTCTAGCTTCAATTAAGAAAAAAGACGGAGAACTGGGAGCTTTTTTGGAAGTTTTTGAGGATGAAGCAAGAGAACGAGCAAAAGAAATTGATGCCATGGTTGCAGCTAAGAAAGATTTGCCTCGTTTGGCCGGGTTACCGATTGCTATTAAAGACAACATTCTCTTTGCTAATCACACGGCATCAGCCGGTTCCAAAATGCTCTCTGATTACAAGGCAGCTTACAATTCAACAGTTGTTGAACGTCTTTTAGCAGCCGGTGCTATTATTATTGGTCGAACCAATATGGATGAATTCGCTATGGGTTCGTCCACCGAAACTTCTGCTTTCAAAATTACCAAGAATCCACATAATCCAGAAAAAGTGCCTGGTGGCTCATCTGGCGGTTCTGCTGTGGCCGTTGCAGCAGGAATGGTGCCAGTAGCTCTCGGCTCTGACACAGGCGGTTCAATTCGTCAGCCAGCAGCTCTTTGTGGCGTTGTGGGTTTGAAACCAAGTTATGGCCGAGTTTCACGCTATGGTCTGATTGCTATGGCTTCAAGCTTGGATCAGATTGGAGTTTTTGCTAATTCAGCGGCCGATGCTGCTTTGATTTTGGAAGTTATGGAAGGGAAGGATGAACATGATGCAACTTCGTTGGAAATAGAAGAGACAACCGTACCCGAACTTTTAAGTAAAGATTTAAAGGGAATCAAAATCGGCGTACCTGCGGAATATTTTGTTGATGGCATGGATGAAAGAGTTAAAAAAAGTGTTGAAGAAGCAATAGAAAATTTACGTGAATTAGATGCAGAAATAGTAGAAATTAGTTTACCGCTGACTAAATTTGCGCTGCCAACGTACTATATTATTCAACCGGCTGAATCCAGCTCAAACCTGGCTCGATTTGATGGACTGCGTTATGGCACTCGTGCCAAGGCCGATACTCTACTGGCTACATATTTGACAGACAGGTCTAGTGGTTTTGGTAGGGAAGTGAAGCGTCGGATCATGCTTGGCAACTACATCCTCTCAGCTGGATATTATGATGCATATTACAAAAAAGCGCTTGCCGTTAGAACTGCAATAGTCGAGGAACTGAACAATGTTTTCAAAAAAGTTGATTTGATTGTTTGTCCAACCTCGCCGACTGTTGCTTGGGATATTGGTGAGAAATTCGATGATCCTTTGACCATGTATTTGGCAGATATTTTTACAATCACAGCTAATTTAGCAGGTCTACCAGCGATTTCGATTCCATGCGGCACAGTAGATAATTTACCAGTCGGATTGCAATTCATGGCCGCACCTTTGAAAGACAATAAAGTTTTAGAAGCAGCAGCTTCGTTTGAAAGGTTGGCCGACAAGTTATGATTCCATATTTTGAATGGAAGACGATAGAGCTTGGTCCAGTCACAATTTATGTTTGGGGGATTTTCGTGGCGCTCGGATTTTTACTGGCTGCTTGGGTTGCAGCTCGACGAGCAAAATCACAAAATCTTGAGCCAAAAGTAATTTATGATCTGACATTTTGGATGATGTTGTCAGGTTTAGTTGGCGGACGTTTGGGTTACGTACTTTTTTACGATCCAGCATTTTTTCTTGAGCATCCATTAGAAATATTCTCTCTGTGGGACGGTGGTTCATCTGTTTTTGGAGGATTTATTTTAGCAGCAATTGTTGGAATTTGGTTCTTACGAAAAAAACAATTAAACGTTTTAAGATACAGCGACGTAGCAATTTTTGGTTTGCCTTTTGGTTTGTGGCTTGGTCGAATCGGTTGTTTTTTAATCCACGATCACCCAGGAACTGTAACGAATTTCTTTCTCGGCGTGTATTATCCAGATGGAATAGTGCGCCATGACCACGGTTTGTATCTATCTCTAACAGGTCTGGTTATTGCTTTAGTCTTTCTGTGGATAAGTCGTAAAACTAGACCAGATGGAACTTATTTAGCACTGTTTTTAATGCTTTATGGCCCAATACGCTTCTTTCTAGACTTCTATCGTGCGGCTGATGTAAGATACTTGGGATTAACCCCGGCCCAATATTTTTCCCTCATCATGATCGCCTTGGGAATTTACATTTTTTATAAAATTAGAAAAAATAAATAATAATTATGGATGAGAAAAAAGGTTTCTTTGACGGTAATCCAAAAATGCTTTTTGTTTTTGGTTTGGTAACCGGGATTGCTCTCACGAGTTTGTTGAGTGGCTCAATTAAATTACCAAGTTTTAATTCAAACGGTAATCAAGTTGTTCGTACTTTTGATGATGTCAATACTGATGAGGGTTCTGGAACAGTGAGTGTTCTCGATCCGGTCACAAAAGATGATCATATCTTGGGCGATATCAACAAAGCAAAAATTGTTTTGGTTGAATATTCTTATTTCCAATGTCCTTATTGTGCTAATCATGTTCCAACCATCAAACAACTGATGGAAGAATATGGTGACGATATTGCTTTGGTCTATCGACATTTTCCTCTGACTTCAATTCACTCTGAAGCAGAACCGGCAGCTGAGGCAGCGGAGTGTGCAGCGGATCAAGGAAAATTCTGGGAATTCCACGACCAGTTGTTTGCGCGCCAAGGCGAGCTAGGTGATGAGCTTTATTACGAATTGGCTGATCAGCTTGGTTTAAATGCAGCAGAGTTTGATGAATGCTATACCGGCGGTTTGCATGCAGCAGATGTCCAGAGTGATTTGGAAAGCGGTATTAATGCCGGAGTACAAGGCACGCCTGCAACATTTGTTAACGGCATGGTTGTTTCTGGAGCAGTGCCGTATGCAACCATGGTTGATGCGATTAATACTGTTCTAGGCGAATAAAAAATAGAGGCCGGCACCAAAAAGGTGCTGGTCTTTTATTTTTTTTAAGTTTTTGCTAAAGTCCTAACGTCTTATTTGGAGGGCGTGATGAACGCTGAAGAAGAACGTTTGGCGCGGAAGGAGCTGTTTACCTTTCTCAACGAGCAGGCGGACATCTGGATCAAGGCCATGAGTCGCTACTTCGAAGCCTCGTTTCCGGAGCGGGTGACCAAGGGGAAGCTCCTGACTCACAACATGCCTGATCTCGGTGCAATTAGGTTATTTTGTGAGATTCTGGGCACGGTCCGGTTCGACGAGTTCATGGGTCACGAGGGCGCTGCTCGTCTGCACAAGTTCATGGAGAAGATGAACTACCTCATCTTCTACCTCGGGCGCAGGAGAGAGTACTACGCTGTCGAGCATCTGCAGATCGCCTGGAACAAGCTGGTGCGTCACTACCTGCCCGACTGATAGTCTCATCGGGCAACAGGGCGGGTCCAATCGGGACCCGCTTTTCAATTAACCAAAAATGCCACCGAAAAGGTTACCTTTTTCTTCATCACTCTCAATGGCTACTGTTCTTGATCCTTCGCCAACAGTTGCTGCTACCCAGCGCTTTATTCGATCAGCTTCTTTTTCAACGGTCGGACCGTCATATTCGCCGCTGTGCATATGATTTGTTCCGTAACTTGGTTTTTTCTGGTCAAGGTGAAGAGAAAAAATTATATCTTCGCCATCTTCATTTAAGTACAAATGAAATCTTGGATAGAATTCAGCTGTTAGACGCAGGGTGAAACTTTCTGAACCGGTTTTTGGATCAGTAAATGGTGCGTAGCCAGCTTTCCTGAGTATGGCTAGAGGATTATTAACGCGTGATTTTGGGAAACGAATATCCATATTAGACTTTGGCAGAAACTGAGACTGTTTCAAACCGTCGGCGCGAGCCCAGCTTCTTGATACGATTTTTTAAGGCTAAGGAAATGATTCCAACGCAGTAATCGGCGACACTTTGCGGTGGTAATTCAGCATTAACGATAAAGTCGGCAAAATCTTTGGTTGGAATAACGTGTTTTCTGGCGTTTGGCAGTAAGACATTTTCAATGTAGCCGTCCTCGACCCATGGCTGGCGGAGTTTTCGACGTTTTACTTGACTATCCTCGGACAAATTGAAAAAGATTTTAAGATCAATCAAATCTCTAAGGCGAGGGTCGTAAAGTGAGAGAAAACCATCGACTAAAATTATCGGGGAAGAAAAAACACATTTTTCACCAACCATTTTGTCATCTTTTCGAGAGTAGTGGGGAACAATCGCGTAGTGTCCAGATTTTAAATCCGTCGCCGCTTTCACTAGTTCGTCCCATTTGATACTCGTTGGATCGTCCCAATTAGTCCAATCGAGAATTTTTGGAACATCATCAATATCTTTAAAAAAGTCGTCCAATTTTAGCCGGGAAACTCCAGCGAAATTCGATTGCATTAAGCGGCAAAAAACCGATTTTCCAGCACCACTCGGCCCGGCAATAGCAATGAAATAAGGTTTTTCAGAAATCTGCATCATACTAGCCTTATCTTACCACAATTATCTTTTACATTACGACTCTTCGAACACAAAAACTTCATCGATTGGTATAATATAAGTATATGCATAAAGATCAGCTTTGTTTATAATCAAAGGAGATTTGTACGTTATAAATATCTTTCTTTTTATAGAATCGATATTTTACACAATTGGTTTGATTGGATTCATTATCCTTTTTCCTCAGCATCGCGCTTTTTTCTGTCTTATATTTGATTGGAAAAATTTGTCTAATAAGTTATTAAATTAAATAAAAAAAATATGGATAAAGAATGTTGCCCTGAATTCAAACCAGAAAAATGGGATAAGAAAACATTAAAGTGGGAAAATAAACTGTTTATAAAAGAATCAATTCCTACTTTGTTTCACATTCCGTTTCCTCCAATGATTGGAAAGAAGATTGCGAGAATGTGGGATTTGGCAAAAAAATCTCAAGCAAATATTTCAGACAAGACAGATGCTTTGATTTTGTTTCGAGATCCATCAGCATTTAAGTCAGAAATTTATTACTCAGTTACTAAAGAAGTTGAAGGAGCAAATAATGCAACAATTTCTGGAACATTTGTAGCAAGAGTATTTGATGGTCCGTATAACGCTATTCCAAAAAATATCAAGGAAATGGAAGCGTATTTAGCAAAAGAGAATAAGACGCCTAAAGATTATTATGTCCACTACGCCTATTGTCCAAAATGTGCAAAAGAGAGAGGACATAATTATATGATTCTTTTTGCTGAAATTTAAATTACCCTCTAAACACAAAATCGCCCTGGCGGCGATTTTGTGATTTAGACTTTTCACTATCGGTGCAGGCCACTCGGGTTGCACGATACTGAATAGTCCTGGCGGTGTACTCAGGTTAGGTACCCAAGAAAGGCAAGGTTTATAGGGGTTTCATGGAGCTTATTTTGGAGGCGATTTGAGGCACTCGGGTCGGGGTCATTTTTAGGAAATGGGACAAAATGGGACACTACAAAAAGAGTTCAACATAAACAATCATATTCGACACTATTTCGTAGCATTCATCAGTATTCTGCACTATGTTCGGCTTGTGTTCGCTGATAAAAAAATTTGATAAAATCTTATCAAGATCTTTCAAATAGTCAGTGAGGTGAGTGCCGCGAGGCCCTTTTGAATTTCACGCTTGGATCAGATCACAGATGCTTCTTCCTCCCAGGTGCTTTATTGAGCTTCTGGGTGGGGAAAAGCATCTGCCTTGATCCCCAAGTATTAATTCTTAAGCTTCTCGTCTATGCCTTATTTCAAGGTTTTTCTGGATAAAGCACAGGAATGGCGTTGGACGCTTCATGCGGCCAACGGCGAAGCAGTTGCTGTCAGTGAGGGTTATACCACACGAGCAAATGCCCTGCGTTCAGTCCAGATGGTTAAGCGTATTGTACCTACCGCGTTAGTGCGTTAGGTTGATACGTCAGCGATCCTCACTGACTGTTTGAGAGATCTTTAAATTTCCAATATGTGGTTACCTGATAAGAACGTTAAAATAAATGCGGAGCAAATTTCTGATGAGGATTTTCAAAACCTTGTTAACTTCTTTGATTTGTTGATTAAGGTTGATAGGCGAAGGGAAGGTAAAAAAGATCTGGATCGGTAGGTTTTGGATGCAGATCGATTAAGTTCTATGAGTTACTATCAGGCTCATTTGGTTTGTATTCAAGCTTCAATGGAAGGTCAGTCATAGCATAGTGTACAAATTGTTGCCCCAACTGAGTCAGTTCATATTTTTCTTCACGATCAAATGCGGACTTCATTTCCTGAGAACTTCCTGAGGTTTTTCTTCCTGGACGCTTTTTAATGAAATTTCCTTGATAATCTACCTCTCTGTGCTGACGGATTATTCCACCTGTAGACAGATCTCTGATCAAAAGCTTATAGAGATCTGCGTCTGCTGAGTCTTCACGGACAGCTCCTTTTCCGATTTTGTCCCAAATTGCCCCTCGTGATATCCCGTTACTATTATAAAGTGCCGCAATAACCTGAAAATGTAATTCGGAATATCTGTTAATCCAATCAACAAATAAATAGACAACATCGTCACTTGTGGCGGAGGAGGCGGCTGCATTGGACATGATGTTACGAATGTATACTCGCTTTTCTTCACTTTCAGCAGCACCCCATTCTCTAAATGTTTTCTTAAGTAGCGATTGGTACTCCTCGCTTTGAAGTCGTTCAAGTATCTTTTGATCCTGTATATCTAATCTCGCGACGATTTCCATGATGGTTCGCTCCTTTTCTTTGATTTCATCTTCAAGCATTTTCATCCATGAATGGAAAAAGTTGTTAACGTTCTCTTGCTCTTTTTCGGACCAGTGACCTGCGGCTGCAGAAAATAATCCACCAGCAAATGGAACAAGACCGGCAACCACCTGAGCTCCAGCTCGAATCATTTTTGCAGATTTTTTCGAATCAAGTTCTTTTTTCTTATCATCCATAGACTAGGTTAGGTTTTTCAAAAACCGATAAATCTCCACCATGGCAAAGGTGTCGAGTTTGCAGTATTCGAGCAGATCTTTGGCGATTTGATTTTTTTCTTCTTGGGGCGTTGCAGGATCAATCATTTTTTCCCAACGTTCAACGGCTTGATCACCCTTTTGAATACCAAGAGCCTTATAGGTGAGATGCGGTACGAGAACAGGAAGCACATTTTTAATACTCGCGCTTCCTTTGAATCGCGCATCAACGTACATGTCTTTTGAAAAGATTTCTTTCAGATCGAACATGCGATCGTTCAGGTCTTCTAAAAAGTCGGCGTGCTCCGGGTGAAGCTCAGCTAGCTTATTATTGCGCTGTTGCTCATAGGACTTATGCCAAGAGATCATGGATCCACTGTCTCCAATGTCTTCGCGCATCCGCTGAACGAGCGGAAGGGTCAAATCTTGATCTGGTTCGGTGATAAGGAACTCTTTATGTTCAAGCTCACCGTCTTCGTGGAGAATGTGAAGTGAGTATTGAAACGGCACTTGTTCGTAAGCTCCGAATCCATCAAAGCGAGGAATAGCGCTTGAATAACCCTCATAGTCAAAAAAGTGAAGCGGAAATTCTAGTTCACCTAAAACTTCTTGAATCGCCGTATGATCAATAAGGGGTTTACCGAGTATGTATGCATCATATTGCGCCTTCTTTGCTCCTTTGAGCTTCTCTAGGTTGTCGATGTCCTCGAGAGCGTAGATGCCGCGATCAATCCAATCATGAAACAGCTTCTTACTTCCACCAATACGATTGATGTCGTGTACGGAATATTCAGGCACCTCGGGGTGGGAATAGGTAAAGGTGGTGCACTGAGCCGATCGACCGCTATAGAGACATTCGCATCCTTTTTCTTCTGGCATCTCTAAACATTTCTTCAAATCCGACATCTGTTCTCGCACGCCATCCTCTGCCTCGATGACTTCATCGGTCAACTCCGCAATGATAAAGAGCTCGTTGTAGTTGACCTTGTTCCGTTTTCGATATTCGCCGTTCAGGTGGATCACGCCAGCCTTCACGATCTTCAAACCGGACTGCTCAATCACAATCTTCTGAAACGCCAAGTCGTTAATGTGATGATTTGGGATTTCACGTTTCACATCGTTCGACGCCTTCACCTCGTACAGCTCCCATCCTTTCAAGATGTCGTTGTAATGAAGAACGTCAGCCTGCACGAAGAAGTCTTCGAATAAAAAAGCACCCTGAAAAAGCGTGGGTGGGTTTGTTTTCAAAATGGATTGCGTTACCGGCACAGCATTCACACCAACGATCTCGATGAGCACACCGTTAGGGAAGAGATTGCGAGCTGCTTCATCCGCAATGTTTCCTTCCTCAATAATTTTCTTCTCGAATTCGGATAATTCAACATCCTCAAAAAGCTCCGGCTTGTGCTTCTTGAGCCACAGATTCTTCCGGCAGAAAGTGTATTCGAGATAGTCGGTCTTGGTGATGTGCATACGGGAACTTGACGGCTTTAATATCTGTGGTATTGTATATCACGTTAAGAGTTTATAGTCAAACTCTGAATAAGTTATGAATAATCTTAGTGCAGAACAACTTTCCTTGCTGAACATCGGTCTTATCAATGGATGGGTGGATTCTTCGGAATTTGCCCGAATTATGCGTTATTCTTTGGCTAGTATTGTATTTTCCGCCGCAGAAACAGATGAGACCAGAGATCGCCTCTCCTCTTCAGAGCTTCCGGAGACAAAAAGACGATTCGTTGAAGCTTTTCTCATGACAACTGAGCCCAAAGGAGATTTATGGATGCATGGAACGAAGCTTCATAAGCTCATCTTTTCAAATAAGGAAACATACGACTATCGGCCGGGTGAATGGAGATCTGGTGATGTGGCACAAGCCGTCCAGAATCTGTTTGAAGAACATCGTGCGACAAATACTATCTTTGATAGCGCGGTTCAATTGTATAAAGAGCTCATGCAATCAAAACCATTCTTTGACGGAAACGAGCAAATGGCAGAACTGCTCAGTAATCTTTATCTCGTTCAAAGAGGTGTTCTTCTCGCCCCGGCCCTAACCTTCTCCCAAATGAAAGTTGGTTCTTTGACGGCAGACGAACACGTTGCCAAACAAACAAAGAAACTGGTTGAACTTCTTCATAATATTCGTGCGTTGAATGATAAATACTTGAAACGCACTAATGGGTTTGCCAAGCAGAGAAAGGAACTCTTTCAAGGACTGTTGCCATGCATGATGCAAAATCCACGGTTCACCATAAAAGAATTGCAGGCTACTTACCAGAAGAAGAGTACCTATCAGACGATCAATGAACTCTTCAAAGACTTAATTAAACTCAATGTTCTAAAAGAAGAAACAGGAAACGCACGATTCCGGGTGTTCCGTCTTCATGAGTACACAAACCTTTTTACAAAATTGTATGAATAACTTTAAAGAAAAAGCACAGCTCATCTGGAATATCGCCGACATTCTCCGAGGAGGCTGGAAGCAACACGAGTATCAAGACGTGATTCTTCCGCTTGTCGTTATCAAACGTCTTGATCTTCTTTTGTCACCAACGAAGAAAGCGGTTCTTGAGCAATACAATGAACTGAGTGGAGAGATTAATGACCTCGATCCAATCCTAAAAGCAACGAGTGGAGTCGGGTTTTATAACATCTCGGAGTATGACTTCGAGAATCTTCTGGAAGATCCGTCAGGCATTGCACAAAACTTCCGAGACTACCTCACAAAATTCAGTGAGAACATTACAGACATCATTGAGAAGTTCGACTTCGATCGTCAACTTGATCGACTCGAGGGCGGAAACTTGCTCTATGAAATCATTAAGCAGATCAACAAAGCAGACCTACATCCTGATCGAGTAGATAACCACGAGATGGGATCCATCTTTGAAGAATTGATTCGTAAGTTTGCCGAACAATCAAACGAAACGGCTGGAGAACACTATACGCCTCGAGACGTTATTAAAGTCATGGTCGAAGTCCTTTTCTCCCCTGACCAAAAAAAACTCCAAAACGAACATCTCATTAAGACCATCTATGACTGTGCCTGTGGAACGGGAGGAATGCTCTCGGTAGCAAAGGATCACATCAAAGACGAGATTAAAAGTAATGCAGACATCTACCTTTACGGCCAAGAGTTGAATCCGGTCACGTACGCCATGTGTAAGGCGGACATGCTTATTAAAGGTGAAGATCCTAACAACATTAAGGGCGGAGAAAAGGATCACTCCGTCGCTTCCACGCTTTCAAATGATCAGTTTTTTGGACAGGATTTTGACTACATGCTCACCAACCCTCCATTTGGAGTGGATTGGAAAAAAGATAAACAAGCTATTGAACGTGAAGCGGATCGAGGATACGCCGGACGCTTCGGTGCGGGAACTCCACGTGTCTCAGATGGCCAACTCTTATTCTTACAGCACCTTGTTTCAAAGATGCGACCTGAACACGAAGGTGGATCGCGTCTAGGCATTGTCTTTAACGGCTCTCCTCTTTTTACCGGAGATGCTGGAAGCGGTGAAAGCGAAATCCGACGCTGGATCTTAGAAAATGACTGGCTGGAAACGATCATTGCTCTACCAGATCAGCTCTTCTTCAATACAGGTATTCCAACATACCTATGGTTCATCACCAATCGAAAATCAGAGGAGCGTAAGGGTAGGGTACAGATCATTGATGCACGGGGCGAAACATTCTTTGAGAAACGTCGCAAGAGTCTGGGACAGAAGCGAAAAGATATCAGCCCATCCGGCAGAAAGACCGTCTTGGAACTTTATCAGTCGTTTGAAGAGAATGAATTTTCAAAAATCTTTAAGAACGAAGACTTTGGTTACCGACAAATTACGGTAGAGCGACCTTTGCGTCTGAATTTCCAATCCTCACCTGAGCGCATTGAATTGATTAGAGAAGAATCAGCATTCCAAAAACTCGCAACATCAAAAAAGAAAGGAGAAAAAGGCGCTCAAGAAATAGAGGAAGGTAAAAAACTTCAAGAAAGAATTCTCGATGCGCTTGGCGCAATACCCGCAACTCTCTACAAGAATCGCGATAAGTTCCTAATGATCCTTGATCAGGTATTAAAAGAAAAGGAACTTAAATTATCCGCTTCAATCAAGAAAGCAATTCTTAATGCGCTTTCTGAACAAGATGACACAGCTGATATTTGTACGGACAGTAAAGGCAATCCCGAATCAGATACCAGTCTACGTGACACGGAAAATGTTCCGTTGAGTCAGGATGTTTACGACTACTTTGAAAAAGAAGTGAAGCCGTACGTGCCGGATGCCTGGATTGATGAAAGTAAAACAGATCACAAAGATAACAAGATCGGAAAAGTCGGCTACGAAATCCCTGTCACCCGATTCTTCTACAAGTACGAAGCTCCACGGTCATTGGATGAGATTCAGAAGGACATTGAGCAGGTCGAAGGTGAGCTAGACGCTTTGATTAAGCAGATGTAGGTATATGGATGAGACAATCACTATTTTAAGTCACTCAACCATTTTAGAAACTGTGTTTCAAGCAGCTTCTATTATAGGTGTAGGGATTCTTTGTTGGTATACCTTTGAAACTTACAGGATCCGTAAGGCTTCCGAGAAACAAAATCTCACGATGATCAGACCCCATCTTGCATACACAATGGATCAAACAAACTTTACAGTAAGAAATACCACGAATAATACAGCTTTAAATATTGTTTTGTTGACCAAATTAAATGGACAGCTTCAAGTATTGAAAGACGTTGAACACATTTCAGCAATAGCTCCTCAGCAGAAAGCAACCACGCCGCGCACTAATACGGAGAATGTAACGGTAAGTGGATTGAAGCAAAGAATGCCAAAGTGGACCAAATTATTTGATTACTTGGCCACTAAAGAGACTCAGTGTTTGGTAGTTCTCTATGAAGATTTGAATGGATCTAAGTTATACACGCTTCACTATGGAAGTGGTGATTTATTTGGGGTTGCAGGAGAAACTGGATACGTAAAAGATCTAAAGGTATGAAATACATATTACGAGACAAAAAAGAGATGAAAGATTCTTGTGTTGAGTGGGTTACTGAAATTCCGAAAGGTTGGGATATTAGGAGACTAAAATTTTTAGCAAAAGTTCAAGCTAGTAATATTGATAAAAAAGAACACGAAAACGAAGAAAGCGTTTTGCTTTGCAATTATACTGATGTCTACAACAACGAAACAATTCTGCAAGACATGAAGTTTATGCGTGCCACTGCGTCTAAGAATCAGATCATAAAACTCTTGCTGAAACCTGGAGATGTGTTGGCTACAAAAGATTCCGAATCAGCTGACGATATTTTTGTGCCAGCCATTGTAGAAAGCTCTTTGGATAATCTTGTTTGTGGATACCATCTCTATCATATTAGAACGGACAATGAACAATTATATTCACCGTTTTTCTTCCGTTATCTGCAAGGTCACTTGATGAAAGTCTACGCGGAAAATCATGCCAATGGAGTGACACGCTTTGGTATTTCACAAGCCCCTGTCTTGTCGATCCCTGTCGCGTTACCGAACCCGAAAGAACAAAAGCACATCGCTGATTTTCTTGATGAAAAAACAGCGGTGATTGATGAGGTTGTGAAAAAGAAAAAGAAGCAAATCGAACTTCTAAAAGAAAAACGTGCTGCGCTTATTACGCAGGCTGTCACGAAGGGCTTGGATCCGAATGTGAAGATGAAAGATTCGGGTGTTGAGTGGATTGGCGAGATTCCTGAGGAGTGGCAACTTATAAGGCTACGACGAATCGTCTCATTAAATCCATCAAAACAGGAAGCAAAGCATATACCGGATGAGACGAAGGTATCATTCTTGCCTATGGCAAAAGTGTCATCCAAAGGTTTATTTGATGCTGATAATGTACTAAAAAAAATAGATGTCTCTAGTGGGTTCACCTATTTCAAGAATGGTGATGTGATTACGGCAAAAATCACCCCCTGTTTTGAAAATGGAAAAGGAGCCCTGGTTTATGGTCTGGTTAACGGAATTGGCTTCGGTTCAACTGAATTTATAGTTATTCGACCAAGCGACAATATTGATGGCAAGTATTTGTATTACCTTATTCATTCAGACTTATTCAGGAAGTCCGGTGAGCCTTGGATGTACGGTTCTGCTGGACAACAACGAGTGCCAGATCGGTTCATCAAAGAATTTGAAGCTCCTTTACCATCAATTGAGGAGCAAAAGGAAATTGTAGAACAGTTAGACCAAAAATTGAGCATGCTAGATGAGGCTCTTAAAAAGATTCAAAAATCAATAAAACTAATTCAAGAATACCGTTCGTCGCTGATCTCTCATGCGGTGACTGGGAAGATTCACGTAACCTAAGGTATGTCAGAAGAAGAACAGGGTCAGACAAAACAAGCAGAGGAAAAGTTGGAGGAACTAAAAAAGCTAGCCGTATCTGCCACCACTAAGGTTCAAGAGATTGAACAGTTCTTTACGCAGTTTGAGGATCTTCGGAATCGAGTGAACGATGGTGAAAATGGTGTTCAAAAAATACTTGAAGATGCGACAGAAAATCGAAATAAGATTCAGTCCATTAAAGCAGAAGCAGATCAGAAATTCAGCGAGATAGAAAGCTTGAGAGGAAGTGCAGCTACTAAGGTTCAAGAGATTGAACAGTTCTTTACGCAGTTTGAGGATCTTCGGAATCGAGTGAACGATGGTGAAAATGGTGTTCAAAAAATACTTGAAGATGCGACAGAAAATCGAAATAAGATTCAGTCCATTAAAGCAGAAGCAGATCAGAAATTCAGCGAGATAGAAAGCTTGAGAGGAAGTGCAGCTACTAAGGTTCAAGAGATTGAACAGTTCTTTACGCAGTTTGAGGATTTGCGTACGAAAGTTTTAGACCCTGAAAATGGCGTGCAGGCAATTCTCAATAAGATGGAAACTTTTGAAGAGAAAGCAATTGCAGCAAAAAATTCAGCTGAAGATGAACATAATCAAACAGTCAAATTAAAAATAGATGCCGAGTCCTTGTTATCTGAGGCGAAAAAATCTAACGGTACGATTAAAAATCTTTTGGTAGAAAGCGAGGATCTTAAACAGGATATTCAAAAGCATCTTGAGCTGGTTTCCGACTCAGCACGATCCGATGCAATAAGTAAAAGAAAATTGGATCTTGATCAGGAAACGAAATTCTGGAAAAAATCATTGTTTGGAGGCTTGGTGCTTCTTGCGGGTGCTTTTGCATGGATTTATTTTGACCAACGCGGTGACGGATTTTCTGATTGGCATCAAATTTATAGATACGCTTTCACGATCCCTGTTATTTACTTTGTGGGGTTAGCTGGAAGAAATTATGCCAATGCCAGAGACTTATTAGAAAAGTATGCCTTTAAAGATGTGAAGTCAGTAACGCTCTCGGCATATACAAAATTGCTTAAAGATGAATTCTCTGAGGAAAAAGAGCAGGATATTTTTGAATTTGTTCTGGAGACAATCGCTGATATTAACTCAGAACCGTCTGTCAAAAAAAGTAAAAAACGTACCTTCATTTTCGGTAATAAGATTTTTAATGGCTCAATTTCTGAAGAAGAAATCTTGCCGACAGCTTGCGCAGAAAAAGATAAGAAATAGATATGCCAACTAACACAAAAGAAATCGGATTCGAGGAGTTTATTGAGAGATTCCTTGTTGATCAACACCAATATCGCACACGCCCAGCTAGTGCATATTTGAAGAATCTCTGTATGGACTGGGAGCTTGTTCTAGAGTTCATTGAAGCAACTCAATCGGAGAAATTTAATCGTCTTTTAGAAATCCATGGCGATCAAATTAATGACAAGCTCTTTGACCGCTTAGACAAAGAGATTCGTGAACGTGGAACGCTCGATGTTCTGCGGAATGGTTTTTCTGATCATGGACAGAAAATTGACCTTGCGTATTTCAAACCGAACTCCGGAATGAATCCTGAAAGCCAACGTTTGTATGATGCGAATATTTTCAGCGTCATGCGGCAGGTGCATTACAGTGCGCAGAACGAAAACTCTATCGACATTGTTTTGTTTTTGAATGGGTTGCCAATTTTTACGGTTGAGCTCAAGAATCAGCTCACAGGACAGACAGTAAAGAATGCGGTTCAGCAATATCGAGTGGATCGTGATCCTAAGGAACCACTGCTTCGTTTTAAGCGTTGCTTGGCGCATTTTGCGGTTGATACGGATCTTGTGTATATGGCAACTGAACTCAAGGGTCTGAAGACGTTTTTCTTGCCATTTAATAAAGGTTATGAGAATGGCGCTGGAAATCCTCCCGTTGAAGGTTCATATAGAACTTCTTATCTTTGGGAAGATGTTTGGTCTCGCGATAGTGTTTTGGAATTGGTGAAGAAATTCATCACAGTGCAAGTCGAAGAAAAAGAAGATGAAAAAGGGCGTAAGCAGAAAATTGAAACGCTTATCTTCCCTCGCTATCACCAACGAGACACAGTGAAGCGCTTGATTGCTGATGCTCAGGAAAATGGTTCTGGACAAAATTATCTTATTCAACACAGTGCAGGAAGTGGTAAGAGTAATACGATCGCTTGGACGGCACACCGGCTATCTGAGCTATATGGAGCCGATGATCAAAAGGTGTTCGATACGGTGCTTGTTATTACGGATCGCCGTGTATTGGATAAGCAACTTCGAGATACAATCAAGCAATACGAACAGGTGCAAGGTGTTGTAAAAGCCATTACAGAAAATTCGACGGAGCTCAAAGAGGCACTAGAGTCTGGAGAAAAGATCATTATTACCACCCTTCAAAAGTTTCCGTTCATTATCGATACGATCGAAAGTATTCCAGGGAGAAATTTTGCCGTACTCATTGATGAAGCTCACTCCTCACAATCAGGAGATCAGGCGGCTCAGTTGCGTGAGGTGCTTCAGGCTGAGAGTTTAGATGAAGCGGAAGCTCAGGAAGAATCATTTACCCCGGAGACAACAGAAGACAAGGTGCTGAAGAAGCTTCGCGCACGCAAGGTAAAGACACCAAATATAAGCTTCTTTGCGTTTACGGCAACACCAAAACAACGAACGCTAGAACTGTTTGGAACAAAGAACCCAGTGGATGGAAAATATTACCCATTTAGCTTGTATTCGATGAAGCAGGCCATTGAAGAAGGCTTTATCTTGGATGTTTTGAAGAACTACACAACCTATAAGGCGTACTTCAATCTGATGAAGTCGATTGAAGATGATCCGGAGTTCGAAAAGAGCAAGGCTCAGCGATTGCTGGTTGGATATGTAGAAAAGCACGAACATGCCATCGGAAAGAAGACCGAGGTCATGATCGAGCATTTCCGTAACCGCATTGCGAAGCAAATCCACGGTAAAGCAAAAGCTATGGTGGTTACGAAATCACGTTTACATGCCGTTCGATACAAACAGGCATTTGATAAGTACCTTAGCGAACACAATTATCCATTTAAGGCGTTGGTGGCTTTTTCTGGAACAGTGCGAGATGGAGGTATGGAATACACCGAGGCCCAAATGAATGGAGTCTCGGAACACGTGACCGCTGAAGAGTTTAAAAAGGATAGTTATAAATTCCTTATTGTTGCGGAGAAATTTCAAACCGGATTTGACCAACCGCTTCTTGATGCGATGTATGTAGATAAAAAACTAAGCGGCGTGGGGGCGGTTCAGACACTTGGACGACTGAATCGATGCAAGTCTGGAAAGGAAGAGGTTTTCGTTCTAGATTTTGTAAATGAAATGGATGACATTAAAGAGGCATTCCAGCCTTACTATGTCACAACAGTGTTATCTGAAGGAACAGATCCGAATTTGTTGCATGATCTGGAACGAGATCTTTATGCATACAAGCTATTTACTGATCATGAGGTTGAAGGGTTGGTAGAAGATCTACTTGGGAATCAAGGGCCTGACAAAATCAATGCCGCTCTTGATACGGTTGTTGATCGATATGAGGATGAAACGACAGAGGTACAAGATGACTTCAAAAAGAAGTGCAAGGAATTTGTTCGGCGATATGCGTTTGCTTCTCAAATTATTCCGTTTGAGAGTAGTGAGCTTGAGAAGTTGTTTATGTTTACGAAGCTTCTAACAAAAAAGTTACCGAAAACCAAAGAAGAACTTCCTGTTGAGGTATTGGAAAGCGTTGATATAGAGTCCTATAAACTGCTTGAGCAAGCACAAGGAATGATCCAATTAGATACCGAGGATGGTCAATTGGAACCGATGCTTAGCGGTGATGCGATAAAAAAGATAGAAGAGAGAGAGTCCCTTTCGTCCATTTTGAAAGAAATGAATGAACGTTTTGGGATGGAGCTCACGACAGAGGATATTGTTGACCTGAGTCGAATGGCAGAACGTCTTGTTGAGGACGGCTCTATACAGGGCGCCTTGAAAAATAACTCCATTGATGTTGCAAAGTTGAAGTACGATCAAGTATGGCAAAACGAATATATCGGAATGTTTAAACAAAAGATGGATCTCTATAAAAAGCTTGATAAGAATCCTGATCGAAAGGCTATCCTACGAGATAGTATGTACAGACATGTTCGTAAAGAGATTATGAAGGAAAAAATGTAATGATCTGTGGATAACTTAACAGCCCTCCTCCCGAGGGTTGTTTTGTTTATTTCTCCGCAAACATTAGGAAAAATTCGACAAATCTCGATGACTACTGACTTTGATCTATCTCACACCATTTCGTCATATGCAACACTATTTTACGCTAAACTTAGCGGAGAAAAGCTTTTCTCTCAAAATCAAAAGTGCTATGATTTACTCATACCAAACGCTCTATGACGAACACCTCTAGGAGCAACACAATTAAATAGAAACACTTACGGGTTTTGACAGAGAGCTCCTGTCGAAAGTCGGCAGGAGTTTTTTGTTACTCAAATTTAAGAACGAAAATATGAATTCGCAGAATATCAACGTGCAATACGTTAACCCTTCCGTGCTCAAAAGAGCAGAATATAATCCCAGAAAATGGGATGAGGAAGCCAAGGCACATCTGAAACAGAGCATAGAGCGCCACGGCTTTGTTGATCCAATCATTTGTAATGGTGCCCCTGAGCGCAAGAATATTGTGATCGGTGGTCACTTTCGTGTCGAGTGTGCCAGAGAACTAGACATGCAAACGATCCCTGTAAAGAAAAGGAATTGAATTTGCGTTTGAATAGGAATACCGGCGAATGGAATCTGGATCTACTTAAGGACTTTGACATCGAGCTACTCATGGATATTGGATTCAATGATGCTGACTTGGAAAGTGTTTGGGCTGGTTTGGGTTCAATTGAAGATGATGGATTCGATCAAACGAAAGCTCTACATGATTTTAAAGATCCTGTGACGCAGGTTGGTGACATGTATCAGCTTGGGAATCATCGATTGATTTGCGGTGATTCAACAGATCTAAATGTTGTAAAGCGGTTGGTTGGAGAGAATAAGATCGACATGATCTATTGCGACCCTCCATACAACATCGCTCTAAGCTATAACGACGGCATTGCAACCAAAGGAAAGTACGGCGGGAAAACAGATGATAAAAAATTAGATCGTGAGTACGAGGAATTTTTGAAAAAGACGATTGAAAACGCAAAGAGCACAGCCTCGGAAAATGCGCATGTGTTTTATTGGTGCGATCAGAAATACATTGGCTTGCTGCAATCGATCTATGGAGCGTTAGGTATCAAACAAAAGCGGGTGTGTTTGTGGATTAAGAACAATTTCAACATGACACCTCAGGTTGCGTTCAATAAAGCCTATGAACCATGTGTCTATGGAACCATCGGAAAGCCATATCTCGACAAGAACAATAAGAATCTAAATGAGGTCATGAATCAACATGTGGATTCAGGGAACCGATGCATAGACGACATTATAGACATCTTTGATGTGTGGCTTGCAAAGCGTGATGCAGCCACGGAGTATGAGCACCCCACCCAAAAGCCAATTGCCCTGCATGAGAAGCCTTTGAAGCGTTGTACAAAGGTCGGTGACAATGTGCTGGACTTATTCGGTGGTTCTGGCACTACTTTGCTTGCTTGCGAGCAAATGAAGCGTAAAGCATTCCTCTGTGAAGCAGAGCCTGTTTTCTGCGATGTACTTCTCAAACGATTCGAAGACATGACCGGAATTAAGCCACAGAAACTAAACTGATATGCAAATAGAAAAAGGCGACCTTATCCGCTTAGGAGACCACCTGCTTTTATGCGGTGACTCCACAAAGCCTGACGAAGTCAGAGAAATATTAAAGGATCGTGAGATCAATCTCGTTCTTACAGATCCACCCTATGGCGTTGCTTACGTTGAAAGCAAAAAAGGATTCACGCAAGAACTCGGCAAGGCAAAAGAGATCGTCAATGACCATATTCAAACCGAGCATGAGTACAAAACGTTTACCAATGCATGGATGAGCCAAGTAAAGAACTCCATGGCGAAGAAAAACTCTGTCTATATCTTTAACTCTGACAAAATGCTCTTTGCCCTTCGTGAAGGTATGGAGCACGTTGGGTGCAGATTTACACAGCTGCTCATTTGGGCAAAGACATCAGCGGTTATTGGTCGGATGGATTACCTACCTCAACATGAACTCATCGCCTATGGTTGGTTTGGAACGCATGCATTTAGAAAGTCCAAGGATAAATCGATACTCGTGTATCCAAAGCCAAGTAAAAGTAAAAGGCATCCTACGACCAAGCCTGTTGGTTTGTTGCGCCGCTTAATCCTCAATAGCTCCAAGGTTGGGGATACGGTCTATGATCCATTTGGTGGGAGCGGTTCAGCCCTCATTGCATGTGAACAGACAAAGCGAAAATGCATCACGATCGAGCTGGATCGTGAATATTGTAAAGGCATCGTTTTAGATTGGGAAAAGTTAACTGGCAATAAAGCACAAAAAGTAAATATATGTCACACGGAGTAACGCTGCCTATGAAAAGTCCCTATAAAGCCGTTGAGGTGAAACAGCAGAAGCAGAAGAAAGAAATTCTTGCTGAGCTTGAACGAACGGGTATCATCGAATTTGCTTGTAAAAAAGCTGGTATCGGTAGGTCAACATTCTACAATTGGAAAAAGAAAGATCCTGATTTTGCTAAAGCGGTTGACGAGGCCATGAGTTCAGGAGTTGGTGTGATCAATGATCTTGCTGTCTCACAACTTATTCAATCGATCAAAAACAGAGAGATGCGCGCAATACAATATTGGCTGGACAGACGGCATGAAGACTTTAACGCCCCTTATGCTTTGGCGAAGCTCAAGCTGGATCTTTTTAAACGCCAGGATCACGAAGAAGAAATTGTACTCACCCCCGAAGAAGAGGCAGAAGTTGCATCTGCCCTAAAGGCATTGAAGAGTTTTCAAAGAGAAGCGGCTGGCTACACCCCATCAAATGCCAATGAAGAAAAAACGAACGATGAAGACGGAAATAATAGGACTGACATCTAATACGTTGTTTATAGCTCCAGATCCTTTACGGAAACTCCGTCTTCTGTTTTCCACTTCGCAAGACCGTTTGAAGAAGATCCGAGCACAAGGCTGGCGGCGGCGCTCGGTGAAGAAAAAAGATGATCTTCTGTAAGACGAAGCGTTTGTTCATCCTCAGGAACGAGTACTCCTTTTGAAAGAAGCGTTTGTTGTAGTTGTTTGTATTTATCTTGAATGGATGGAACCATCTCTGCACGGAAAATGCTTCCGGCTTTCACGAGTAAGCCACTTTCTCCATAAACTCCTTCGGCTTTAGCTTCCTTTCCTTCGCAGTAAACACGAATACCTTGTTCTGCAGACTTGTGAACTTCCGCACTTGCTCCCATGAATGTGAAGCCGAGACTCAGAAGAATATCAGAGACGTGGTCGATAAATTCATCCATCGCATCTTGAATTTCTTTTCGGATGGTTGGAGTTTTTGGAGAGACATTGTTTTGGAGATTTACCAGTCCGTCTTTTTGCAGTCGCTTGTGGAGCGTATGCTCCAAATATTTAACCTCGGTTTTTGTTAGCTCGGGTGACGTACAAGCAATAAACTCTTCCCAGAAATCTTTTGTCTGGGTGTGGTGGGTGATGCGAGCGTGTAAAGAGTCGGTTTCGCCAACATACAAAAAGTTATCGTCACGGTTGTAAAGCAAGTAAACCGCAGGCGAGTCTGCGATATCAAGATTTGTCAGCTGTTTAAGAGCAGATCGAGGACAAATAACAACCTTCCCGTTCCAGTTTGAAAGTTCTGCTGTTTTTACACCATATGGTGTCCCGTTGTGTAGAACAAGATTTATTCGTTTTGAGCGCATAGGATTTCTCTTTTAACTGTAGGTTCGGCTCGAGAAACACAAAAGGTCTCCCGAACCGACGACACAACCTTTCGGAAGTGCCCAGTAACCCTTTCGGATTACAGACCTACAGCAAAGAGGCGCGGTCAGGAGACCGTCTCTATGCTGTAGGTTTTTTATTACGCCATACCGCCCCAGGATCTGAAGCGGGTTAGGACAAATTGTAGGTAGAGAATATCACGCTTTTTACAAGAAATCTAGAGCATTTCTATAAACAGACTTACCTACAATAGCCAGCCTGGACGCCCCGCAGGGGTTGCGGCATTACTTGGTGTGTATGGGAAATCAAATACACAGGGACGAACAAAAAGCGATTAAATACGTGCTGTACGCACGCAAATCATCGGAATCTGAGGAACGGCAAGTCCTTTCGATTGAATCGCAAGTTAAAGAGATGTTGGAGCTCGCTGAGCGGGAAAAGCTGGAGGTTGTGGCCATTCGTCGTGAATCGCACTCAGCCAAGGACACAGGGCAACGTGAGGTCTACAACGAGCTCTTAATGGACATACGAGCCGGCAAGTTTACGGGTATTATCACGTGGGCGCCGGATCGCTTAAGTCGCAATGCCGGAGATCTTGGAGCGATTGTAGACATGATGGATCAGGGATATTTGCAAGAGATCCGAACACATGGTCAAACATTCACGAACTCGCCAAATGAAAAGTTCCTGCTGATGATTCTTGGCTCACAGGCAAAACTGGAGAACGATCACCGTGGAGTGAACGTAAGGCGTGGGCTTAAAACTCGAGCGGAGATGGGGCTCTGGCCGGGCATGGCACCCATGGGATATCTAGATCAAAAAGAGATCGACAAGAAAGG
>CAZYCR010000002.1:0-42383 GCA_964645815.1 uncultured Gammaproteobacteria bacterium
TTTTTAACTCCACCACTTTCGTTTTTATTATGAAGTCTCTCTACATCACCACAGCCATTCCATACGTTAATGCCGAACCGCACATGGGTTTTGCTATGGAATTAATTCAAACTGATGCACTCGCCAGATACTGGCGTAATAAAATCGGACCAGATGATGTTCGTTTTCAAACCGGTTCAGATGAGAATAGTCTAAAAAATGTTCGCGCAGCTGCTGCAGCCGGTCAGGACGTGATGACTTTTGTAGAAAGTCTTGCGCAAAAATTTGCCGACCTCAAAGGCCTACTCGAACTATCCTACGATGATTTTATTCGAACCAGAGAAGACAGACATATTCGTGGCGCGCAAAAACTTTGGTCTGCTTGCCGACCGGAAGATATTTATAAAAAATCTTATAAAGGTCTTTACTGCGTAGGCTGTGAGCAATTTTATACTGAGAAAGAATGTCCAGACGGTTTTTGTCCAGAACATAAAAAAGAGTTGGAAGTAGTTGAAGAAGAAAATTATTTTTTCAAATTGTCGAATTACCAAAAGCAGTTGGAAGAATTAATCGAAAGTGATCAAATTAAAATCGTGCCAAAGGCTCGTAAGAATGAAATGCTTAGTTTTATCAAAAGCGGTCTTGAGGATTTCTCAATTTCACGCTCTGTTGAACGAGCTGAACATTGGGGCGTACCGGTGCCGGGTGATCAGAGCCAAGTGATGTATGTTTGGTTTGATGCACTTTCAAATTATATTAACGCCCTAGATTACGCCGACGAAGGAAAACTTTATAAGAAGTTTTGGAATAGTGAAGAAGTTGATCGAGTTCATGTGATTGGTAAGGGAATTCTTCGTTTTCATGCGATTTATTGGCCGGCAATGCTTTTGTCTGCTGGCGTAAAATTACCAAATGAAATTTTTGTTCATGGCTACGTCACTTCCGAAGGTGAGAAGATGTCCAAGTCAATCGGAAATGTTGTTTCACCAAAAGAACTTGTTGCCGAATACGGAGCAGAAGCAGTGCGGTATTATATTTTACGAGAAATTCCAGCGCATGGTGATGGAGATATTTCAAACAAGAGATTGGAGGAACGGTATGCTGAATTGGCCAACCAGCTCGGTAACTTGGTTAGCCGAGTGGCAGCAATGTCAGAGAAATATTTTAATGGCAAACTTGACCGTCCTGAACTCGACTGGGAAACACAGTACAATTTGCTTGATTCGCATATCAAAAATTACGACTTCAAAGCATATCTGGATTTGGTTTTTGAAGTTGTGGCCAATGCCAATGAAATGACTGATAAAGAAGCGCCGTTCAAGCTGGTAAAAACTGATGAAGCCAGAGCAAAACAAGTTCTTTCTGAATTAGCAGAGATGATCAGGTTTGTTGGCAAGGCTTTATTACCAATGCTGCCACAAACAGCAGAAGAAATTTTGCGTCGTTTTGAGGGAGATATTATTTTGAATGGTGAACCTTTATTTCCACGTCGTGATCAATAATTATGAATTTCGAACTTATTGATTCACACTGTCACGTTCACTTCGAGGCCTACAAAAAAGACATGGACGAAGTTATCAAACGCAGCCTTGAAAACGGTGTGGCCATGATTACGATTGGTACTCAATCAACAACCAGCGAAAATGCCATCAAAGTAGCAGAAAAATATGATGGTCTTTGGGCCACTATCGGGCTGCATCCAAATCATCTTCACGTTCAAGAATTTTACGACCAAGATGAGCTTCCGCCAGAAAAACAGGGAACTGAAAAAATTAAAACAAGAGCAGAGAAATTCGATGCTGACTTCTATCGAAACTTGGCCAATCATCCAAAAGTGGTAGGTATTGGTGAATTTGGTTTAGATTATTATCGACTTCCGCCAGGCGTTGATCGCGAACAAATGATCGCTGATCAGAAAGCGACCTGTCTGGAACAACTCAAATTTGCTTCAACTGTTGAAAAACCGGTTATCATCCACTCACGTGATGCGTTCGACGATCAAATAGAGCTTATACGTCGAGAAATCGAACATGGCGGACTTAAATGTCGTGGAGTAATCCATTCATTCACCGGCTCAGCTAGGGAAGCAGCTGCATACGGTGAATTAGGTTTTTATATTGGGCTCAATGGCATTTTAACTTTTTCCAAAGATTTACAAAAAGAAGTTGCCTCAATTCCAATCGAACAAATCCTACTTGAAACCGACGCACCTTATTTATCTCCTCCACCACATCGAGGCGAACGTAATGAGCCCTGGTACGTGAAATTTGTTGCTGAAAAACTAGCAGAAGTTAAAGGTCTGAGCCTCGAAGAAATTAATAAAACAACGACTGAAAACACTTGTCGCCTTTTTGGTTTAAAATTATTATGACAAAAGACCCAAGCGTTCTTTATATTTCCACACGGCCCAAAACCTACTTCCAAGATCGTGGTTATGAAGAGCACTATCTTTGGCATGCGCGCGCATTGGGAATTGATCCGAATAAATTTCAGGTTTGCTATTTGCCAGATCAATCATTACCGACCAAGGTTGACTCCGACCTGGTCATTATTGGTGGATCAAATAAGAGCGTTTATGACAATGAGCCGTGGATAAAACCACTGGAGCAGTTTATTGTTCGTCTGGTTGAAACTGAAAGGCCAATATTCGGTGTCTGCTTTGGCCATCAAATAATCGCACAAGCTTTGGGAGGAAAGGTTGAACCGGGTATTCTTGGTCCGGAAATCGGCTTAACAAAAGTTGAGTTATCTGAGTCTGGACGACGTGATCCGATATTTAAAAATCTCCCTTCTGTTTTTGAGGTTATGGAGTTACACAAAGATGTGGTTGTTGAATTACCGCCTGTCGAAGTTGTTATGTTGGCCGCTAGTGATTTATATCCAAATCAAGCCCTGGCTTACGGAAATACTATCCGCACAGTACAATTTCATCCTGAAATCACAGCTAAAATTATGGAAACAGAGGTACGGGAGCATTCTACCGAGATGCTGGAGTTGGGATATTTTGTAAATACCAAAGAAATCGAACAGAAAATTGCCGGACTTCAAGAAAAAACATTTGAAACTGTAGCTGAGACGATTTACCGAAATTTTCTCAAATTTATTTAAGTCTTATCTATATCTTGACAAAAACGCGAAAATCTGCTAAATTTTCGCGTTCTTCAAATTGAAGACAAGTTCCTTAACCAATTAGTATGGAGGCCGTGATGGCCAGAAATGATAACCCGGTGAAGCGCAGCATCTTCCTCACCCCGGTCGAGCTGGGCGTGTGGGAGAAGCTGATTGACGGTGACGAACACTTCGTCACCGACCTCAAGGGCAAGGGCAGGTTCGACCGTAAAGCGGTGTGCCGAGCTGTTGCTCGTTTCGCTGACGCGAAGCTGTGCCTGCTCGACGGTCCGTGCGAAAACGATGCTACGGTGGTGAAGCTCACGGTCGATCCGACTGACTTCTACGTCATCGACGTGATCGACGGAGAACGCCCCCTCGCCACGATCGAAGAAGCCTACCTCGATATCTTCCGGGCGGTCGAGATGAAGGCGGGGAAGACCGGCGATCCACCGGGATTCATTCCGACCAAGTCGGGCTTCCGTATGGAATTCCGCGAGTGGCTGAAAAACCTCAGGAGTGATCTCAACCCCGGAACGGTCGGCAACAAGGTCTTCAGCTACAGGTCATGCGCCGAGGGCCATGTGCCGGTGGACTCTTTTGGCATCGTCATGGTGCTGAAGTATGTCACCTGCATCTGCTGGCCCGGCATGGAGCCGGTCGACTTCCAGCTTCGAGAGCGGCCTCCCAGGCGCTTTCCGAAGCGGGAGTACAATGGGCGCAAGGTACCGCTGCGAGGTGGTGAGCAGCTGTTCGAGCTGCTCGGTAGCAGGGGAACGAGCGCCGGCGATCAACTGCCCGCCGTCGACCGCGCACCGGAGCCGCCGCCCGTCGTGAACGAGCCGGGGCAGTTCGAGACCTTCGAGCTGCCCATCTTCACGGCGGAGGGACTCAAGACCCTCCACGGCGACGAGCTCGGCCACTACGCGGCGCGTAACCTCGATGGTCGCCGTGTTCTCGAGGAGAACACAACACTCATGGAGGCCGAGCTGGAGCATCGGCGTTCCATGGTCGAGGAGCTAGACCGGCAGATCGAGGCTATCGGGAATAGCCTCACGGCGCTACAGGAGCAGATGCAGCTCCTTGCCACGCGGCTCAAGGAGATCCGGGAGGAACGCACGAAGCTCCTCTAGCTCTACGTATAGCCGGCCAATTCCCAGGGGGAGTTGGCCGGCGCAATCTTTATATAAATACTTGACTTTTTTAGCGGATTCGACCATAATATGCGGTCGCTTCTTTCACCAGCGACAGAGGTGTCACGTGCCACACAAAAAAGTTATCAAGCCCAGGTATTTTGCCTTCATGACTCCCAGGGAGCGAAAGCTCTGGGAGCTGCTGCGCGAAGGCCAGAAGTTCGAGACGTCACCGTACCGCAAGCAGATCGAACGCTTCCGGGTCTTTGGTCTCTTGGGCAGGAGCGAGAAGATGAGTCTCAGGCTTCTCCTCAAGCCGGAGGAGCTCGAGATCTTCCCGATCGACAAGAGATTGGAACGCGAGATCGAAGCCGACTACTTCGCCATCATCAGCGCCATCGTGTCCGGCGAGTTCCACCATGAAGGCACCGGGTTGACCGCTTCCCTGATGAACTTCATCGGAGAGGTCGCACCCAGTCTCAACACTGTATCGACCTACCGCAAGATGATCGTCGCGTCGACCGAGAAGATCCGCCAGGGGAAGAAGCCGTTCGAGGTGATCACCTCTGACTCCTCCAACGTTCAGCTCTGTTGGAGAGGCTTCACGCGCTACGAGTTCATCCCTGTCAACAAGCCGGTGCGCAAGTGGCGACACCGTCTCAACAAGCCCAAGCTTGAGACAGGGGGAGAGACGTCAGAGAAGGAGATCGACCAGGTCGAAGAGGTCGTGCGGACTGCGAGCAACGAGGCCGACGAAACCAACCCGATCACCGATCTGCTCAAGAGCATCGAGCAGCGACCTCTCGAAGACCTCCTCCGGCTCGAGGCAGGGCTTCCCGGCGTGTTGGAGACTGTTCGACGTCTCGTCGAACAGCGACGGAACCAGCATATCCAGGAGCTCGAAGCGAAGCTTCTGGAGCTGCAGCAACAACAGAGGACGCTCGAACTCGAGCTCGATGCACTGCGTCAGACCCGTATCTTCCTGGTCGGTTCCGAAGTGGCCTGACCAACAACCTTTCTCGACCCGCCGGCAGGTGCCGACGGGTTTTCTTTTATTTTTTTTGACCAACTGAAGTATCAAAAATCACAGAATCGACCTACGAAAAGTTGGAACGGATGAAAAATTATAATTTTTCAATTTCTCTTAAATCCTTGTCCGGAAGGTAAAGGATAATTAAACCAATAATAATCCCGCTCACAGCCGTATAAACATGACCACCGTCGAAAATCCATTTATCAATGCCGTCCAGAACATACCAAATGCCACGCCAAATTAACACGAGACCGATAACGATGGATATATTCTTTGCGAGATATTTGAACGTAATTTTTTTCATATACGAACGTCAGTTTTTAAAAAATAACTTTAATTTTTTATTTTTCTATTGTTTCAATATTTTGTGGCAAGTCATCAATAGTTACTTCTATCACCTCGATTGGCTCATTGGTTTCCGAACTTCGGCATTGCATGCCTTTAAAATCTTGAAACTTCTGTTTGTCTAAGACATAGACTCTGCCGATTTTTGTCCTTGTTGCTTCAAGTATATTTTTTGTCGCTGAAAAATGTAGCTTATCGCCATCTATTCCAAATTGACTTGTAGATTCTCCTTTTACACCCCTAGTATCTGTTAATGCTCTAAATATGGCTACATCGGCATATGGTGTGGCGAAGACCGCAGGTTCGCCGTCCTTTTCCATATTTCCAGTTTCTTTACTGCGGTTATACGCTTGTCGAGGTTCCAAAACTGTTATGGTATCCGGAGAACCGTGAAAAACATATTTGCCCTCTTTTTCAAGTAACAAAAGTCTTTCTCTATTTTTTCCTTCATTTTCAATTATTGGTGGTTTCTCAAAATCCATAATAATAGAAAATTAAATTTTCTCCGTTGTTTGTAGCAATAACTTTAAAATTTTCTAAAGATTAAAATTTATTTCAGCTAACGTATCCGAGTATGCGAAGTCCCGCTCTTCGTTTTCAGTACAAACTTCCACATCACGACAATCCTATTTTAACACTCCAAACCCTCAATTTCAAGAGCGGGATTTGGGTGGAGCAAGAGACAAATTGTGCGGATAATTTCATTATTCAAAGGGCATTTTTTGTTTTTTCGCCTTGACAGAATAGATGATCTATGTCTAAATGATAGCACCTCGAACCTTAAGGGGGTACATTATGGAGTACGTGAAAAGCGAGATTGAGATGGCGGTGCGCGGTATCCTGTCGGCTTCGGTCAGTGAGGTAGATGCGAGACGGTCGTTGCTGATCATGCACGGCCAGCACCTGCCCCGTGGTGTGAGCTTTCTTGGCTCGCTCTCTGTCGTCTTCGGCAGCACGGGGCGTCGGGCCCACTTCAGCCTCGCTCGCGGTGGCGACGACCTCATGCCGATGGAGATTAGCGTCGAAGTCATGGAATGAACCGAGCCATCTCGATCGACCTGCGCCGGTGATATCCTTCGGGATTGATCCGGCGCAAGCTCCCACTTCAAGAAAAAAAAGTCCAATCAAAAATGAAAAATTATCCGCACAATTTGTCTCTTGCGTAACCGCATACTCGGTGTTTTACGAAAGTTCCGACGGGTTCATCGATTTAACGAAAGGATTACTGCCGTTCTTTTTTATTTGCACAAACTTTCAATACACCTCATTTACTAGTCGGAATTTCGTACAATGATCGCTGGCTTATACGAAGTGGCGGGAGGACGACGCAGTCGTCAAACCAACATTTCGCATAAGCCCGCGCCCATTATATGATGTAGCTAAAATTTTTCAAAACTTTTTTAAATCCTTTCTATAAGTCACGCCACGACCTATTTCAAATAATTCTTTTCTGCTGGATGTAGGCATCAGGGTTTCCATAAATATATGACTGGCGTGAATATCCTTTACTTCATGAGTCAAAACGACATCACAAATGTGACCCTTGCAACGATTGGGTATGAAGGCAACAAGATAAGATTGTTTTTTATCAAAATACCTTGAATCTTCAATAAACTCCGTATATTCACGGGCGCAGGCGTTGTCTATTTTTTTTGTCGATGCACGCAATATCTTTTCTGAAAAGTATAGACAGTCAGATCGGCCATCTTTACCGTGGTCATGACGCAAAATATCGGCTTCTGAAAAACCATGTTTATTGAAAATCTTTTTATATTCATCAGGTAAAGATGCATCTTCACCGCTTCGAAGACTGTATAAAGTATCACGTCGTTTACTTCGCTCTCGTGGGTGAAGTTCGCTCATTTCCTCATGAGCATGGTCATCGACAAAAAAAATAAATTCCACTTTTTTTCCACATTTAACCGCATACTCACCAACCTCACACGCTAATTCTAGGGTATATGGCGAAAAATGCCCCCAATACGAAATGCCCTCTAATGCGATATCATTATCTTTTGAGTAAAAAAGTGGAAAGTGACCTCCGAGAAAAACAATCTTATCTTGTTGACTGGTTTTGACATCGTTCTTTAATATTTTTAGCAAGTCGCTTTGACTCTGTATTTTTTCCATATTTTGTGATTAAAAAAGTTTTAAAAAATTTCAAATTTCTTTTTCTCCTTATTAGCCACAGTGAATACAATCAACATATTTAATTTCGTTAGAAAACGGCATAAGTTTTATTATATCCTCAATTAAAATTGAAAAACTATCAAGTTTCCAATGTTTACACTCTGAAACATTTTCATCAATACAAATAAATCCGAGTTGCTTTAAAGTATTCTCTAACTCTTTAGATGGAACATTATATAATTGCATGTCGGCGCCTAATGTATAAATTTGCCCTTCAACGCCAAAAATTTGATCCACTCGTTCTCCTCCGCAGTTAACTGCTGTAAAAAGCTCACCTAGAATAAATAGGTGCTTATATTTTTCTGAAGAAGGAAATATCAACCTACCAATATCTGTTTGCCAAGGACCGGCAGTGCAGATTTCGTTTTCTGAGTAATCAGGTCTTACATCTTCGTATTTAGGGTATTCAACATTCTTTTGTACGGCGGAATCATTTTGTATCTGGTGTTCTTTTATTTTTTGAGGTGTTGTGCCCGAACTAGATACTTCATTCATATTTTCACATATTCTTCCAACTTCCTGTAGCACATCTACTTTTTCCGATGGGGTTTCAATTTTATTTAGATTTGACCATTTATGCGTTGTTTCGTTATCTAAACCACAAAAGTATTCCCTTGAACCATTTGATAAAACGCTGTAGAAAATTGGGGTCTCAAAATGTTCATCATCCCACCAAATACTAAATACTTCTTCGTTATTTGGAAGAATTTGCTTTGAATTATGAATTATTTGATATTCTGGTGGATCGCACTCATAACAATAAGTAATTATCCCAACCTCAATTGTATTTTCAGTATCGTTAGACAGACTTACACGTTCTAAGTACACCAAATTCAGTAAATAAAAAATGAAAAATCCAATGATACTAATTGTAATGAATATCAAGGCAATAACAAGAAGCCATTTTTTAGCAGTTGATAGTTTCGTTTTTTTTGTAGCCATACATTTTTTATAAGTTTATCTAAATAGTGATAAAAGAAATTTGAAAATTTTTTAAAACAATTGGGCGCCTGTCCCTCCGAAGCCCGCGCCCATTAGCCAAAATGGAGCAAAGCGACATTTTGGCTAACTGGTTTCTAAACGAAATCATATCGTATATTATGTTGGATTACAACCAATATGCGGCGTAAACGAATTTAAAAATTTACCCATCCTATAACACCGCAAAGATGGTTTTATGGCATAAGGCAGTCCTAAAGAATTCTAGTCTGACTTTCGAACACTGAACTTATTGTAAATGTTGGGCTGGAAGTGTTCCGTGATTTTTCAGTCTCTTGACCAAAATTTCAAATCAAGCTATACTTTTCGCGCATTTCGTACCTATCCACATGTCACAAGAGGCACAAAAAACACCTGGAAACAACTATTATTATCGCTTAGCTTTCAGAATCGCCGCTGACTTTGGGGTGACTCTGGCAGTCCCTGCGGTGATAGCTGCATTTTTAGGAAAATGGCTCGATAAAAGGTGGGGAACCGATCCCTGGCTTTTATTCGCTTGCCTTACCATTGCCTTTATCTTCACCGGAATTTTCGTGGTACGAAAAGCCAAAGTATATGGAAAGCTATACCAAAATGGACCAGAACAATAAATATCCAATTTCTTTTGTTGCTTTAGCAGCTGAACCGATTTTTGAAGTCGCTGGCTTTACGGTCACCAATTCCATGTTGAACGCCTACATTGCAGTTGCGTTTTTTATTTTGATCGCGATTGTTGCTAGTCGTCGTAAATCTTTGGTACCAAAAGGCATCCACAATATTATTGAAGCTTTGGTTGAATTCGCTCAAAACGAGATTCAAAAAGTGACAGAAGACAAAAGAAAAACCAAACAGTTCTTGCCTCTTGTAGCTACAATCTTTTTTTTCGTACTTTTCAGCAACTGGCTAGGACTTTTGCCGGGAACCGGTTCAATCGGAATTTGGGAAGTGATGCATGGCGAGTTGGAGCTGGTTCCATTGCTACGCCCGGCTACCAGTGACCTCAATATGACTTTGGCGATTGCGGTCCTAGCTATTGCTTCGACTCACTTCGCCGGTATGCGAGAACTGGGTATTTTCCACCACATCAGCAAATTTCTAAACTTCCGAGGTATCGTTCTTGCTTTTAAAAAAGGTCCAATGGCCGTTATTATCTCTTTTGTTGAATTTTTCATAGGCCTTATTGAAATAATTGGAGAATTTGCTAAAACATTATCACTTTCACTCCGGCTTTTTGGTAATGTTTTTGCTGGCGAAGTCTTAATGACAGTCATGCTCAGTTTAGTCTCACTTGTTGTACCAATTCCTTTTATCTTCTTGGAACTCTTGGTCGGTATCATTCAGGCAACAGTTTTTGCCATGCTAACTTTGGCTTTTCTAGTTGTCGCCACCATGTCACATGACGACCATGAAGGAGAGCATCACGAAGAAGCGATTGAGGTAGCACACGGTTAGTGGCCTCGTCTGTGCCTAGAGGAGCACAGATGAGTTCATTAATTAATAAACAAATTCTATGTCACCAGAAACAATGACATTGCTTGCAAAAGCACTTGCGATCGGTGTAGGAAGTATTTCTCCAGCGCTCGCCATCGGTTTAATTGGTATGAAAGCGATGGAAGCTATTGGACGAAATCCAGAAGCAGCAGGAAAGGCCTTCGTGCCAATGCTACTTGGAATGGCTTTCGCTGAAGCTATCGCTATTTACGCTTTGATTATTGCTTTCACACTTTAATCATTTGATCCCTGGCTTAAAGGATTTCGTGATTTTTCACGGTTATTACTTAAGCCAGCAATTAGTTGATTAGAAAATATGCACGAAGAAACAACATTAGATACAACTGAAACAACTACACTTCATGAGGAGACCTCAGCAAGCCATGAAGTTGCCGAAGGCCCAATTGGAGCGGTCGCCGGTCAATTTGGTTTAAATGGCACAATATTTGCCGCACAATTGGTTAACTTTTTGATTGTTCTCGTTGTACTTTGGATTTTTGTTTATAAACCAATCACTCGAATGCTCGAGGAGCGGTCAGAAAAAATCGAAAAGAGTGTTAAACAAGCCGATGAAATCGAAGAACGTTTAAAGAAGATAGAAACGGAAAAACAATCTGTCATCCTTGAGGCCAAAAAAGAAGCTCAAGCTATTGCAGAAAAGGCTCAAGTCGACTCTGAAAAGCGCAGCAACGAAACGATCGAAGCGGCTAAGCGTGAAGTCGAGCGCGTTATTGCCAAGGGAAAACAGCAATTAGGTGCAGAAAAAACAGAAATGCTTCGAGAAATGCGTAAAGATATTGTTGATATTGCCATGAAAGCTGCCGCCAGAATTGTCCAAGACGCAGTTGATGAAAAGAAATCAAAATCTTTAGCCGAAGAAGTTGTAAGAAAAATGACTTAGTATGGCAGTTGAAAATAAAAAATTAGCTGAGATTTTGGTGGATAAACTAGATGGCGCGAGTGCAGCAGAAATGAAAAAGACCATCACCCAGTTTGTGAAATTCCTTGCTGAGAATAATATGCTCAGTCAATGGCGGGGAATTGAGCAACAAATTCACCAAGTTTGGAAAGAAAAGTACGGAGCTTCTTCAGTAAAAATAGTTTCAGCTCATGCGCTAACTAAAGATGCTCGAATCAACATCGAAAAACTTATTCACGGAGCAGATGTCGAAGAAAGAGTGGATGAGCGATTGATTGGAGGAGCGGTCATCCGTATTGATGACAAAAGAATCGACGGTTCTGTCTCTGGCGCTCTGCGCCGTCTTAAAACAACACTTGCCTCATAAAAAATCCTATGGCTAATAAATCAGATATAATTTCAGAACTCAAAAAACAAATTGAGTCCTTCAAAGCAGAAGCTAACGTTGAATCGGTTGGTACAGTTCTTTCTGTTGCTGACGGTGTTGTACGTATGAGCGGCTTAACCGACGCCAAGTCTCAGGAAATGTTGGAATTTTCTAACGGTACAATCGGTGTGGCTCTAAACATTGAAGACGAAACAATCGGAGCTGTTGTTTTGGGTGATGCCGCTGGTATCAATGAAGGTGACACAGTGAAATCTACCGGCCGTGTGCTTTCAATCCCGGTTGGCGATGCAATCGTTGGTCGTGTGGTCAACCCACTCGGTCAACCAGTCGATGGACGAGAATTAAAAACTGATACTTTCCAACCAATTGAAAAGATTGCTCCTGGTGTTATGACTCGAAAGGGAGTTAACCAGCCTGTCCAAACCGGTATTAAAGCAATTGACGCTTTAATCCCAATTGGTCGCGGACAGCGCGAGTTGATCATTGGTGACCGTCAAACAGGAAAAACTGCTATCGCGATCGACACCATCATCAACCAAAAAGGCAAGGACATGAAGTGTATTTACGTTGCCATTGGTCAAAAAGAATCAAAGATTGCCGGTATTGCCGCTCGTCTTGAAAAAGCTGGCGCCATGGAATACACCACTATCGTTTTGGCCGGTGCTTCTGACCCAGCTTCCATGTCTTACATTGCACCTTACGCCGGTTGTGCCATTGCCGAATATTTCATGGCCAAAGGTGAAGATGTTTTGATTATTTACGATGATCTTTCCAAGCATGCTTGGGCTTATCGAGAAATTTCACTTTTGCTCCGCCGACCACCTGGACGTGAAGCCTATCCTGGAGATGTCTTTTATCTTCACTCACGTTTGCTTGAGCGTTCAGCAAAACTCAATGAAAACTACGGCGGGGGATCTATTACTGCTTTGCCAGTGATTGAAACTCAAAACGGTGACGTTTCCGCCTATATTCCAACCAACGTGATCTCAATTACCGATGGTCAAATCTATTTGGAAAGCGATCTTTTCTATAAAGGTCAGCGACCAGCTTTAAACGTTGGACTTTCTGTTTCACGTGTTGGATCAGCCGCTCAGACAAAGGCCATGAAGTCAGTTGCTAAAACTCTCAAAGTTGACTTGGCTCAGTTCCGTGAGCTTGAAGCTTTCGCTCAGTTTGCCACAGACCTCGACGAAGCAACAAAGAAACAGCTCGAACGTGGAAAGCGCGCCATGGAAATCATGAAACAAGCTCAATACTCGCCACTTTCAGTTGCCGAGCAAACAGCGATTATCTTTGCCTTGAATGCTGGTGAATTAGATGACATTGAAGTTGGAAAGATTGCCGAATTCGAAGCTAAGTTTGATGAATTCTTGGCAGCTTCTGGATCTGATTTAGTTCGCCTGATTAATGAAACTGGTGAATTGTCAGAAGACAACATTAAAGAATTGTCACGACTCATTTCCGAATTTAAGAGCACTTTTGAGAAATAAAGAAAAAGTTATTAAGTGATGAAGTTATGAAGTGTTACCTCACTCAAAAACTTAACCACTCAATCACTTAAAAAATATGGCAGCTAATGCAAAAACAATCAAACGACGAATCAAGTCAATCGCCAACACGAAAAAAATCACAAAGGCGATGGAGCTTGTTGCTGCCTCAAAAATGCGCCGAGCAGTCAATAGTGTTTTAGCTACTCGACCATTTGCTCAACTGTCATGGAATACTGTTCGTGCTGTTGCTAAAGCTGTTGGTGAAAAGTTCAGCCATCCACTACTTTCGGAAAACAAAGAAGCAGAGAAAACTTTATTTGTAGTTTTTTCATCTGACCGTGGTTTGGCTGGAGCCTTTAACGCCAATATCGCCCGGGCAACTCTAAAAGCAATTAAATCGGTTGATGGACCAGTCGAAGTTATTTCTGTTGGCCGTCGAGGTGGTATGGTCATGAATCGGGAAAAAATTCCAGTGATTGCCAGTTTCGAAGGCTTGACCAACAAACCAATTTTTGCCGATACAATTCCGATTTCAAACCTAGTTCTCGAAGAATACAAAAAGAAGACTTACAAAAAGGTGATCGTTGTCTATATGGACTTTGTTTCAGCAATCACGCAACGGCCAGAACTCGTTGAATTATTGCCACTCAGTTCGCCGGAAGAATTCAAAAATCTTGGAGACGCCGAAGAAAAGAAAGAAGATATAAAAATTGTCGAAGCTAAAGAATATACCTTTGAACCAAATCCGCAGCAGGTACTTGATCGAGTCTTACCTAGACTCATTGAAACAATGATTTACCAAGCGCTTCTGGAAACTGCAGCTTCTGAACACAGCGCCCGCATGATGGCCATGAGAAATGCTTCAGATGCGGCTACGGACATGCTCAAAGATCTAACTTTCACTTATAACCAAATTAGACAAGCGGGAATTACCCAAGAAATCGCAGAAATCTCTAGTGGAGCTGCGGCAATTGAAAAATAATATGGCTACACAAAAAGGAAAAATTTCACAAGTCATCGGAGCTGTTGTTGACGTTCGCTTCGATGAAAATGTGCCAGATATTCTAACTGCTCTTGAAGTCAAAAATGGCGACAAGACGCTGGTACTTGAAGTTGCTCAGCAGCTTGGCGGAAACGTTGCTCGTACTATCGCTATGGGCTCAACCGATGGATTGCAACGAGGAACTGAGGTCGTTTCAAAAGGACGTCCAATTTCTGTTCCAGTAGGTCCTCAAACTTTGGGTCGCATGTTCGATGTTGTTGGTAATGCAATCGATGAAAAAGGAGATGAAAAAGGCTTGCGCCAAGATCCAATTCACCGTGCCGCACCAGATTTCGTTGATCAATCAACCGAGGCTCAGGTCTTCGAAACCGGCATTAAGGTTATCGATCTTATCTGCCCAATCTTGAAAGGTGGAAAAACCGGACTCTTTGGTGGTGCCGGAGTTGGTAAAACTGTTATTGTGCAAGAAATGATTCACAACTTGGCTAAAGAGCACGGCGGATATTCAGTTTTCGCTGGTGTTGGAGAGCGTACTCGTGAAGGAAATGACTTGTACAAAGAAATGAAAGACTCAGGAGTTCTTGATAAAACAACATTGGTGTTCGGTCAGATGAACGAACCGCCAGGAGCTCGTGCTCGAGTTGCTTTGGCAGGTTTGACTATGGCTGAATACTTCCGTGACGATGAAGGTCGAGACGTGCTCATGTTTATCGACAACATCTTCCGTTTCACTCAGGCCGGTTCTGAGGTTTCCTCACTTTTGGGACGTATTCCATCGGCTGTGGGTTATCAGCCAAACTTGGCCACTGAAATGGGTGCTTTGCAAGAAAGAATTACTTCAACACAAAAAGGATCTATTACTTCCATTCAAGCGGTCTATGTGCCGGCAGACGACTTGACCGACCCAGCTCCAGCCACAACTTTCGGACACCTCGATTCAACCGTGGTGCTCTCACGTGCTTTAGCCGAACTTGCTATTTACCCGGCTGTTGATCCATTGGATTCAAGCTCAACAATTCTTGATCCAAACATTGTGGGCCAAGAACATTATGAAGTTGCGCGTGGCGTTCAAAAAGTTTTGCAACGATACAAAGATCTTCAAGACATCATTGCGATTCTTGGTATGGATGAATTGTCTGACGAAGACAAGCTAACAGTTGCCCGCGCTCGTAAGATTCAAAAATTCCTTTCACAACCTTTCTCAGTTGCTGAACAATTCACTGGAACTTCTGGAAAGTACGTTCCAATTTCTGAAACAGTTCGAGGATTTAAGGAAATCTTGGAAGGAAAGCACGATGATAAACCAGAACAAGCTTTCTTCATGAAAGGAACTATTGATGAGGTCGTAGCCTAATTATGAAACTATCTCTTAAAATCGTAACTCCGGAAAGAATCGTTTTTGAAGACGAGGTTGATTCGATTTCAGTCATGACTGAGACAGGTGAAATTACAGTTTTACCAAATCACGTACCTTTGGTTTCACTGTTACGAGCTGGGGAAATGAGACTAAAAGATGGTAAAAGTGAAACCTATCTCGCTGTTTCAACCGGTCTCATCGAAGTTAGACCAGGCAATAATGTAGTCGTTTTAGCTGATACTGCGGAGCGTTCAGAAGAGTTGGAATTGGCTGAAATTGAAAAAGCCAAGCTTCAAGCAGAGAAAAATCTGGCAGAAGCAAGGGATAAAAATGAAGTGGCTTTTGCCGACGCAGCAGCTCATTTAGAGCGAGAATTGGCCAGATTTAGAGTGGCAAGCAAGCGAAAATATAAGGATGTTGGCCGTCAAAACCAATAATTAGCCACAATTAGCCAAATTTTCAATAATGAGCCTTGACTGGGGCTCATTATTGTGTTATAGTGTGATTCTTCAACTGACGCTTCGGGCATGGAATACAGGCTGGTTCTCGGTTGAGTGGCGCCCCCAAGAGACCCCCGCTTAGCTCCGGCGGCCAGAGATTTGAGCCCCTGGGTGTTCGCTCTGGTAAAAACGGTCATCGCTTTTTCGCCATAAGACTCCCGTTCTGGTCTCCCATGCCCGGAGCAGTCAGTTTATCTCGGCCGTCGCGCTCTCCAGTGCGACGGCTTTTCCGTTTAAAAATTCCAAAATTTTGTTTATTTTTTAAAACGTAAAAGCCGGGCCTCGTAAAACGAGACCCGGCCAGGGTGGCAAGTGCGTGATGCTGCCACCGAGAAGGGAGTGGAGACGACCGGAATTGAACCGGCGCCTGCGAGAGCGTCAGGTTTTCAAAGACCAATACTCTCACCGCTCTTCCTAGCTAAGCTACGCCCCCAAATCCCGGGTCGAAAGTGAGTCCGTCACTTCATTTAGGACTCACCATGGCTTACACCATTTCAACCAGGAACCGACATATTAAAGCACTTTTTTATATTTTCGTCAAGACCAACAATTTGTGATACATTATTTTGGTCTTATGACTGATGATTTACTCAAAAATCTCAACCCTGAACAGCTCAAAGCTGTCACTCATAAAAACGGGCCGCTGATGATTATTGCTGGTGCTGGAACCGGTAAAACAACCGTTATAACTCAGCGAATTGCTTGGTTAATTGAGCAAGGTCTGGCTAAACCAGATGAGATTCTGGCTTTAACTTTCACCGAAAAAGCTGCCACGGAAATGGAAGAAAGAGTAGATCGTCTATTACCCATGGGTTATGTTGATCTCTGGATCTCAACCTTTCATTCTTTTTGCGAACGTCTTTTGCGGGAACATGCGCTCGAGATTGGCTTGCCACATGAGTTTAAACTGCTCAATGAGGTTGATACGCTATTGCTCATGCGTCGTAACTTCGATCGTTTTGAACTTGATTATTATCGACCTCGCGGCAATCCAACACGATTTCTTAAAGCTTTACTGCAACATTTTTCGCGAGTTAAAGATGAACTGGTGACTCCGGAGATGTACTTAAAATTTGTTGAAGAAAAACAAGCTAATGCCGACAGTGCTGAAGGCGTAGCCGCGGAGGCACAAGGCGAAGAACTGGCAGAAATTGCCCGCCTTCAGGAACTGGCTAATGCCTTTCATCAATATCAACAAATTCTTTTAGAAAACTCGGCTTTTGATTTTGCTGATCTGGTTTCTTATTGCATTGAGCTGTTACAAAAGCGACCAAATATTCTGAAGTATTATCAAGATCAATTCAAATTTATTTTAGTTGACGAATTTCAAGATACCAATCATGCACAGTACGAATTAATAAAACTTCTGGCCCGACCAAAAGAAAATATTACCGTTGTTGGTGATGATGACCAGTCAATTTATAAATTCCGCGGAGCATCTCTTTCAAATATTTTGCAATTCAAGGAAGATTTTCCAAAAGCTAAAAGTGTTGTTCTGAATCAAAACTATCGGAGTACAAAAGAAGTTTTAGACGCTGCCTATAAGCTGATCCAGAATAACAACCCGGAACGTTTGGAAATTAAGCAAAAAATCAACAAAGAGTTATTGCCAAATTCACCTGCAGCAGGTTTGGTTGAACATTGGCATTTTAATCAACTTGATGAAGAGGTGAGAGCAACAATTCAAAAAATACTTGATTTACGACAAGAAACCAAAGCTGCTTGGAGTGATTTTTGTATTTTAGTCAGAGCCAACGATAGTGCTGAACCGTTTACGACCATTATGGACAGGAGCGGAATCCCTTATAAATTCATGGCCATGTCCGGGCTTTACACCAAACCAATTATTCTCGATGCTTTGGCCTGGATGAGAGTTGTTGATCAGCCACACGACAGTCCTTCGATCTATCGAATTTTAAGCCACCCAGAAACCGGATTGCAGCAACACGAAATTGCTGAAATTACTTTGTTCAGCCGGCGAAAAGCCATGTCGCTTTGGGACACGCTGCAAAACTCTGGCCAGATTTTTAAACTTTCGGCCGATGCTCAAGCAAGAATCCATGAAATTATAAATATAATTAAAAACTTGCAGACACTGGCAAAACGCTTGCCGGTGAATGAATTTTTTGTAGCTGTTATTAAGCAATCTGGTCTCTGGTCACATGTCGCCGGACTTTCAGAGGCTTTGCAAATTGAACAAAATGAATTGCTGAGACAATTTTACGCAAGACTGCGTAAATACGAAGCAGCCGCCGACGACAAAACGCTACATCACTTCCTGCTCGAATTTGAACACGAACGTCAAGCTGGTGAAGTCGGGGCGCTTTCTCCTGATCAAGAAGCTGGGCCTGATGTTGTGAATGTCATGACCGTTCACGCTTCAAAAGGTCTAGAATACAAGTATGTTTTTTTGGTGAACCTTGTTGAGCAACGTTTTCCTTCGCAAAAACGGAGTGAACCTATCCCGATTCCGGAAGATCTTATTCCTGAAAGTTTACCTGAATCAGATCAACATCTGGCTGAAGAACGTCGTTTATTCTACGTCGGATTAACTCGTGCTCGGCATTCGGTTTTCTTGATGTCGGCAGACGATTACGGCGGCACCAGGAAAAGAAAAATTTCCCGCTTTGTTAGCGAACTTAACTTGGAAGCAAAAAAACAATCTTTTGCCTTACCACCAGAAAAGGTTGAGACTGGTGAAAAAACAGATAAACTAGAATTACCTAAAACGTTGAGTTTTACTCAGATTGCTGCTTTTTCGACTTGTCCACTGCAATACAAATTTGCTCACATTCTCAAAGTTCCGGTGTTTGGTCGACATAGTCTTAGTTTTGGAAAAACCATGCACAATACACTGCATCAGTTTATGAAAACCTGGAAGAATCAACAGGCTCAACCGCAAGCTTCACTTTTTGAAAGTCAAAAAGTCACTGAAATGAAAATTCCGGCTCTGGATGAACTGTTGCAAATCTACCAAGAACAATGGATCGACGAATGGTATCCAAATGAAAAAACAAAGGAGGAATACCGCGAAAAGGGAAGAGAGTCATTGACTGAGTATTGGAGGAAAATTTCTACTACACCACCGACCGTCGAAGCTTTGGAAAAAGGATTTAGTCTAAAAATTGGCGGTGTCACGATGCGCGGTCGCATTGACCGAATCGATAAAGACGATGATGGTTACGAAATCATTGACTACAAAACCGGTTCAGCTAAAGACAAACTGGCCTGGCAAGACAAACGCCAATTGGTTCTCTACCAAATCGCGGCAGAAACTTGCTTTGACCCTCCGCTCAAGATCAAACAACTCACTTATCATTATCTTGAGGATAATTCAACACAAAGTTTTTTGGCCACTGAAAAAGATAAAGAAAAGCCGGAAACTGAAATTATTGATACTGTTGAAAAATTAAGTAGCAGTGATTTTTCAGCCACCCCTGGTTTTCATTGCGGTTACTGCGATTTCAAAGACATTTGTGAATTTGCCAAAGATTAGCTATGAGTCAATTTAATTACCGTCCAGCCAGAAAAAAACCGACCAGATTTCATATGAAGCCAACTAGCCTGGCTAATTTGGCGGCCGGTGTTTTAGCGCGACATCGTATTACCCGCCAAGTAACTGCGGCCATGGTTATTCAAAGCATCAACCGTTATATCGAAGATAATGTTGGAGAGCCTCTAAAATACGATCTGAGAGCGCTTTCGTACATCGATCAAGTTGTTCGTTTGGCTTGTAAAAATCCTACCGCGGCTTATGCAGCAAAAGATTTTTCTGAACCAATTCAAAATCATCTGAAAGCTGAGTTTCCTGACTTAGCCATTGTTGAAGTACGTTTTATTCTCAATCAAGATCCTTGGATGGAATATTAGGAACTGCTATAATTCATCCATGAATCTCAAACAATACATCACACTATTTGCGATTGGCACAACGATTGGTTGGAGCGCTTGGGTCTTGGTTATCTTAAGTATTGATCCAAGTACCACGGGTATTTTGGGTGTTTTAATTTTTTATGTTTCATTGGCGATTGGATTTGGCGGTTTACTAACAACCATTTCAACGATTATTAGATTTCTCAGATTTCCAGAACGTGATACAGAAGAGATCGTGTTAACCTCCCTCAGGCAAGCTTTTTTATTAACCGCTTTAGTAATTGGGGCCTTAATCTTGTCTAGTTATGGATGGTTAATTTGGTGGCGCATGCTGATTCTGGTTGGAGTTGTGATCTTGATTGAATTAGCCTTTATAATTCGCCATAAAAACGGCCAAAAATGACGGCTTGAAACATAGAACCCATTCAGTTAAAATAGGTACCTAGCCAAAAGGTGCCTATTATGTTGAATAAATTTTTAGGGCGTTTTTCAGAGGATATCGGTATTGATCTAGGAACTGCCAATACTTTGGTTTATGTTAAAGGAAAGGGTGTTGTCATGAACGAACCGTCGATCGTGGCTCTCAACACTCGTACCAATCAAATCGTTGCTGTCGGACATACTGCCAAGGACATGCTTGGAAAAACTCCACCGCATATCATCACCACCAGGCCGCTAACCAAAGGCGTAATTTCTGACTTCGAAGTCGCTGAGAAATTACTGAAGTATTTTATCGATAAAATTCATGAGGATTCTTTTACCATTGTTCCAAGACCAAGAGTTGTCATTGGAGTTCCTTTAGAAATTACTGAGGTTGAAAGAAAAGCGGTCGAAGACGCTGCACTCGGGGCAGGAGCCAGAGAAGTGATTTTGGTGGAAAGCACCATGGCTGCAGCGATCGGTGCCAGACTCCCTATCACAGAATCGGTTGGTAGCATGATCGTCAACATTGGTGGCGGTACAACAGAAATTGCTGTTATCTCACTCAGCGGTGTTGTTACTTGGAAATCTCTGACCGTTGCTGGTGATGAAATGACAAAAAACATTTCTCAATACGCCAGAAACGTTTTCAACCTTCTCGTTGGTGAACGTGTGGCTGAAATGGTCAAATGTCGTATTGGAAGCGCCATTGAACTAGATGAACCAGTTGAAATTGAAATGCGTGGCCGCGACTTAATAACCGGTCTCCCAAGCCAAGTTTATATTAACGACGGTCAAATCAGAGAAGCACTGCATAAATCAATCAGAACAATTATCGATAACATTAAGGCGACTTTAGAAGTTACGCCACCGGAACTAGTTGCAGATATTTATGAAAGGGGGATCGTTCTGGCTGGTGGCGGGTCGTTGCTCAAAGGTTTTGACCAGTTAATTTCGAAAGAAGCTGATATTCCGGTTCGCTTAGCTGAGGATCCAATTACCGCTGTTGTCCGCGGTACCGGCGCTTTGCTCGATGACCCGGATCTTTTGCGTGATGTTACTTTGCCTTCAACTTCAGACGAACAATTTTCATAATTTCTTTCTTTGCCGATTCTCAATTTAAAAAAAATATTCGGATATCTAAATCAGCTGAGAGGTGTGACGATTTTTGTTTTGGTCATCTTAATTTTTATTATCCTTAATCAATTTTCTTTTTTTAAACCAGTGACAAGTAATCTCCAGTTTGTCTTTTCAACAGTTTCCAGATTCACCAATGAAATCTATGAACGCGTTACAACTTCACCGGATTCACTTCGTTCGCAGATGAACGAAATGCAGCGAAAACTAGTTGCCCAAAGTATTAATGCCTCTCGTTTGGCACAACTCGAAGATGAAATTCTCGAACTCGAAACAGAGCTGGGCTATCAGGAAAATTTATCTTCCCGCACAATCAGCGCAAAAGTTTTAGCCAGATCGGCTGATAAAACACAAAATCTTTTGATTGATAAAGGTAGTCGTGACGGTTTACGACCAGGTTTAGCCGTCGTTGTTGATGATGGAGAATTGATTGGTATTGTGAGCGAGGTTGAAAAAAATACCGCTCAGATCAAATTGATTTCCGACCAAACAAGTAAAATTCCAGCCATGATTCTTAACGGAGAAAAAACTGTTGGGTTAGTGGAGGGGAAGGGCGGTTTTCTTTTAATTATGGATTTTATCCCGACCGAAACAGAGATTAATGTTGATCAAATCATTGTTACATCCGGTCTTGAAGGTCTTATTCCAGCCGGATTAGTTATTGGTTCTGTGAGTGAGGTTGATCGTGTTGATACTGAGTTATTTGTCTCTGCCGATATTGAACCATTCGTTGATCCGAATAATTATCGACGTGTTTTGATTATCGATCCTTTTGCCGATTCTGAGTATGATTCTTGAAATCATTACAGCTTTTTTATTTATTCTGAGCGTTCTTGTCCAACTTAGCTTGGTCAATTCTTTAATTTATCCCCTGGTGCTATTTCCTTTTCACTTTTTGATTGGCCTCCTGATTTTTCATCGAACAAAAATCGAATTTGGTGTTGCCTGGTTTATTTTGAGTGCCGTTGTACTGCCATTCTTTGGTTTTAACCAATTTTTCTGGTGGTCATATATAATTATTGCTTTTTGGGGATACTTTTTACTTAAAAAACTTTTTACTACTCGATCTGTTTATGCTTTGGAAGGATTTGGCCTAACGATGTATTCCAGCTTTATTTTTTTGAATGTGCTACCTTTTTGGCTCAGTCGTGTATTAACAAACAGTGGTCAAACCAGTTTTATAACTGGCAGAAGTTTCTTAATAAGCTTGGCCATGCTTTTTGTAGCCTTGTATTTTGGTTTTCTAATTTCCAGACTGTTGGAAAAGCTTACCAGCCAATTAATTCTCACCAAATGAAATTTTTTCGCCGACAAAAAAGTGACTTGTTTAACATTCAACCAGATTTCCAACCTGAGAGTCTTTCGAATTCGTTAGAAGATGCGATTTTTGAAGAAGCCATAGCGGAACACCCACACTCGGCTCACGAACCAAACCGCTCCTTCGTTGGTCCAGTGATTGAACGTCGACGCTTTGTTCTTTCATTTATTATCATTGCAGTTATTTTTTCTGTTTTTCTTATCCAACTCACATCAATGCAAATTGTCCATGGTGCCGAGTATCGCTTGCAAGCAGAAAATAATCGCACCAGAATTCGTACAATTCCGGCTAGCCGAGGTGTTATTTATGATGACCAAGGAAAAATTCTTGCTAGTAATGAACCGACTTTTGAAATTACCACCTCAAAAAAACAACTCCCACCGCAAAAAGACGGAGCGCGAGACAAGCTTTTGACTAACTTGGCAATCCTTCTCGATGATAAAGTTGAAAATTTCCAGGCGGCGATTGATGAAGCTGAAAGCATTGATGACCAGATACTCTTGGCTACCGACGTACCATACGATACAGCCATGGAACTTTATGCAACCTTAGACCAATATCCTGGCATCGATATCGAGCTTCGTTCACGTCGAACTTATGTGACAGATCTCATTCCATCTCTATCCCACGTTCTTGGCTATACTGGAATTATGAATGCCCAAGAATGGACTGAACTCAAAGATAAAGGCTATCGGTCTTTTGATCATTTAGGTAAGCACGGGCTTGAGAAGTCATATGAATCATATTTGCGCGGACAAAACGGTCAAGAAGTTTTAGAAGTTAATGCCTTGGGTCAATCCGAAAGAATTGTCTCTGTTACTTTGCCTGTTGACGGTGAAAATTTATATCTCTCACTCGATAGCGCTTTGCAATCCTACATCGAAGAAGTGCTAGCCGCTCGCATGGAAGGTACGGTAGCCAGTAGAGCCTCTGTGATTGTGATGGATCCGGCTGATGGTTCGATCAAAGCTTTGGTCTCCTGGCCAGCATATGACGCGAATCTTTTCACCGAAGGTATCGACAGCGAAAGTTATCAAGCACTTGTCAGCGATGAAAATTTACCGCTTTTTTCACGAGCTATTTCTGGAGAATTCCCGTCAGGCTCTACTATCAAACCTGTTTTTGCGTCAGGTGCGCTAATCGATGGCATTATCGATACTTCAACCACTTTTCTTTCAACCGGCGGTATCTCGGTTGGACCTTGGTTTTTCCCTGATTGGCGGCCAGGCGGCCATGGCATAACTGATGTCTACTGGGCGATTGCAGATTCGGTTAATACCTTCTTTTACATGGTTGGTGGAGGTAATGAGTCTTTCACCGGTCTTGGTTTGGAAGGTTTAATGCGCTGGGCCAGAACTTTTGGCTTTGGCTCACCGACTGGCATAGATCTTCCGGGTGAAGCTGATGGATTTTTGCCTAGCAAAGAATGGAAACTCGAGACAAAAGGCGAAGTTTGGTACATCGGCGATACTTATCACGTAGCTATTGGCCAAGGTGATTTGATTGTTACGCCACTCCAGATAGCTCGAGCGACAGCAGTCTTTGCCAATGGCGGGTATTTAATAACCCCGCATTTAAACTCGCAACTAACTTATCCTGAAAATCAAGTAATCCAAGAAGAAGTAGCAGATATTGTAGCTTCGGCCATGCGCCAAACAGTTACTCATGGATCTGCCACTTCGCTTAATTCTGTCCCAGTTGCCGTAGCCGGTAAAACCGGTACTGCACAATGGAGCAGTAATGAAGCCAATCATTCTTGGTTTACCGGTTTCGCGCCTTACAAGGACCCAGAAATTGTTATCACCGTTTTAGTCGAAGAAGGTGGCGATGCTAGCCTAGCCGTACCTGTAGCTCGCGATATTTTGAACTGGTGGTTCGCTCCGGGACGAAATAGTTCGGATTTTATTGACAATTCGGCCAACTAAGCTATCATAACAAAGTATGAATCAAGTTAATTATATTTCGGCCGAAGGCTTGGAAAAGCTCAAAGAAGAGCTTGAATATCGAAAAACAGCCTTGCGTAAACAAATCTCAAATGAGATCGCCGTTGCCAAAGAGCAGGGCGATCTTTCGGAAAACTTTGAATACCAAGATGCCAAAGAGCGTCAAGGAAGTAATGAGGTTAGAATTGGTCAATTGGAGCAAGAAATTTTGAATTCAGTAGTCGTTGAATCTAAGTCAGGTGAAACAGAAATTTCACTGGGCTCAACGTTTAAAGTTGAAATTGACGACGGAAAAACACAAAGTTTTGAACTCGTTGGTTCCACCGAAGCTGATCCAATGCAAGGAAAAATCAGTAATGAATCTCCGATTGGTAATGCTTTTTTGGGCAAAAAAGTTGGAGACATTGTTGAAGTAGATGTTCCATCAGGCACCAAACAATACAAAATTCTATCAATCGAATAATTATGATCCCAGAAGAGATTGTTCGACGCGAACGGCTGCACAAAATTCGTGAGACAAAAATTAATCCATATCCTGCACAGACCAAAAGAACGCACATGATTTCAGATGTGCTTTTGCATTTTGAGGAGCTGGAAAAAAGTCAGGAGGTGGTTACTATTGCTGGCCGCATTCGTACTCTTAGGAAACACGGCGGACTAACATTTTTAAATCTTGAGGATAAAACAGATAAAATCCAAGTCGCACTTAAGAGAGATGTTATCGGCACCGAGAATTATTTATTTTTTCACGATGTTGTTGACGTCGGTGACTTTTTAGAGATTTCCGGCTCTGTTTTTGTCACGCAACGCGGTGAACAAACTTTAAATACCGACACATGGACAATGCTAACCAAATCATTATTACCTTTGCCTGAAAAGTGGCATGGGCTAACTGACACGGAAAAACGTTATCGTTACCGCTATCTCGATCTTTTAGCAAACCCTTCTGTCATGAAAAATGCAAAGTTACGAGCTGAGATTGTAAAGACGATGCGACAATTTCTAGAAGAAGAGGGATTCATCGAAGTTGAAACTCCAATTTTACAGCCAATCGCCGGCGGAGCAGCAGCTCGACCGTTTGTAACACACCACAACACACTACATCACGATTTCTACTTGCGAATTGCACCAGAGCTTTATTTAAAGCGGCTGATAGTTGGTGGTTTTGAAAAAATATTTGAGTTTGCTCGATGTTTCCGCAACGAAGGGATTAGTCCGCAACACAATCCGGAGTTTACTCAGGTAGAACTTTATTGGGCTTATGCCACAGTCGAAGACTTAATGGACCATATCGAAAGAATGCTCCAAAAAATCTGCAACGATGTCATTAAAACTGACACGATCGATTTAGACAATAAGAAAATTACTTTTTCATTTCCACTACCGCGCCGTTCTTTCCACGATCTCATAGAAAAAGAAACGGGCGTTGATTTAGACCAAATTAGAGACGAAGAAGCATTGAGAAAAATTCTCAAAGACCGAAACATGGATGTCGAAGATATTGTTGGTTATGCTGAGTTAGCAGATCACCTTTGGAAGACAGAAGTCCGGCCAAAAATTGTTGAACCAACTTTTGTTACCGATTACCCGGCATCGATGAAGCCTTTGGCTAAACGTCGTGAAGATGCTCATTATAGTGCCAGCGTACAACTCCTCATCAACGGCATGGAAGTTTGTAATGCCTTTAATGAGCAAAACGATCCAATTGAGCAGGAAGAAATTTTTGACGAACAAGAAAGCCTACGAGAGCGGGGAAGTGAAGAGGCACAAACAATCGATCATGACTTTTTGAAAGCCTTAAAGCACGGTATGCCGCCAATGGCCGGCTATGGCATTGGAATTGACCGCTTGGTAGCAATTTTAACTGGATCTGATAATCTCAAAGAAGTTATTCTTTTCCCAACTTTGAAGCCAATTCCTTATGAAGAAGATAGTGATGACCTTCGGGACGTTTGATGGTTTGCATCCAGGACACCTTTTTTTGCTGACAAAGGCTAGGGAATTAGGTGATGAATTGACTGTCGCCCTGGCGCTCGATAAAACTGTTAAACAGCTCAAAGATAAACCAACAAAATTTAATTTCCGTGAACGACAGATGGCTTTGGAAGATTCAAAATTAGTTGATCTGGTTATTCCGGCTGATAAAAAATTAGGCAGCTACAAGACAGTGAAAAAAATAAAACCAGATATTATCACTCTTGGCTACGACCAAGTCGAACTCAAAAACGATCTTGAAGCGTGGATTCAATTAAACGATGAACCAATCCAACTTATTACGCTTCCAGCCCTAGAACCAAATAAATACAAATCTTCAATTCTCAATTAATATGATCGACCTAAAACTACTTCGCGAGCAGCCAAATGATATTTACGAAGCTGCTAAAGCAAAAAATATCGAATTAGACATTGATCATATTTTAGAGCTCGACAAAAAAGTACGAACTCTGCAAGCAGAATTTGAAAGTATTGCCGCACAAAAAAATGAGGCTTCAAAACAGATCGCCGGTGCTGGTGATGACGAGCGTCAAAAACTAATCAATGACATGCGCGTGATTGATCGCAAAGCCGATGAGCTCAAAGCTGAACTCACACCGCTTAAAGACGAGCTCGATGAACTGCTCTACAAAATTCCAAATCCGGCTATGCCAGACGTCAAAGTTGCAGCCAGTGAAGAAGAAAATGAAGTTGTCAAGACAGTTGGTGAAAAAACTAAGTTTGATTTTGAACCAAAAGATCATCTTGAACTTGGCGAAGCTTTGGATATTATCGACATGGAAAGTGCTGCTCAAGCGTGCGGGGCAAGATTCACTTATCTCAAAGGAGATGGCGCGCTTTTGGAGTTTGCCTTGATTCAATATGCCTTGAGTGTCGCCCAAAAGCATGGTTTTGTTCCAGTGATCGTGCCACATTTGGTTAATCCAAAATCAATGCGAGCCATGGGCTATTTAGAGCACGGCGGACATGATGAAATCTACTTCTTGGCAAAAGACAACCAATATTTGATTGGAACTTCTGAGCAATCAATCGGGCCAATGCACATGAATAAAACTTTTGATGAAAAAGAATTGCCACTCCGTTACATTGGTTTTTCTCCTTGCTACAGAAGGGAAGCGGGTTCGTACGGTAAGGACACAAAAGGAATTTTGAGAGTTCATCAGTTCGATAAATTGGAAATGTTTTCTTTCACTCATCCTGATGTATCCAACGATGAACATGAATTTATTTTGAGCATTGAAGAAGAGCTAATGCAAGGTTTGGGCTTGCCTTATCAGGTTATTAAAATGGTCACCGGCGATTTGGGACTTCCAGCAGCCAGAAAATACGATATTGAGGCTTGGATGCCGGCCCAGGATGCCTACCGTGAGACTCATTCTTGCAGCACAACAACAGACTTTCAAGCCCGACGCTTGAACACACGCTTCAAGGATAAAAACGGCGAAGTCCGATTTGTTCATACTCTCAATGGTACAGCTTTTGCCATTGGCAGAACTTTGATTGCTATTTTAGAAAACTATCAGCAAGCTGATGGCAGCATTGTCATTCCGGAAGTTTTGCAACCGTTCATGGGTAAAGAAAAGATTGAGGCAAAATAACAATGAAAGCACAAGGTTTTAAAACTTGGATCGAGATTAATGCCACGGCATTAAAATCAAACATTAACTCACTCCGGTCGCTTCTAAAGCCCGGGGTGACGTTTTGTGCTGTGGTCAAAGCTAATGCTTATGGCCATGAAACAGACACCATTGTCCGACTCTGTACAGTTGAAGGTATTAATCATTTTGCCGTTGATTCAATCGACGAAGCTTTGATAGCTCGCCGACGGGCACCTGAAGCTACGATTTTTATTCTCGGCTATACAGTCGAAAAAAGACTGTCAGAAGTCATTGCCAATGGTTTTATCCAAACCGTCTACAATGAAGAAGACGTAGCCAAAATCGGCAGCCTGGCTTTATCCCAACAGAGAAAAGCCTTAATAAACCTAAAAGTTGAGACCGGCACCCAGCGACAAGGGGTTACCTTGAAGAAAATCGACCCGTTTTTACGCGAAATTCGGCGATATGAGCGGTTTTTGGAGCTTACAGGCATTTCCTCCCATTTTGCCGATGCCGAGCACACCAGCGCCCCTAATTTCACCCACGAACAAACCGGGGTATTTGAAGAAGCCCTGATCATCTGCCAAGACCTTGGTTTTGAACCAAAATACCAGCATATCGCTTGTTCGGCAGCAGCTGTCGCTTATCCGGAAACCCAAGGAACAATGACTCGCTTTGGCGTAACGCTTTATGGCCTTTGGTCATCGGAAGAATTAAGACGTACCAATAATGTCAGCCAAAGAACGATCGATCTAAAACCGATTTTAGCTTGGCGCACCACAGTGGCCCAAGTAAAAGATGTAGCTCCTGGTGTTTCAATTGGTTATGGCCGAACTTATGTTGCCGACAGACCGATCCGCATTGCAGTTTTACCGGTCGGATATTATGATGGCTATAGAAGAATTTCATCGAGGCAGGGAAGTGTCTTAATTAAAGGTCAACGTTGTTCAATTTTGGGTACAATTTGTATGAACATGATGATGGTTGATGTTTCTCGACTGCCTAGTGTTAAAACCGGTGACACTGCAACTCTTTTGGGACGAGACGGCATGCACGAAATTTCCGCGGAAGAGCTCGCAGAAAATATGTCTACTATCAATTACGAAGTCGTGACACAAATCAATCCTTTGCTACCTCGCATTGTCGTATGAGCCGCCGAGACTATTTCAAAAAAACCAATCAACAATCCTGGCAAGGACGACGTTTTCAAAATCCTTATTTTAACAGTGGTCCAAAGAACATTTGGCGTCGATTAATACCAATTTTTCTAATCCTGACGATTATAGCTGCCGGAGTTAGTTATTTAATTTACGGCCCAGTTTTTAAAATACAATCAGTCTCTGTTTCTGGTTTGACAACTATTCCGCAAGAAGAAGTCGAAAATTTTGTACGCGATGAAATTAGTCACCAAGGACTGCGAATTTTACCAAAAGATAACCGTTGGTTTGTGCCAAACGATGACTTAAGTCAAAAACTAATGGATGAATTTGACCTTTCCAAAGCAGATATTTCAATCAATGGCGACCAAATCAATATTCAGGCTGAAGAAAGAATTTTGGAATTCGTTTGGCGTATTGATCGATCATTCTATTTTATTGATTTAGATGGTGTCATTACCCGCGAATTACGACAAAATGAACGAAATACCTTACTTAGCAGATTAAACATGGAACTAGACCCAACGATTGAAGGAGAAGAACGAGAATTTGCACCATTACAACCAACCATGCCGATTATCGAAGACAAAACAAAAACACCTGTAAACATTGGTGATAAACTTTTTGAAGCAAACATTGCCGAGAATATTCTAAGCTTTGATTTAGGTTTGAGACAATTAGCCATTACGCCCTTAATCTACGAAACTGAGTCAAGGGTTGATCCTTGGTTTTCTGTTGTCATTAATGCGCCATACAAAATTTTGTTCGATGGAGCAGGGGACACCACAAAACAACTAACGGCATTAGGTGTAACACTTAATGAATACACTGGCGTAATCAATAAGTACATCGATGTTAGATTTGAAAATAGAGCGTACGTAAAATAACCTCTATTTATTTTACGACGCAAGGGTAGATAATCAAAGGGGAAAGGGGACGTTGGGTGTTGCAACTCAACGCTCTATTATTTTTTATAATTTTTTTTGTCGCAAAAATAACTTAATTGCAAATAAAAAAATTTACTCATCATTAGAGTCAGAAGCCGTTTGAATAGTGTTGAGAACGACAGAAGTGAGAAGAGTGTTTTTTTGAATCAAAACCTAAAGGTATCCCAGGTCATGGACGATAAAAATCAAGCGTCGCACAATATATCTTCTACGACTCTTGGCATATTTAAGCCCCGGGTTAGGTGATTCAACTACTATCTAGTAGTACTAAGTTCTAGTTTTTAAGGATTACACTTATATAAATAAATATCTGTCTTATCTATTTACAAATTATAATTTGTAAATATTATTTTATAAAATATTTTGTCTCTAAACGAATTTACTATTAACAATTTTTTATACCTGCTCGTTTGTTCAACCCTACTACCCCTTCCCTGATTACAAAGTCTTTGTGTCGTAAAATGAAAAACAGCCTAACCACCTACAAGCCCGATACATAAGACGCCGGATTAACTGGAATACCATTTAATCTGACTTCGAAGTGCAAGTGAGGTCCAGTTGAAAATCCTGTACTTCCCACATAGCCAATCACCTGTCCCCTTTCAACATAAGCGCCGGTCGAAGTATTAAAGCGACTCATGTGAGCGTATAAGGTGGCGTAACCTCCTTGGTGAATAACCATGACGTAATTACCGTATGAACTGCCAGTCTTAGTCCAAGCCACAATTCCTGGTGCTGCGGCCTTAATTGGAGTACCGGTTGGTGCTGCCAAGTCAATACCGGAGTGCTCGAAAAGATGACGGAAAGGATAAGTCGGATCATGGAAAGTTGCCGTTACTATGTAATCCATCAATGGTTTTGTAAAGAAAATTCCCTCTTCTGTTGAAGAGTCTTGGTTTTCAGCCAAACGACTTTCCAATTCACTTTGCAGTTGGCTGAGTTGAGAGGTGATGTATTGCTGATCCTGACGCAATTCACTCATCAAAACTCTGTACTGAGCTTCCGATGATTGCGTTTCATCGATCAAAACGTCTTTGGCTGACTTTTGTGAATCCAATTTAGCTACCTGCATTTTAAGCTCACCTTGCAAAGTAACCAATTCGTCCAAACCATCTTCTTGAACCTCACGATTTTCTTCCAAATTATCTTTTGTATCTTTGGTGATGTCCAATGCTTGGTTTAACTCACGATTAACAGTTTCCAGATGATCCAATTCTTCAAATAACTCACTGAAATCATCAGCACCAAACATGACCTCAATAAAACCAATGTTGTCGCGTCGGTAAAGTGCGAAGATCATTTCTTCGAGCATTTCTTTTTGAGTCAACAATTTCTCGTTTTCAGCCCTGATTTGCTCTTCTAAAATCTCAATTTCTAATTGCTGTGCTTCGATTTCGGCCTGAGTTGATTGAACGTCGAGTTCTGCCAGCGTTATTTGGTTTTCAATTAATGCTAAGTCATTCAAAAGACTGGCGGTTTGTTTTGAGTACTCATTTACTTTCCGTTTGTACTCGTCCATTTTTTTATTGATTTGCTCAATCTCGGCCTTCTTATTGGCAATTTCGCTGTTCAAGTTATCCACATCGTCCGCCGCCAATGCCTGTACTCCTGAAACAACAAAAAGACTAACAGCAAAAAATGCTGCCACAATTGCAAATAAAACTGAAATTCTCAGTATGTTTTTTCTCACACCTCCATTATACCAAAATTTTGAAAGCCCGTTCCAGGCGAGCCAAACTTTCATCTTTTCCAAGCACCCAAAGATATTCAAACGGGCTGGCAGATCTTTCTTGACCACTCAAGGCAACACGCAAAGGCCAAAGAACATTGCCATTTTCCAATTGATTAGTTTCAATGTAGCTTCTTAGCTTGGTTTCAATACTACTAATCGAATCAAAGTCATTTTCCGACATTGTTTCAATAAACTGGTGAACATTTTTTAGCTGCGTCATGGCGTCTGCAGCGTCTGCCTTTTTCCAAATTAAAACTGAAGGGTCATAAGCCGGCATTATCAGATAAGGCTCAATTTTTTCTTGCAGTTCATCTAATCTATCAGCTCTTCCCTTTTCCACCGCTAAAGCTCTTTGCACAACCGGGTTATTGAGATCAGCTTGAATAAATTTTTGAACAAACTTTATCAAATCTTTTTCAGACATCTTCTGCAAGTACTGATTGTTCATCCAACGCAACTTTTCTAGGTTCATCACTGCCCCGGACTTATTTACTTTTTTCAAATCAAATTTCTCAATCAGTTCTTTGAGTTCATAAATTTCTCTTTCACCACTTGGATTAAAACCAAGGGTGCCAACAAAGTTCAACAAAGCTTCGGGCAAATATCCTTGGGCTAGATAATCTTCTACAGCCGCGTCACCCTGACGTTTCGACAACTTGGTTTTATCTGTATTTAAAAGAAGTGGCAGATGAGCAAACTTTGGCGCTTCAAAACCAAGCATCTTATAAAGAATCAGATGTTTTGGTGTGGATGGAACCCATTCTTCGCCGCGAATAACATGAGTAATTTTCATCAACGCATCATCGACAACAACAGCTAAATGATAGGTTGGAAAACCGTCTGATTTCAAAATAACCTGATCATCAATTTCGGAGTTTTCAATTTTAATTGTTCCGCGAATTTCGTCTTCAAAAACCGTCTCTCCTTCCGGAACTTTCATTCTAACAACGTGAGGTTCACCGGCGTCGAGTAAAGTCTGGATTTCAGCTTCTGAGAGATGCAAACAAGTACGATCGTATTTTGGCGTTTGTTTGGTCGCCTTCTGTGCTTCTCTCATTTCTTCCAATCTTTCTTTTGAACAAAAACAACGATAGGCATCGCCTTGCTCCAAAAGTTGATCGACGTATTGATGATAAAGATCCAATCTTTGTGATTGAATGTAGGGCCCAAAGTCTCCTTTTTCACCAATCACTCCATCGGCGTCAAGGAAAGGTCCTTCATCGTGCTCGATTCCAAGGTCTTGAAAAACCTGCAATAAATTCTCAATTGCTCCTTCCACTAAACGTTCTCGATCTGTATCTTCGATACGAATAATAAAAGATCCTCCGGTTTGTCGAGCTAGAAAATAGTTAAATAATGCCGTGTGTAATGTGCCAATGTGCATGTAGCCGGTTGGCGAAGGAGCGATTCTTGTACGAGCTTGCATATTATTTCCCAATGAGTTGACGAAAAACTTCAATGATTACATTTTTAGTAGCCGAAAAAATTCGACCATGTTTTAGCGTATCATAGGCGACAATAGCTGGAAAGACAATAACCGCCCGGTAAATTCGTCCAATGCGTTTAGGTTGAAGTCTCAAACGCCAGAGCCATTCCAGACCGGTCATCCGAAACCACCGCGGAGCACGTGGTAAAACTCCGGCGATCATATCAAAAGCACCACCAATACCAATCGCCATTTTTACAGTTGGACAGTGTGATAGATACTCGTTAATAAATTGTTCCTGACGTTTTTGACCAAGAGCCACTGCCAGAACATCTGGCTGATGACTGTTGATTAATTCAATTAATTCCTGATTCAAATAACTTCCGTCTTCATTTTTTTTAATAACGCCTGGATTTAAACCAACCACTTCCAGTCCGGGAAACTGTTTTTTTAACTCTTCCCCTGCCCTTTTTGCAATATCTGCCTCTGCGCCAAATAATAATATTTTTTTCTTATTTTCTTGACAAAGTCTGGCCAGCCGAATAACTGTATCGGTTCCTGGATGACGAAAACGGAATTTCCCACCTTGCGCAGCAACGGCATAGCGAAGGCTAACTGAATCCGGTAAGACCATGTCTGCTTCATTTAAAAGTCGTTGAAACTCTTTATCTTTTTGAGCCGCTAAAATCATTTCTGCATTTGGCGTGACAATTTTTTTCTGTTGCCAACCAGAAAGCCAGCCTCGCAATATTGTTTCGAGTTGGTCTTCGGAAAAGTGGTCTATTTCAATATTAAGAATGGAAAATGACATCTTACTTTTTAATCAAAGAGTAAGCCGCAACCACAGTCGCGCCCAAAAGATCCATGACTAAGTCGAACATGGTGTCCGCTAAACTTGGCTGCCGAACAATTTGATAAACACCATCGATCACGGCAGTAAAATAGTTGTCCATGACATACTCATAGATTTCCCAGGCAACTCCGACAAGAGCTACAAAACCAAAAATAAACAGCGGCACTAGCCACCACTCCAAATGTTTAGCGAGCCAACCTTTGAATCGAACTTCGACAATTCCCTCTTGCCAAAGAGCCAAGGCTAAAAGACCCATAGCTAATCCACCGGCGAAATGCATTGGGATATCTAACCAGTGCCAAAGGCCATAGAGATGAAAAACAATGGCTAGAGCATGCGCAAAAAGAACAGCAATGATGGCAAAGAAAGCTTTTATTAAAGTCATAATATTCACCAAGATACTAGGTTTTTTCTGACTTGACAAGAAGATTTTTAGCAGTCTATAATGAAGAGTGCTAAGTATCAAATAGCGAAAGTTATAAAGTCATAAAGTGGTAAAGTAAAATAATCAACTCCATCACTCAACCACTTCATCACTTTCTGATTTTATCACTTGCGAAAAACTTATGATTCCTAATAACTTCACATCCAAATCCCAAGAAGCCATCCAACAAGCTCAACTCTTGGCCAACGAAAATGGCCAACAAGGCATTGAGCCGATTCATCTTCTTTCTGCTCTCGTAAATCAAGAAGATGGCATCGTCCCATCAATTTTACAAAAAATTCATACCAATCTTCCGGCTCTACGCGGTGACATCGACGCCATTTTGAGTTCCCTACCCCGCTCCGAAGAAATTGAACTCGGCGACTTTGGTCAAGTTCTTTTGACACCTGGTATAGCGAGAGTTTTGCAACAAGCTGCTAAACAAGCTCAACAACTTGGTGACGAATATATTTCCACCGAGCATCTTTTGTTTGGACTTTTAGTTGATAAAAATGTCGGCCGACTGCTTCACAACCATGGCGTTCAACCAGATGCTGTTATTGCTGCCTTAAAAGAAGTTCGCGGTAATCAAAGAATTGATACGGCTGATCCAGAAGCCAGAATGCAAGCTTTGGAAAAATACAGCATTAATCTAACTGATCGTGCTCGCCATGGAAAAATTGATCCGATTATTGGCCGTGACGAAGAGATTCGCCGCACCATGCAGGTCTTGGTTCGCCGCACAAAAAATAATCCGGTCTTAATTGGTGAAGCCGGTGTGGGAAAAACTGCGGCCGTCGAAGGCCTGGCTCAGCGAATTGTAGCCGGTGACGTACCGGAAATTTTAAAAGAAAAAGAAATCGTTGCTCTTGATCTGGGCGCTTTAGTTGCCGGAACTAAGTTCCGCGGTGAATTTGAGGAACGCTTGAAAGCTGTTATCAGAGAAATTGAAGAGTCACAAGGTAATATTATTCTTTTTATCGATGAGTTACACACTTTGGTTGGTGCTGGTAAAGGAGATGAATCACCAATGGACGCTTCGAACATGTTAAAGCCGGCCCTGGCGCGTGGTGAACTTAGAGTTATTGGTGCCACCACAATTAAGGAATATCAAAAATACGTTGAAAAAGATGCGGCGCTTGAGCGACGTTTTCAGCCGGTAATGATTGAAGAGCCAACAGTTGACGATACCATTGCTATCCTGCGAGGCATTAAAGAAAAGTACGAAATTCACCACGGTGTCCGCATTTCTGATGCGGCCATTGTTGCGGCTGCTGAACTCTCACATCGCTACATCACTGACCGTCATTTACCAGATAAAGCAATTGACCTTATCGACGAATCAGCGGCAGCTCTCAGAATGCAAATCGACTCAATGCCGGAAGATTTGGATCGCTTGAAACGAGAAGAAATGCGCTATGAAATTGAAAAACAATCACTTCTAAAAGAAGAAGATAAGGATTCAAAAAAGCGTCTTCGCGAAATTGAAAAAACAATTGCTGATCTTAAAGAGCAATCAAGTGATTTGGAGTTGCGTTGGAAAAATGAAAAAAGCATTATTGAACATATCCGCGAATTAAAAGATGAAATCGATAAACTAACAAGCGAATCTGAATACGAAGAGCGCAAAGGCGATTTGCAAAAAGTTGCTGAAATTAGATACAGCCTCATTCCTCAAAAACGAGATGAACTACAAAATTCTCAAGAGGAGTTGAGAAAGTTTCAATCTGAGCGTGGTCTTTTGAAAGAAATGATTGGAGACCAAGAAATTGCCGCTGTAGTGGCTCGTTGGACTCATATTCCGGTTTCTAAAATGCTCGAGAGCGAACTTGATAAGCTGGCCAAGATGGAAGAGAACCTGGCTCAAAGAGTTGTTGGACAGAATGAATCAATCACAGCTGTCAGCAATGCTTTGCGTCGTTCAAGAGCCGGGATCTCCGAAGAACGTCGACCAATTGGTTCATTTATTTTCTTGGGCCCAACCGGTGTTGGTAAAACAGAGTTAGCTAAAGCGTTGGCTGAATTCATGTTCAATGACGAAGAGGCTTTGATTCGCGTGGATATGTCCGAATACATGGAAAAGCACGCGGTCAGCAAGATGATCGGTGCTCCTCCTGGCTACATTGGCTACGATGAAGCCGGACAACTTACGGAAAAAGTACGTCGACATCCCTATTCTGTTATCTTGTTCGATGAAATTGAAAAAGCGCATCCTGATGTCTTTAATATTTTGTTGCAAATCTTAGACGACGGTCATGTAACAGATGCCAAAGGACGCAAAGTCAACTTTAAAAATACTGTTATTATCATGACTTCTAACCTTGGATCAGAGGTACTCTTGAACGCTGATCGTCAAGGTAGCATTGGTTTTGAGAGTAACAAAGAAGTAACTTCACAAAGCGAGGCAAAGAAAAGAGTCCTGGAACTTTTGAAAGAAAACTTTAAACCTGAATTTTTGAATCGGGTCGATGAAGTTATCTTTTTCCATGCTCTTTCCGAAGATAATATTGCCGACATTGTTAGCCTTCAACTAGAGATAATTTCTAAACGACTAAGTGATCAGAGAAGCATTAGCTTAAATGTAACTGAACGAGCTAAAAAACTACTTGGTAAAAAAGGTTACGATCCGCAATACGGCGCTCGACCTCTCAAACGAATTATTCAAAATGATATTCTTGATCCTTTGGCTATGAAAATAATCATCGGTGAAATCCCTTCTGAGGCTAAAGTTACCATCGACGCCGTTCAAGATGAGATTAAAATTCGCGTCAAAGAATCAACACTTGTTTCTGCATAAAAACAACGACCCGGCGCGCACTCTTACTAGTCGTCTTCAGAGTGTTTAGTTGCGACCGGGTCAGCGTGGAGCAGATGCCGAAAAAGATCGGAAATATCGAAGGCTTCGGCAAATCCATCGAGGATCAGTCGGCGAACTACTTCATTCACAAGTAGTAGCGTCTCCACGGTCACTCGCGCTCCAAACCAGCCGTGCCGATTGCGGAACTGACTGAGAATGTAGTCGAGTTCGTGGAGATCAGTGATGGTTCTCCTTACCACTCCATCACAGTCGCCAGTCTTGAAACTGACGAGAACTCGCCAGCCTTCAGCTTCGATCAGCTCTCCTTGCACGATGATGTAGGAGGAGCGATCGCGAGAAGTCACGTGAGCGAACATCACGTTTTTCTTCAAACCACACCTCCTTTGTGGACTTTTCAGTTAATCAGACTATTCGGGAGGCGTCAAGACTGTTTTTCTTCTGATTCAGTCTTGAATACTTTAGCTAAAATAATTGTCACGATCACCACCATAACAGTCACCACAAGCGCATAGATGAACTTGGCCGTCAGGCTTGAGCCTTCACCGGCTGGAAATAAGTGATCTATCAAAGCTTTAATGGCGTCATTCCAAGCAAGACCGGCCACCAAACCAAAACCAGCCAGAATGTAGCCAAGAACTTTTGATCTGAAACTTTCACCAATGATTTTCGTCTTTGATTTCAAACTATTGATTGATTTCATAATTTTGTGATTTTGATTTCCTGGTTGCCAATAAGTAACCAATTTCTAATAATCCCAATGTATTAAAAATGAGAATAACTACAAACCATGTTTTTGATTTCAATTCTGCTGCCCGCCAAAGTGCTAAGCCTTTCCAAGTGAGCGACCAAATAATCAAAATAGATGTTAACCAGTAATATTGATAAAAGAAATTAATAAAATATGGATCCAAAAAATGGCCCAGATCTCGGTAATAAAGTATTTGGTCGAACATAGTTAGCGGTTATCTCCGTCGCCGTGAATTTGATCACGTTCCAGGCGAGAATAGAGTTTAGTAATATTGCGTTCAGCTACTTCATCCAAGGAAACATTAAGTTCAGTGGCCAGCTGAGCAACATACCAAAGGACATCTCCTAGTTCCAAAATAATCGCTTCCCGACGTTCATAACTAAGTATTCCATGGTCATCTCGAAACATTTTTTTGACTTTACCGGCTACCTCTCCTGCTTCATCACAAAGACCTAAGGTTGGATAACCTAAGTTATTGCCAATCTCCGGATAAAGAGCGGTTTTGCGTGACTTTTGCTGATATTCATTTAAATCCATACCGATCTATTATAGGCTAAAGATCTGCCCCTTGCAAAAATGAAATAGATTGCATAGAATCTGAGCATGTTTGGGCCCTTAGCTTCCTCCTTCGCTACTTTGTAGCTACGGCGGATTGGAAACAGCTGGCACGATCGCCAGCCTCGCTAAGGGCATAAATTATGGGCCCTTAGCTTCCTCCTTCGCTACTTTGTAGCTACGGCGGATTGGAAACAGCTGGCACGATCGCCAGCCTCGCTAAGGACATAAATTATGGGCCCTTAGCTCAGCTGGCTAGAGCGCTTGCATGGCATGCAAGAGGTCACGAGTTCAAGTCTCGTAGGGTCCACCAGACAAATTTAAAACACCCGCAAGGGTGATTTTCTTTTGTAAAAACACGAACGCCCCGGCACACTAGGTGCACCGGAGCGCGAGAGCCAAACCCGACTAGTTGTTGACGATGAAGTCGTCGAGTCGGATCTTGGCGTAGCAGTCGTCGTCCCGCTGGTACTCGCGGAACTCGACCTCGAGACCATTGTTCTCGGCGTAGATGAACATCCCCGCCGAGTTCGCCTCGCAGAAGGCCTGCTGGCCGTCGATGACGGCGCGGACCTCCAGGTCGCCCTCCGAGATGACCCCGGGGGTGTTGACCTGTGCGAGCGGGTCCCAGACGGTGGTGTCGAGCACCCCGACCAGGTTGGCACGGTCGTAGCGCAGCTCCCAGTGGATGGGGGCGCCGATCGACATGCGGTCGTTGACCTCGATGCCGATCTCGAGACTTCCCGGCTCGAGCGCGGGGCCCGAGCACAGATCCTCGACGAACCCGATGCCGTTGTTACACTGACCCGCCATGGGCCAGCCACCGGGCCACTCCTCGCAGCCGGTGAGGGCGACGAGGAGGAAGACGGCGAGGGCCGCGATCTTGAGACCGAGACCCAGAAGCTTGATGGTCAGACCCAGAAGCTTGATGGTCAGACCGAGAAGCTTAAACATGTTGGTCATTGCTGACCTCCTGGCCTTTTGGCCAAATGAGTAGGAGCGAACTGTTCGTCGATAGGCACTATTTGCCATTCTTGACGACTTTAAATAATAGCATAAAAATGGCCTTTTGTCAAGGTTAAAACGTCGTTTTTTGGCTAAAATTGGATTAAACTTTAAACATTAAAATATCATAGAAAAGTGGTTTTTATTTGTGTTATAATAGGTCTGTATGAAGCGACTAATTTTTGCTATTTTTGCAGTACTTATTTTTATTCCAGTACAAAAGGCCGAAGCTGCATTTGACCCAAATTTCCTTATTTCTGATTGGGACCTGACTGACTCGTTTTCCATGGGATTAAATGAGATTCAAAACTTCCTAGATCGAGGCTATTTATCGAGCTACAAAACCGAAGATTGGCAAGGCACTACCCGCTATGCAGCAGATATAATTCTTCGCTCTGCCCAACAAAATGGGGTTAGCCCAAAATTTTTATTGGTCTTATTACAAAAAGAACAAAGTTTAATTGAAGACGACGACCCAAGCCAGGAACAACTCGATTGGGCTACCGGATACGCTGTCTGCGATACTTGTGCTATGGATGACCCTGCCATTCAACGTTGGAAGGGCTTTGGCAAACAAGTTAATTCAGCGGCCATGCAGTTTAGTGAAGGCTATATGGCAGACATTGAATCCAATGGCTCAACTCAAGGCAAATACGGTCCCGGAATGGAAGTAGAAATTGATGGCCAAACTATTGTTCCGGAAAATGCCGCCACAGCCGCGCTCTATGCCTACACTCCGCACATCTCTGGAAACTATAATTTTGCGACTATTTGGGATCGCTGGTTTGGTTTCCAACACCCAACAGGAACCCTACTCAAAATCGTTGGTGAGCCTGGCATTTATTTGATTGAGTATGGTTACAAACGACCAATTCATTCCTGGAGTGCTTTTCTTTCCAGATTCAATCCTGATCTGATTATTGAAGTTCCGGAAAACGTGCTTGATGCTTATCCGGAAGGTCGACCAATTGATTTTCCAAATTATTCCCTACTAAAAGATGAAAGCGGCAATATTTACTTGTTGGTCGATGACGCATTGCGCCACATCGATAGTATGGAAACATTCCGCAAGATTGGCTTTGTCGAAGATGAAATCGTCGATATCACCAATGAAGATTTAGTCTATTTTGACAACGGCGAACCAATTACAGCGACCACCAGTCATCCGGAAGGCGTGCTTTTGCAGCTCAAAACAACTGGTGCAGTCTTCTACGTCGAAAACGGTGTTCGTCAGCCAATCATTGACGTTGTAATTTTAAAGGCAAGGTTTGCCAACAGAGTGCCGGTTTTGATAGATCCGGTCGAAGTTGAACAATACAAAGAAGGCCCGCAAGTAACCTTGCCAGACGGTTATCTGGTTAAAACCTCTTCCGACCCTACAGTTTATGTTATTGCTGAAGGAAAACGCCACGCTATTCCAAGTGAGTCAGTATTCTTGTCCTACGGCTATTCTTGGTCTGATATTTTAACTTTATCCGACTCAGCACTTAACGCCCACCCTCTTGGGCTACCGCTTGAGGAGCTTGAATAGTATGTTAGTTTTTGCCGGTATTACACCACATTCGCCGCTTCTTTTGCCCGAAGTTAATAAGGACAAGATGCATCTTTTGGCGGAAACAATCGAGGGAATGAAAGAGCTGGCCGATGACTTGTATGCGGCTCATCCGGAGGTTATTTTACTAATCAGTGAACATCCAACAATTTACCCGGATGCTTTTTCAGTGAACCTAACTGATCCTTACCGCTTTGATATGGCTGAATTTGGTGTTCTTTCTTTAGAGAAAAGTTTTCGACCGGCGCTACATCTAATTGATCAACTGCAGCGTGATTTGCGACGCCAAAAGCAACCCTTTACCCTAACTTCCGATGAAGCCCTTAATTTCGCCTCAGCTGTTCCTCTTATTCTCTTAACTCGACAGTTGCCAAATGTTCAGCTGGTACCACTCACCTATTCTGAACTCGAAGCTAAAGATCATTTTACTTTTGGACAGTCTTTGAAAGAAGTTATCGTGGACAGCCCAAAGCGAATCGCCGTGATTGCTGCCGGTGATCTTTCTCATGCCTTGACTTCGGAATCTCCTGTCGGCTTTAGTCCAGACGGCGAAAAATTTGATCAAAAGATTCAAGAATTAATTACCAATAAAAATACCGCTGGCATGATCAGCCTGGATAAAGAGATGATTAAAAATGCGCAACAAGCAATTTACCGTTCACTCTTGATTCTTTTCGGCCTTTTGGAACGCGTCTCCATTTCACCTCAAGTCTTAAGTTATGAAGCACCTTTTGGTGTTGGTTATTTAGTGGTCCATCTGGCTTTAAAATAATATGTTTGCCCAAGTGTACCTCGTTAAGCGTTTGCCCAGGAGGTTCACTTTTTTTGATTACGAAGTACCAAAAAATTTATCTGTAAATGTTGGAGATTTAGTTGAGGTAACTTTTAAAGGAAGACGGGTGGAAGCAGTGGTTTGCCAGCTTATTACTGAGACGTCGGTCAAAACATTGCCGCTGGAAAAAATAATT
>CAZYCR010000003.1:0-36930 GCA_964645815.1 uncultured Gammaproteobacteria bacterium
CTATTTTTGTTTGTATAAATTTGTAATAACCAGCATTTTTTTTATATAATTGTCCCGTCTTATGGCACAAATGGTTTCGATCGTTAATCAAAAGGGAGGGGTGGGAAAATCAACGACCGCCATTAATTTGGCTGCTTTTTTAGCTAGTTTGGGAAAGTTTGTGCTTTTGGTTGATTTGGATCCGCAAGGCAATGCCTCGAGTGGTCTTGGTTTAAATATCTCAGATCTCCGAGGTACTTACGAAGCCATGGCCGGAACTCATTCGGCCAAAGATTTGGTCGTCAAAACTAATCACGAAGGACTTTTTGTGTTGCCGGCTAATCCAAATTTGGCCGGAGCTTCTGTGGAATTGGTTAACGAAATTAATCGTGAACGGAAGTTACACAATGCGCTTTTGGAAATTAGAAATGATTTTGATTATATATTGATCGATAATCCACCTTCTCTTGGCATGTTGACGATTAATGGTTTAGTGGCGGCTGACAGTGTGCTAATTCCGGTGCAAGCTGAATATTATGCTTTGGAAGGCATGGGGCAACTCATGAATACTATCAATTTGATCAAGCAGTCAATTAAACCAGAGCTTGAAATTATGGGTGCAGTGATCACCATGTTTGATTCAAGAACCAGACTTTCAAACCAAGTACTGGAGGAATTGTATAAATATTTTCCAGAGAAGATTTTCCGAGCAGTTATTCCGCGCAGCATTCGTTTGGCTGAAGCACCAAGTTTTGGCCAGTCAATTTTACACTACGATCCAGCTTCAAAAGCCGCTCGGGCTTATGAGCGGTTGGCCAACGAGTTTTTAATGAGAGAAAAATAATATGCCATCACCACAAGGAGGATTGGGACGAGGCTTAGGTGCCTTGATCCCGCAAAAAATTGCCCCAGAACCAGATACTGATGCCGGTCGTGCAGCCAATGCCGGGGTCAGTCAAGTTTCGGTCGACAATATTGTTGCTAATCCGCACCAGCCGCGTAAGAATTTCGCTTCGTCTGATTTGGAAGATTTGTTGTCTTCAATCAAAGAACACGGTGTTTTGATGCCGTTGGTGGTCACAGATAGAGGAGATGGTACTTATGAATTAATTGCTGGTGAAAGACGTCTGCGAGCTTCAAAGATGTTGGGTTTGAAAAATGTGCCGGTAGTTGTTCGCAGTGCCACAGAACAACAAAAATTAGAATTAGCTTTGATCGAAAACATTCAACGCGCTGATCTAGATCCAGTTGAGGAAGCGCAAGCGTATCAGGCTTTAGTTGATCAGTTTTCATTAAAACAAGAAGAGGTTGCGGCCAGAGTCGGTAAGAGCCGATCGCATGTAACCAACACCATGCGCTTGTTGGAGCTTGATCCTGAAGTTCTCGATGCGCTGTCATCGGGAAAAATTAGCCGAAGTCATGCCAGGACTTTGTTGGCTGAATCAAACCTGGAGAAGAGAAAAGCATTATTCAAAGAAATGCTTCAAGGTGGGATGACTGTCCGGGAAGCTGAAGCTAGAGCCGGCAATCAAGCTCGAGAAAAGAAGGCTAAGGATCCTAATGTTGCTGCGCTCGAGAGTCAGTTACGGGAGGCCTTGGGCACCAAAGTAGAACTTTCCATGAAAGGAAACGCCGGGAAGCTGATTGTCCATTTTTACTCGAAAGAGGAACTGAAAAATATTATTGAAAGATTAGAGGAATAAACGAGCCACGGAGTTCGTTTATTCGAAAAGAAACACCCCGCCACATGGAACGAGGTGTTTTTTGGAATAATGTTATTTATTTCGATTTTTGATGAAATTAAATAGTTTTGCTGTGATTAAGAAAAAAAGCCCGAGGTAGAAAGCAAAACTGAAGTGGATCATTAAGAATTCGAACCACTGCGCTGGACCAGAGTCTAATCCAAGTCCTGCGCACCAGCTTGTTGCGGTGTAAGGATCGCTAATAAGACAAACTGGATAGAGAATAATTGAAGTTGAGAAAATACCAGTAAGAATCGGAATTTTGATAATTGCGACAACCAGATCTGGTAATGAGAAAGAATAATAAAAAGAAGTGACGGTAAATAAAAGAGAAATTAAAAAACCGATTAGAGCGCCAATACCACCAATGAGTATTTCTTTTTTTGTGAAAAACTTTTTCATATCATCGCTTCATTAAGCTGCGCAAGATTGATTTTTTGCCGCCACGCAAAGCGTCTTTGATTTTACTACGTGCGTGGTGAGTTTTAACAAATTTGAGCCAATCGGCATTCGGTGTCCGGCGGTTTTTGTCGACCACAATTTCACACATGTCACCAGACTTTAACTCAGTGTCGAGGTTAGCAATTTGGTGATTGATCCTGGCGGCCGTGGCTTTGTTTCCAACGTCGGTGTGGACATGGTAGGCAAAATCAACCGGTGTTGACCCAACAGGCAAATCAAAAACGTCACCGTTTGGTGTGAAGACAAAAATCCGATCTTGAAACATGTCGAGCTTTAACTCATTGAGGCGCTCAATAAAATCTGATTCTTTTAATTCCTTTTGCACCTTTGTTAATTCTTCCATCCACTTCACTTTCTTCTCTCGAATTTTTTGACCTTCTTTATAACGCCAGTGGGCAGCCACACCGTATTCAGCTTCTTCATGCATTTCTACAGTTCTAATCTGGAATTCCATAATTGAACCATCGTCAGAAAAAACAGTGGTGTGGAGCGATTGATAACCGTTTGGTTTAGGCTGCGCAATATAATCTTTAATACGGCCGGAAAGTGGTTTGTACATGCCGTGTAAAATACCCAGAGCCGCATAACAATCGGTAACGTCATTAACAATAATGCGCAGGGCCACAATATCGTAGATTTTGTTGATGTCGTTGTTGTAGCGCAGGAGTTTGCGGTAAAGGCTATAGCAGAATTTGATCCGTCCGTGGACGTTTTGTGGCGCAATGTCGTGCTTTAAAAGTTCACGCTCAACATCGTGCATGGCATTGTTCATGGCCGGACCGAATTTTTTTACTCGCTGCTCCAAAAGATGTTTGGTCCAGTTATATTCTTTTGGTTGTAGATACTTGAAGCTGTAATCCTCGAACAAACCGCGGTATTCTCCCATTCCCAATCGATTGGCAATTGGAGCATAGATTTCCATGACTTCGTTGGCGATTCGGGTCCGCTTTTGTTCAGGCAAAACATAGAGAGTTTCCATGTTGTGCATGCGGTCAGCAAATTTAATAAAGATAACCCGAACGTCTTCAGCCATGGCAATGAACATCTTACGCAAATTTTCCACGTAACGCTCAATACCGCGATACTGCACATGACCAAGTTTGGTGACACTTTGGACCATGCCAACGACGTCAGCGCCAAATTGACTTTCCAGATCTTCGGCAGTGACGTCGGCATCTTCTAAAACGTCGTGTAAAAGACCAGCCGTGATAACTTCCGCCGGCAAGAGCAACTGAGCTAGTTTCATGCCAGTGGCGAAACAATGGTTGAAATACGGCTCGCCAGTGAAACGGGTTTGGTTCTCATGAGCCTTTTTGGCAACATTATAGGCCTTTTTAATGAGTGCACGGTCTTCATCTGAATAACGCTCACCTTCCAAAAGGGAGGAGAGTCTGGAAAAATCGGTATTTGAGCTAATATTTAGTGGCATAACCTTCTAACAGGTTATCGCTCTTCTTGTCTTGGTGCAAGTATTTTTGGTAAACTTAACCATAATAATTATGCTTTATGAATAAAATTATCGGCGAGGGAGGTTATCGAGAACCTGGCAGGATACCGGTTGAGGCCAGGAAAATAAAAGATTATGGTTATGTCAGCTCTGATGATGAGGTTGAAATGTTGACCGAAGAAGAAGAGCGGACTGAACGTGAACGCCAAGCGGCAGAGAAATTGGCAGAAGAACAAAGAGACGATGTGGAAATGCCAGCACCGGTTGATTATGAATTGCCTCAGCCAGAATCAGAAGCTGACAGAGCTGCTCGACTTCAGGATATTGAACTAAAAGTAATTAATGATCCAGAGACAATCCCTGAACAGAAGGCGATCGATTCTAAGACAGAAGCCGAATACGTAAAAAATTATTTACCGGCTAAGATTGAAAAGGCTAGTCTTGAAAGCGATCAGAAACAGCTTACAGAATATTTCAAAGAATTGAGTGATAGAATGCAGCGTTTACAAGCGGTAAAAGGTGGTGCTCAAGAATTTGATTTTGGCAAATTTACAACCGTTGTTAAAAACGTCAAAGAAAAAATGGCAGATAATGCTGTTAAGATTCAAGCTGCAGAGAAGCGAATTGCACTTTTTGAAGAGCATCTCCGTCAAGCTGAGAGCAGAGATTCTTTGGTTTTTCCCGGAGTTGAATCAGCAGAAGAACAACAGGCGAGAGTTGAAAACGCGGAGATGGATGCTTTAGAGGGCAGGGGAATTTTTAATCTTGAAACTGCAAAACAATTAGGTCTAGAGGCTGAGCAAGAGCCTTATCTTAAAGCAAGACAAAAATTGTTTGTGATAAAAAGCGATATTAAAGTCATGCAGAACTACTTAACAAGATTGCGCGAGCGTAATGCAGATTTGAAAGCGCGAGGAATCGTAGATGTTTACGCCGATAAAGCACAAGAAATTGAGGCAGCGATTAAAGCAGAAATGGATGAAAAGAATAAAGAAGTAAAAGAATTGACTACGCAACTTGATGCTTTTGAAGATATGGTGCGGCGAGAGATCCATCGTCGGGAAACTGGTATGCCGGCAACTACTAATCAAGAAGCTTTTAAAGATGCAGCTAAAGATTTGGCGGTAATGACAGCCAAAGCCGGTGCTTATGGCGCTGGTGTTGCGGCAACTGTGGGAGCTTTAATGGTTAAGAAAACCGGCGAAGCAGGTATTAAAGGAGCTAAAAAAATTGCGGCTGCGCCAGGTGCAGCTGTTCGAGGTGCTGGTACGGCGGGAGCGCTCGGCAGTGGCTTCTTCTTGGGATCTTTGGTTGCTTTTGGCAAAGCGATTCGAGAAGCTTTCTTCCCAAATCGAAATAAGTAGAAAATAAATTCGGCTCTGGTTTGTACCAAGAGCCGAATTTTTATTTACTCTTTCTACCCCAATTTCGTTTCGGGGCGTGTCGTTTCTTTTCTAAAAGTTCAACTGCTTCCTCTAGGGTAATGCTTTCTGGTTCAGTGCCTTTGCGAATTGAAACATTAGTTTTTCCGTCAGTAATGTATGGCCCATAGCGTCCGACTTTGACTTGAATCTCGCCGCCGCTATTTGGATCTTTGCCAAGTTCAGAGATTGGAGTTTGTTGTTGTTTTTTAAGTTCTGCGGCCGCGGAAATAATTTGTCGCGCCTCAGCCTCAGTAACGGTCAAAACATTATAATCGTCTGGCAAGGAAGCGTTGGTTTTTCCTGCTTTCAAATATGGTCCGTACGGTCCAATTTGGGCCGTGATTTCAGTACCATCAATTAGAGAGCCAACGGTTCGTGGAAGTTCCATGAGTTTCAGGGCTTCTTCCAAAGTTACCGATTCGGCATTCATGGTTTTTGGCAGTGAAACCATTTTTGGTTTGTTGATCTTGGCTTTTCGATCTTCTTCGCTCCACTCGCCAAGTTGTAAATAAGGTCCAAAACGGCCGGTTCGAGCAATAATTATTTTACCGGTTTCCGGATCAGGACCAAGCTCGCGAGATGGCATGACATCTTCGCGTGAAAGATCTTTAGACTTTTCTTCCAGGTTTTGATGGAACGGACCATAGAAAGCCTCGAGCATCGGCACCCAATCAATTTGACCCTCAGCAATTTCATCGAGTGATTTTTCCATTGTTGCCGTAAAGTCGTAGTCAACAATGTCTTTAAAGTGCTCCATGAGGAGATCTGTGACAACAAAAGCGATATCGGTTGGAAATAGTTTTTTATTGTCGTCCCGATCAACATAGCCGCGATCGATAATTGTACTAATCGTCGGTGCGTAAGTTGAAGGTCGGCCAATACCATAGTCTTCCAACTCTTTAATCAAAGTCGCATCTGAATAACGAGCTGGCGGTTCAGTAAAGTGTTGCTTTGGTTCAATTGTTTTTGCAACGACTGTATCCTTTTCTGAAAGTTCAGGCAGTAACTTCTCAGTGGCGTTTTTGTAGACTTTCATAAAGCCATCGAAAACGATCACGCTGCCATTAGCGCGGAAAGTATAATCTTTGGCTTCCAAATCAACAGCCGTTCTTTCCAGTTTGGCCGATGGCAGTTGGCTAGCCACGGTGCGGCGCCAGATCAAATCGTAAAGTTTAAACATCTGGGCATCTACTTTTCCTTCGAGAGCTTCTGGAGTGAGGGTGACATCGGTTGGCCGGATTGCTTCGTGAGCTTCTTGAGCGCCTTTGGTGGTAGTTTTATAAGTGATTGGGCCTTTGGCATAGGCAGCACCAAAGTTACTAGAAATGAAATCCTGTGCTTCAGCCAAAAACTTATCAGCCAAGTTAACGGAGTCGGTACGCATGTAAGTAATGCGACCTGTTTCGTATAATTTTTGTGCCAGTTGCATTGTCTGCTTGGCGCTGAAACCAAATTTGTTGTTTGCTTCTTGTTGCAAAACAGAGGTTTTCAATGGTGTTGGTGCTTTACGGGTTGCTTGTTTTTTACTAACCGCAGTAACGGTAAAAGGTTGATCTTTAACAGCTTGAACGATCGCTTCCGCTGCTTCTTGAGTTTTAATTTCCAGTTTTTTGACAGCCTTACCTTTAATGGCCTGAAGTTTACCTTCGAATTCAGTGTTGTTTTTAGAAAATAAACCATCGATTGTCCAATACTCCTCACTCTTAAAAGCCAAACGTTCTCGCTCACGCTCAACTATTAGGCGCACGGCAACTGATTGGACACGACCGGCAGAAAGTCCACGACGAACTTTTTTCCAAAGAAAAGGAGAAAGTTCGTAACCAACGATACGGTCGAGAATTCGTCGAGTTTGCTGAGCGTCAACCAAATCCATGGCAAGATGTCGTGGCTGGGTTAGCGCATCTTCAATAGCTGCTTTAGTGATTTCGTGGAAAGTAATTCGTTTTGCTTTTTCCGGATCGAGCCCTAAGATCTCGGCAATATGCCAAGCGATCGCTTCTCCTTCTCGGTCTTCGTCAGTCGCCAGATAGATTTCGTTGGCGGTTTTGGCAGCGGTCTTTAATTCAGTGACCCGTTTCTTTTTATCGGCTGGAATAACGTATTTTGGTTCAAAACCATTATTAAAATCCACACCCATCTCTTTAGTAGGAAGATCACGGATGTGGCCAAATGAAGAAATGACCTGATAGTCTTTGCCTAAAAATTTCTTGATTGTTCGAGCTTTTGTTGGAGACTCGACAATTAAAAGTTTGCTCATAACGCTGGCATAATGCAAAGGTTCGCGAAATTTGTCAAATAGGGAAGCTGGAACGGTGCTTTAAGATCTCACTTTCCGGAATCCAGAAACTGCGCATTTCTCCAGAGAGGAACAAGGAGCCAGTGACTACAATAATCTCATCATCCTGACGCAGTTTTTTAACGTGTTTTAAGGCGTCCTTATGATCGATAAAATAGCCAGCTCTTTTTTGTTTTGGTACTTGTTTGAGAAGGTCAGCCGGATTAGCAGCTTTCCGAAATTCCATACTGAACCTGGTTGTGGTCACTGAAACAACAACCGGCACCAATTGTTTCATCATTTCATCGGCTTCTTTGTTGGCAGCACAGCCAAAAATCAGACGGACCGGTTTGCCAAGCTTTTTGATACGCTCAACTGTAGAGGCAATCTTAGCAGGGGAATGAGCACCATCGAGAATAATTTGTGGGCGTTTCTGAATTGTTTCAAAACGACACGGTAAGCTCTTAATTTTTTTCATGGCGCGCTTGATTACGGCATCTGCGACACCGATCTCTTTAGCTGCTCGCTCGGCTAGTGCAGCATTGTGCTGTTGGTGGCTACCGAAATTTTCATCAATCTTATTGCCAGTTGGTGCAGGGATAAAAAATAGTGCCGCTTGTTCTTTAATAGCTTCCTTGGTGAAGATTTTTTTAAGCGACGGTCTGGTTTCACCACAAAGCACCGTAGAACCTTTTTTAATGATCCCGGCTTTTTCGTAAGCAATCAAAGATAGGGAATCGCCCAAGATATCTGTGTGGTCTTTATTAATGTTGGTAATGATAGCCACGACCGGCCGAGGAATGATATTTGTTGCATCCCAGCGTCCGCCGCAGCCGGCTTCCAAAATACACCAATCCACTCCGGCTTTTTTCATTGAATAGATTGCCAAGCAGGTTGCCAGTTCAAAGAAAGATAAAATTTCTCCGGTCGCTAAAAATTTTTGAAACTCATTCAAAATAAAACGCATCTGTTTGGCGAGAACATTGGGATCCATGAGTCCATTGTCCAAACGAAAACGTTCCAGAAAACTGGTTGTGTGTGGTGAGAGATAAGTACCAACTTTTTGTCCATCCTCGACTAAAATCTGATGGATCATGTTGGCTGTTGAGCCTTTGCCGCTGGTGCCGGTAATGTGGATGAAGTCGAGATGCTTTTCAGGATTGCCAATTTGATTCAGAAAAGCCTCGAGTCTTTGCTGCGATCGCAAAAGTTCTGCTTTTGAATCTGAAAATTGTTTGAGCTGCAAATTATTCAAAGAGAGCATCTCTTGATAGGCTCGTAGAAAGGCATGTTGCATAGCGAGAATATTGTAGCGCTAAACAAGAATGTAGTACATACCACCAATTTGTTGAACACGTCCTTTTATTTCTAAGAGTGATAGCGTACTGGCAATAGTGGCGCTGGAAAGTTGCGTTTGACGAATGATTTCATTGATGTGGATAGGCGTCTTGGAAAGTAACTCCAAAATATTTTTTTCTTCTTCACTACCTGGTTCATATTTTTCTTTGTGTACTGGTCGACTGTCGACTTCAAAAACATTGAAAATGTCTTGTGCTTCGGTGACAACATGAGCGCCGAGTTTTAATAAGTTGTTAGTTCCTTTGGAGGTCTCGGCATTAATCGGACCGGGAATAGCAAAGACGTCGCGGTTTTGGTCGAGTGCGGCCCGCGCAGTTATTAAGGAACCGGATTTTTCTGCTGCTTCAATTACCAAAGTGCCTTGGCTCAATCCAGAGATGATGCGGTTGCGATACGGGAAGTGATGATTGAGGGCGGCAGCATGGAGAGGGAACTCAGAAACAACTGCCCCGCCGCCTTCAATAATTTTTTTCGAGAGATATCGTTGACGACTATCAAGATGAAGCAAGCCACAAGCCAGGACCGCCACTGTAATTCCGTCGGCTTCTAAAGCAGCTTGATGAGCCACCTCATCAATGCCATAAGCTAAGCCACTGACAATGACAACACCGGCTTCTGCCAGAGTAAAACTCAAGTCGTGCGCATTTTTAAGTCCGTAATTGGTGGCGTGGCGTGAACCGACTACAGCCAAATGTTTAGTCTCGTTTGGCGGTAGATAACCAGCCACGTAGAGAACTCCTGGCGGATCATAAATCTCTCGTAAGAGCTCGGGGTAAGTATCATCAGCGAGAGTTAGGGCCTGCAAGTTGTTCTCCTGCATTTCTTTGACGATTTTTTCTGGTCGAATTTCCTGGCGGAGTTCCTGGAAATGTTTGACTTGATTTTCGCTTAGCCCGGCAGCAACCAAATCTTCTCCATTTGCAAAAAACGCCTCTTTCATATTTGGAAAATGATTGAGGAGTTTTTTAAATGCTTGCGGGCCAAATTTTGGATTCTCATTGAGCCCGAGCCAGTAGGGAAGATCGGAATTCATGTTTATTCTTCGGTCAGGTTTTCAGTTAAACTTTCGATACCGACTTTGAAAGCCTGATTAATTTTTTCAGCAACGGTCGCAGTCACCTTAGGCAATGATTCTTGTTCCTGATTATCGAATTTTGAGAGCACCCAATCTTCCAATAACATTGGTTCTACAGGTTCTCCAATACCAACTCGCAAACGGACAAAATCTTCTTGACCAAGTTGTTCAATGAGTGATTTTATTCCATTGTGTCCGCCAGCTGAACCTTCCAGACGAATACGCAAAGTTCCAAAAGGCAAGGCAGCATCATCATAGACTACCCAAATTTGTGCTGCGTCGGTCAATTTAAATTTCGCCGCTGCTTTTTGGACAGCTTCGCCAGAGCGGTTCATAAAAGTTTCAGGCTTCAATAAAATAATTTTTTCGCCGGAAAGATTAGTCTCAACAATGGCGGCGTCGAGGTCGTTGTCTCTGCTAAATTTTACATCCAAAATTTCTGCCAAACGATCAAGAACCATGTAGCCCATGTTGTGTCTGGTGTTTTTATATTGTTCATCGGGATTTCCCAGTCCAACGATTAATTTAGTCATACTTTTCATATTCTTGACCAGTAATGGAACGTTTACGTTCACCGGCGCCGACAATTACCCTAATAGGTGTGCCATCGAAACCGTACTGGTCGCGTAATTGATTTTCTAGGTAGCGCAAATATGTTTCATTAAGCGCTGTTTTGTATCTTTGTTTGAGTCCCAAACGGAAGGTTGGCGGATTAACGTCAATTTGATGGAAGGAAGTGATTTTTGGATAAGCCGGCCCAGTTCCTTTGCTTGGTAAATGCTTTTTAATCGCCTTGCTGATGAATTGATAGGTTTCGCGATGATCAAGCTCGGTAAAGCGATTTTGGTAAACTTCATCGATCAAATTAAAGAGACCCTGAACACGCTTACCGGTTATGGCTGAAGTGAAAACAATCGGCGCATAATCCAGTTGTGGTAAATTACCCCGAATGTAGTCTTCGAATTTATTGATCGTTTTTGAATCTTTGTCAGGAATCTGATCCCATTTGTTGGCAATAATAATCACGCTAGCTTTTCCTTCGGCGATTTCACCGGCCAGATGTTTGTCTTGAGTTTGGATTGATTTGGTAACATCGATGACAAAAAGAATAACGTGAGCTCTTTTTACGGCTTGCAATGAACGATGAACACCGGCAATCTCCAACTCTGATTTACCGGCTTTCATTTTAGCAGTCTTGCGCATGCCGGCCGTATCAATGAGGAGATAGGTTTTACCGTCAACATGAATAACAGTGTCGTTTGGTTCTCGAGTTGTGTGTTCTTTTTCTGAGGTAATGAAACGATGATGACCCACGAGAGAATTGAGAAGTGTTGATTTACCAACATTTGGTTTACCAAGTACGGCTACTCTGATTGCCATCAGTTCTTGAATTTCAACAGCCGGATTATTGACTTCATCGAGCGCTTCAAAGACTCGGTCCAAAAGATCACCAGTACCCGATCCACGTGAAGCAGAAATTGGCAGTGGTGTTCCCAAATTCCATTTGTACCATTCTTTTTCGCCGGCTAAGGAGCGGAGTTTAACAGTATCGGCCTTGTTGCCAGCCAAAATCACTGGCTTGTTACTTTTCATCAGTTCTTTAGCCAGTTGACGATCATCGTCTTGGAGTCCGCTGGTGAGGTCAACAACAAAAATTATGGCCGCAGCTTCTTTGATCGCCAAGCGGGCTTGTTCAATAGTTTCGGCATCAACTTTAGCTGCCGGATTAATATCCATGCCGCCTGTGTCAATGAGCCGGATAACTCGACCGCGCCACAAACAATCAGCTTCAAAACGATCTCTGGTGGTTCCAGGGATCTTAGAAACTAAGGACTTTTGCTTTTCGATCAGTCGGTTAAAAAGAGTTGACTTACCAACATTAACGCGACCGATGATAGCTACTTTTGGCGGTTGAACGGTCATGAGAAAATTTTTTGGCCAAGCAGGCCAGGGTCCAATTAAACTAATTAGCGATAGACAAGATTCTCCGCAGTTTGGCCTAAAATAACCAAAAAGTCAATTGGTTCATCGGTAGTAATCAAATCTTCTCCTGGTGTGGCAATAGTCAGCTCTCGTGGTACCACTTCATCGGCAAAAATCCAGCCTGTGGCTGACATAGAGACATCAGCCTCGAGAAAATCTTTGAGGATGGCCAATTCCTCAGCTTTCTTACCCTCGGTTAGGTCGTAAATGATCGTTTGTTCGTAGCCCTTGGAATCTGCGTTGCCGATCTGGCGTACGTCAAAGCCGGCGCTCATGAGCATTTGCGAAGTTTGAAAAGCAAGACCAGCAACACTGGTGCCATTTTGAATTTCGATGCGAACCGGTTCGGCGGCCAAACTTTTTATGGTTGAACTATCGTCAGCTTCGGCACTGTAAATGTTGGCAGCAATTTCTCGTACCTGTGACCAATCGTCACGTTTTGGCAAAAGGACGTAAGCGCCGTTGATGTTAGTCTCGTAAAGTGGACTGTCTGGGCTAGAGTCCAAAACTGTCAGATGAATATTGTCGGTACTGACGTCTGGAGCAAAACGAGCCAGCTTAGTCATTTCCCAAAAGGTCAAATTAGTTTCAACGTTGTCTTGGAAAGTCTGAATGATTTTGTTGAGTTTACCAGGGCTCAAAAGTACAGCTGGAGAGAGAACCTTTTCTTTAACGGCTAAGAGAATCTTTTGTTGTCGCTCGGCGCGGGCAAAGTCTGAACCTTCACCATTGGTACCGTGACGCGAACGAGCAAACTTCAAAGCCGTCGATCCATCCATATGTGTCCAGCCTTCATCGAATTCAATTGTCTCCACCAAATAGTCATCGGTTGGATACGTATAGTCGGCAAAGCTACGATCAACATAAACATCGATGCCGCCAACGGCGTCGATCAACTCTTCAAAACCATCAAAGTCAACTTTTACAGTGTAGTGAATTTTTTGGTCAACTATTTCTCCAACCAAATTCGCAGTTTCTTCTATACCACTTCCAGGATTTTCCATTTCAGCGTAAGCATTAACGGAATTAATCTTGCGATATCCGTAGTCAGGAATTGGGACAACCAAGTCACGTGGAATAGACAATAAACCCACTTCCGAAGTTGACGGTTGGAAACTGCCGAACATAATCGTGTCAGTCAGCTCCGGACCTTCGTGGCCTTCGCCGCCAATACCCAAGAGCAGGAAGTTAATGCGATCATCTTCTTCACCAACCAAATCTTTTTCACCAGAGGTCACCAGATTTTTAAATGAGGAGAAAAGGGAAAGGCTTGGATCACTGCCATTTTGGGTTGGCACTTTGATTTGGAAGGAAAGAGCAATACCGGTCATGGCCAAGAAAACAAAAACAATAACCACCGCTTTTAAGGCGGTCCGGTGCTTTTTTTGGCTCTGACGATCAGGTACTAGCTGATACTTCTTCTTAAGAAAATCAACGGATTTTTCTTCGTCCATAAGATGGGATTATTGTAGCAGATAGCCCTGGGTTTGGCGAGAGGGAAAATTTGCATTTTGCTTATTTTTATGCTATCTTTCCTGTAATATGCTTTTTTACCGTAAAAACGCAGACCAAGAGCCATGGGTTTTCCGAGTTTTTGGTGCTTCTTTGGGAGCTGTTGTTTTATTTTTGATCGAAGTTGTTCAGATCGTTATTCTGGCAGCGGCAATCATTATTCCGGTCCGCTACTTTTTGATTCAACCGTTTGTAGTTACCGGCGCTTCCATGGAACCAAACTTTTACGACAGCGAATACTTGATCATCGACGAGGTCTCTTATCGCTTGCGCGATATTCATCGCGGCGAGATCGTGGTCTTTAGACCACCGAACAGTCCGGAGTCATTCTATATTAAAAGAGTGATCGGTTTGCCAGGAGAGACTGTTCAGATCTTGGAAGGTGAAATTACAATTTTCAATGACGATTATCCAAACGGCAAAGTCTTGGTTGAAGATTATATTGAAGACTACACCAGTGGTCAGGTTAGAGTGACACTTGGTTTGAATGAATATTATTTGTTGGGCGATAATCGTGATGCCAGTCTAGACTCGAGAAAGATTGGTCCGATTTCGGCAGACAACATTGTTGGCAGAGTTTGGTTGCGTGGTTTACCACTCGAGCGACTCGGTACAATTTCAAGTCCGGATTATACATTTTAATATGCCTAAGAAAGCAACGAAAAAAGACTCGGAGGACGCTAAGAAATCAAAGACGCCAACGCTCCTGCGAGGTTTTCGCGATATCTTGCCAGAAGAACAGTTGATCTGGGAAAAGATTGAGAGTGTGGCTACCAACTTGTCCAATGCCTACAGCTTTGGCAGAATTCGTTTACCACTTTTGGAGAAACGAAATCTTTTTGAACGAACAGTCGGTAAGGGAACAGACATAGTTGAAAAAGAATTGTTTTCATTCGAAGATCAAGGCGGCGACAAGGTTGCCTTGCGACCGGAAGCGACAGCACAAATTGCTCGTGCCTACATAGAGCACGGTATGGTCAACAAACCACAACCAGTGAAACTTTGGTACTTTGGTCCAATGTTCCGCTACGATCGGCCGCAAGCCGGCAGATACCGACAGTTTTGGCAATGGGGTTTGGAGGCACTTGGCTCCGATGATCCGATTTTGGACGCGCAACTGATTTTGATTATTGATCGTTTCTTTAAAGAGTTGGGACTCAACGTAACTTTTAAGATCAATTCTTTGGGAACTGTTGAAACTCGCCGTGAATATGTCATGGAATTGGTGAGTTACTTTAAGCAATTCAGAAAGAAATTATCAGAAGTAGATAAAAAACGTTTGACCAAGAATCCTCTGCGGCTTTTGGATTCAAAAGAGGAAGGAATGGCTGAACTTAAAGTCGATGCTCCGCAGATTGTTGATTGGCTCGATGACGATTCAAAACAGCATTTCATGAAAGTGATCGAGTACTTAGATGACGCCGAAGTTACTTATGAGCTCGATCCATTCTTGGTTCGTGGACTAGATTACTACAACCGCACAGTTTTTGAGATTGTTTTAACCGGCGATGACGACAGTTTGTCTCAGAATTCTTTGGGTGGCGGAGGACGCTACGATGATTTGGTGCCGCAGCTTGGTGGTCGCGAAGGAGTTGGCGCAGTTGGCGCAGCGATTGGTATTGAACGTGTGGTCTTAGCTTTAAAGGAAGCTGGCTTGGAAATGCCCAAGCAACGACAGGTTGATGTCTTCTTCTGTCAGTTGGGTGATGCAGCTCGCCGCAAAGGTCTTATGATTTTTGAAGAGTTCCGAAAGGCAAATATTTCGATCGCTGAAGCTTTTGGTAAAGGTTCGCTCAAAGCTCAGCTGGAAGCTGCGGATAAGCAAGCAGCTCGGATTGCTTTGATCTTGGGACAAAAAGAAGTGCTCGATGAAACAATTATTGTTCGCGATATGGATTCCGGCGCACAAGAAATTGTTGATGTGAGAAAAGTGGTGGATATTGTTAAAAAGCAGTTGGGATAAAAGAAGAAAAATTTAAACAAAAAGCAGGCTAGAAAAAGCCTGTTTTTTTGTTTTAGGCCAAATTTGACTATTTTATATTGACAAAAGCGAAATTTTATGCTAGATTATTACGTCAAAGTTGGAGGTTTGGCATGTCCGAAGAAAACCGGGCAGATCTCGAGATCTGCTTCAAGAACTACGTCTACGCCCTGCGGCCCACGCCGTACGGCAAGCTGAAGAAGCTGTTCCGGAGGGAGTCGGTGCACGGGTCAACCGTGTGCTGGATTTTCTCCGACGACAAGGAGTTCCCGGCCAGTGGCACGGTCGAGAAGCTGGAGGAGATTCGAACCTTCAGCCGCGAGCTCGGACTGAAGATCGTCGGTTCCGAGTTCCACGTACCGTGCTCGAGTGGCTGGTACGAGAAGGACCTCGACGAGGCTGATTACCGTATCTTCCGCTTCCCGCCCACGCGCGAGAAGTTTGAGGAAGCGCTAGACTGACCGCCCCAGAAAAGACCAACTCGGTCTTTCCGGGGCGGTCTTTTCTTATACTTGACTAAAGTCAGCAAATTTGATACATTCTAGCCACCTAGAAAAGGGGAAACACATGTCTACAATCGATATCAAACGGAAGAAAGGTGAAAGTTTTGAAGCAATGTTTCGACGTTTTAGTCGACGCTTGCAGCAAAGCGGAAAAGTGCTCAGTTTACGATCTCGACGGACTCATTTGAGAAAGCCGAATCATAATAAAGTGCACGAAAGCGCCTTACGACGTTTGGAGATGGGGGCCAAGCGAGAGTATCTGCTTCGATCAGGTAAACTGATTGAAGAAGATCGTCGCAGCCACCGCAGATAGTGTTTCTTTGGAAAACAGGCCCTTAATGCAATCCTGAACGAAGTGAAGGATCTCTCAAATCGGAGTTGCGTCAAGGGTCTGTTTTCTTTTTGATAAAAGCAAAGGCCGACCCAGAGGGGTCGGCCCGTAGAACGAGAACTAGATGGTGATGACGATGGAGACATCGCTGACGTCGCAATCCGTACATGAGTTGAACTTGGGATCGTCGAAGGTCTTCATGTGCTTCTGGCGATCTTCGGGACGATCATGATCTTCGGGGCCGACGAACTGCTCGCGTGTCACGACGCAGAGGCAGTCGGAGCAGCCGAGCAGAAACTCGTCGGCCACATCCCAAACCTGCTTGGCGTCGATGGGCTCCTGGTTGATGACGATTGCCTCGTACAGACGGAGCTCGGAGTCGAGCGCCCCCACGACCGACAGCGCTCGGTTGCCGTTACAGGAGCTCATGATCTTGAGGACGACCTTGCCGTCGTGGATCACGCTGATCACTGCTGCGATGCCCATGTTCCTCTCCTGGTTAATGGACAGGGGAAGGTAACATATTTTTGGCAATCTGTCAATGCTAGCTTACCAGAAGTATTTTTTGCCTTTTTGACCCGACTAGGGCAAAATTAAACGTATGAAACATCTAGATAAGTATTTGAATCAAGTTATTCACGTCACGATTGATCGACCAAAAGGGAGTAAACATCCTAAGTTTGATTTTGAATATCCAATTAACTACGGCTATATGCCAGATACTATTTCTGGTGATGGAAAAGAGATCGATGCGTATATTCTGGGAGTAGAAGAGCCATTAAAACAATTTACAGGGAAGTGCATTGCCATTATCGAACGCCACGATGACGATGACCCGAAATTAGTGTTAGCCCCAGAAGGGATGATGTTTTCTGATGAAGAAATTATCAAAGCAGTGCATTTTCAGGAACAATGGTTTGATTCATATATAAAACGTTAAAAACCGCCCTCGGGCGGTTTTTGCTTTTCTCAGCCAATTATATAACCTCGTTAAGCTATGAAATTTGACAACTTTTCCATAGATTGATATTATCTCGATAACCTATGAAAAATGTCAATACCTACAAAATCAGTGACGTTGCCGAGATGTTCGGAATTCACGAAGACACTCTTCGTAATTGGGAAAAAGAGGGTCTCATTACCCCTATTCGTATTGGGACGCGTGGAGACCGCCGCTATACCCAAGAACATATAGATCAGATCGTTGAGAAGAAACTGGCGAAGATCGTCCGTCGGCTTGATGAAGAGCATGAGCTTGAGGAAAAAATGACTCTTGCTCAGCTAAAACAGTTCCTCTGGAAATCGGCCGACATTCTCCGTGGCCGCGTAGACGGATCGCAATATAAGGAATACATCTTTGCTCTCCTCTTCTATAAGCGGATGAGTGACATTTGGGATGAAGAGTACCGAACTATTCTGGATCAGTTTCATGATGAGGCGATCGCGAAGGCGGATTACAATCACCGCTTCAATGTGCCGGAAGATTGTCGTTGGGGTGTCATCGCCGACCAGTCTGAAAATATAGGCGCGAAACTCAATGAAATTTTCGATAAACTCACAAATGCAAATAGTCCGAAGCTGGACAAGATTTTCAACAAACTCGACTTCGCGGACAAGGATCGTTTTCCGAACGAAACTATGCAACGTTTGGTGAATCACTTCTCCAAGCATAATTTTGCAAATCAATATATCAGCTCGGATGTTCTTGGTGATGCGTATGAATATCTGATTGAGCAATTCGCAGCGGGTGCGGGAAAAAAAGGCGGTGAATTTTATACTCCACGCGAAATTGAGCGTGTTATCATGCATATTCTTGATCCTCACGAAAAGGATCATATTTACGACCCGACTGTTGGTTCCGGTGGATTTTTGCTTGAGGCGTACCATTATGTGCGCGATAAGTATGATGAATCAAAAGCACGTTCGCTCTACCTCTACGGACAGGAGTTCAACATGAGCACGTTTACAATTGCGCGTATTAACATGTTCCTTCACGGTCTCGACAGTGCAGATATTCGTATGGGCGATACGCTTGCGGATCCAAAATTCCTCACGACAGAAAACCAATTGCAAACGTTCGATATCTGCGTTAGCAATTTCCCCTATTCTGTGAAGGAATGGGCGCAAGATACATTTGCCGCAAATAGGTTTGGTCGACTGGATGGTTACGAGATGCCGCCAGAGAAAAATGGCGATTATGCATTTATTCTGCATATCATTAAGTCGCTAAACGAAAATGGAAAAGCTGGGGTCGTCGTACCACACGGAGTCTTGTTTAAAGGTGACGCGCCTGGGCGGATTCGAAAACAGATTCTAACGAACGATCTCATAGAAGCTGTGATCGCGCTGCCTTCTAAGCTTTTTTACGGAGTGGGCATTCCTGTTGCCGTGCTCATCCTTAATAAAAACAAACCGGAAGTTCGCAAGAATAAGGTGATGATTATTGACGCGGAAAAGGATTATCAAGAAGGTAAAAAGCAAAACCGTCTCCGCATCAAAGATATCGAAAAAATCAGCACGGCGTTTCATGACTTCAAAGACATTGAACGCTATGCTCGCGTCGTAGATTTGAAGGAAATTGCTGAGAACGATTACAACTTGAACATCCGCCGCTATGTCGACACGAGCGAACAAGAAGAAACAATTGATGTGAGTGCTGAGTGGAAAAAATTGCAAAAGATTGAAAAGGAGGCAAAAGAAATCGATGAGAAAGTTGAGAATTTTTTGAAGGGTCTGAAGTATTAAATTTATGAAAGACAAATTAATCAAAGCATCAAAAGTACTAGCCAAGGTTGTCTTTGTTTCGGTAGGAGTAATTATGTTCTACTCTGGAGTTTCTTTTTTAATCAAAACACTAAATTTAACTATTTCGACTCTTATCCTGGAATACATACAAACGCTAGTATGGCCTAGTGTTATTTTCGTTTTAATATTTACATTCAAAACCAATTTTTCCGGACTACTTGATAGGCTGGCGGAGTTTTCTCTGCCCGGTGGAGTTACTGGGAAAATAAACCCGCAGGCACAACAGCAAGATACAAAACCCGAGGACTCTATAGATAAAAGCGCAGATTTTACTCAACTATTGACTGAAAAAGAAGAACAACTCGCTGAATTTGTAACTTCAAATGTGGGTCTTGAACAAAAAATAAGTACACTAGAAATTGAGTTAGACTTCGAGAGAATTTATAACATAATTTTTGCTAGCCAAATTGATCTATTGTTAAAGATGAATAATTTCGACAGTGTAGAGTTTTCTTATGTGGATGACCACTTCAACAAAGCACAACAATCCGCAATGAGTATGTTGAACGGTTGGAATACGAAACAATACATTAACTTTCTCATTAATAATGGTCTTATTGAATATCCTGTTGGAACCAATCTTTTAAAGATTGCACTTAAGGGCAAGGTCTTTCTGAGTTATCTTTCAGTTCGTAACTATAAAAAGTACGGAATATAAGTTATGAGCGTAAAAACAGTACAACAAAATATTCCGAGTGGATGGAACGTCAAACTCCTGGGCAAAGTGATTGTTGAAAAAGATAAATCTATACTGAAAGTCGGTGATGCGGACAATAGCAGTGTCTATCCATTCTTTACTAGTGGTGAAAAAGTTTTAAGTCATAGTAAGGCTCTGGTGTCTGGTCGAAATATTTATGTGGCCACAGGCGGTGTAGCCAATATTAAATTTTTTGATGGTGAAGCAAGTTATTCAACAGATACCTATTGTTTTACTTCAAAAGAAGATACAGAATTTATTTACTATGCCCTCCTCAATAATTTAAGAGATATAAACAAACATTTGTTTTCTGGTAGCGGCTTAAGGCACTTACAAAAAAAGGACTTCAAAAAGAAGGAAATACTTCTCCCGCCAATTACAGAGCAACAAAAGATCGCAGAGATTCTGAGCTCAGTTGATGACGACATTCGTGCGACACAAGATGTTATCGATCAAAATGAGCAAATCAAAAAAGGTTTGATGCAGGATTTGTTTACAAAAGGAATTGGTCATACGAAGTTTAAGGACAGCGAGCTTGGAAAGATTCCAGAAGAGTGGCAGATGGTTCATCTTGAAGATGTGGCCCATTTTACTAATGGAAAAGGTCACGAAAAACATATTTCAAAGGGTGGGAAATATATCGTTGTCAACTCAAAATTCATCTCATCTAATGGAAATGTGATTAAATGTTCAGATAAGGCATTTTTACCACTTTCCAAAGAAGAGGTTGTTATGGTGATGAGCGATGTTCCGAATGGTCAGGCTTTGGCAAAATGCTTCTTTATCGATGAAGACGATACTTACACTTTAAATCAACGAATCTGTTCATTCCGTTTTAAAACTGGCCTACCACGTTTTTATTATCATTTACTTAATAGAAATGCTTACTTTTTGAAGTTTAATAATGGAACCGGGCAGACTAACTTGCGGAAACAGCAAGTGCTAGATTGCCCGATTGCGCTTCCCCCAGAAGGCGAACAAAGAGAAATTGTTGATTTTCTTGATGCATTGGAACACAAATTGGTGTCGTGGCAAGAAAAGAAGATCGTACTAGAAAATCTTAAGGATGGCCTAATGCAAGATTTATTGTCGGGTGAGGTGAGAGTTGAGTAAGTATATGGCCAGAGGCACATACCAGAGAACTAAGTTAGCCAATCGATCGACTCATGCTTTTATTTCTTCGCTTAATGCCTTCAATAATGCAAGTGATGAATACCGAGTTGAAGCCGCTTTGTTCTTGATGGTCAATGCCGTCGAACTGCTTTCAAAAGCCCTTGTATTAAAACATGGAGGAAAAATTTACGAGAAAGGTACAAAGGAGAGAACGATATCTGCAGAAGCGAGTATTTGGCTATTGTTTAATCAGTATCACAAGATTGATGAGCTTGAACATGGAGCTTTGCAACAACTAATCTCATTGAGAAACGAGGCATCACACAATATTTTACCGAGTGTCAAGAATGATGTGCTGCACTATTTAATGTTCTCTGCGTTTAAAGTCTACCGTCGACTTATCAATGACAATTTTCGTTCTCACAACAGAATTTTTAAAAAAAGCTTCTTGTCTATTTCAACAGATGAAAACACTACTTACGCCGATAGTGTTGAGGGGTTGTTGAGATCAAGTAAAAAGTCCGAATCCCAAAGACGGCTTCTCTACTTACTGGAAAGAGGTGTGTCGTATAAAGGAGACACATACATTACACAGGATGCTTTTGAGAAAAATTTTAGAAAACAAAAGAACAAAAGGTTGATTAACAGAAGTAAATTAGGCAAATTTTTATCCGAGGCAGATCTTCTGAAGGTTGTATTTATTCAGGCACCTAAAAATCACACCATCAACATTGATATTGCTAAGGGAATAGGTTCTCAGAAAGAAGCCCTTACCGTCTTTACCAGGCGTACTGATATCAATAAAGATTACCCGTATATCCTGACGACGTTAGCTGAAAAGTTGGGAAAAGGAAGAAATGTAACCTTACAAGCAATTAAGCAGTTGAGCGTCAAAGGTGACAAGGAGCTACATCAGGAAGTAAAAACTGGTAAACAAAGTTCCACACATAAATATTCTGATGCCGCCTTCCAGAAATTGAAAAATCATTTCGACAATCTATGAAATTCAACGAACAAGTAACAATTGAAAACCACATCATCAAATTCCTAAAAAAGGAACTTGGGTTTGAGTTTGTGAAACCGGAGGAGATGAAAGGGTTGCGCGAGTACGAGACGGAATATCTTGTGACATCATATCTACGAGACGCGATAGCGAAGATAAATGGCATTTCCGATGAAACGATCCTCGATTCGATCATTCGCGAGATTAAAAAAGTCGATACGAACCAGGGTTTTTTGGAGTTGATCCGCGGCGGAGTTGATTTAGTTGACGGCAAGACGCAAAAAACGCACACCTATCAAGTGATTGACTTTCAGAATCCGGAAAACAATCATTTTGTTGTTACTAACCAGTTTTATTTTGAAGGAGATACAGAAAACATTCGTCCGGATGTTTTGGTATTTGTAAATGGTATTCCGGTTGTGGATATTGAAGCAAAGTCGGCGACGGCTGCGCTCTCTGTCGATTACACAAAAGGCATCGGTCAGATTAAGCGTTATGAACGTGTTGCAAAAAGGCTGTTTATTCCAAACTGTTTTAACATCGCAACCGATGGCGTTCAGACAGTTTATGGAGCAACATTTGCACCGGAGCAATATTTCTTAACTTGGAAGGATGAAGAACTCGATAAAAAGTATGGCGAAGGAGCGGTAGAAGTTTCACTGGAGAATCTGCTTAGACCAGAAAATCTATTGGACATCATTGCGAACTTTATTGTTTTTGAACAAACAAAAAATGGTCTGGTTAAAAAGGTTGCTTATTATCAACAAAAACGAGCCACGAATAAAATTGTTGAACGAGTTGTAAAACGAGATGGAAAACGCGGACTTATATGGCACACACAAGGATCCGGAAAGACGCTGACCATGTTTTTCACGGCATGGAAACTTCGTTTTCATCAAGAATTGGCTAGTCCAAAAGTGTTTATTTTGGTTGATCGTATTGATTTGGACGATCAGGTGTATGACGAGTTCACCAATCATGGTGGGAAAAACATTATTCGAGTTACTTCCCGCAAACATCTTGAAGAAGTAATCGGCTCGGATGAGCGTGGAATTTTTATTTCAACAATTCAAAAATTCTCCGAGTTGGGGGCTGGTATTAAAAACCTCAAAGAGAATATTATCGTTCTTTCTGACGAAGCTCATCGTGGAGATGAAGGTGTTGCAGGGATTAACTTGCGCGACTCTCTCGGCAATGCTTTCCTTTTTGGCTTTACCGGAACACCGATTGATAAGACGACTCTAAATACACACAGAAATTATGGTGAGGCTGGTGAGCGGTATTTGGACTATTATTCGATCGAACAAGCTATTAAGGACGGAACCACATTGCCCGTCACCTACGAAGCACGTCTTTCAAAGTTTTTCATTGATGAAGAGCGTGCTGACGAACAGTTCGATGAGTTGACAACCGAATTGGACGACAAGCAAAAAGAAGAATTACTGAAACGGCACACGCGAAAATCTCAGCTTACAAACTTGGATGCGCGGGTTGATGCGATTGTTCATGATATTGTTGAGCACTTTAAAGCCTATATAGAACCGAATGGATTCAAGGCGCAGGTTGTTTGTAACGGAAAGGAAGCGGTAGTGATGTACAAAAAACATTTCGATAAGTTACTCGGAAGCGAGGCGACGGCTGTTGTGTTTTCTTCCGGGGACCCTAACAGCACGCCAGAAGAACAGAAAAAGTACGAAACAGCAAAGAAGGAACGCGATGAAATTATTCGCAACTTTAAGAACCCAGCACATCCTTTGAAGTTTATTATCGTAACAGACATGCTTTTGACGGGCTTCGATGCCCCGATTGAGCAGGTTATGTATTTGGATAAGCCTCTGCGCGACCATACATTACTCCAGGCCATTGCTCGCACGAACCGAGTTTATCCCAATAAGGTAGCTGGAAAGATTATCGACTACTATGGAATCACAAAGAATCTTTATGATGCGCTTGATTTTAGCGAAGATATCGTTGATTCGGCGATGGTAGATATCGATGTCATGAAGGAACGATTTGTTGAAGTTTTGCACCAGAACATGGATTTATTCGGTAAAGTGAATATCGAAGATCCTTCCATGGAAAATCTGCGTCACAATATCAAGATTTTTATTGACAACGAAGATAAGCAGCAATTCTTTAAGAAAAAGTACAACCAACTGAAATCGCTCTACGAATTTCTTGCTCCGGATCCATTCTTGAAAGAATATATTCGTCACTTTGAATGGCTCACAAGCTTTTACATTGCATTTCAAAAGGAATTTTTCTCTACTCCAGATGCACACTTGCTTGCGGGTTACGGCGAGAAAGTTAAAGAGATTATCCAAGACAATGTTGATTATGCGGGGATTACAAAGACATTCCGTGAGCTTAGGATTGATGATGTGGCGGCTATGAATAAGCTGGACGAAATGGACGATGAAGAAAAGGCTCTAAATCTTGAAAAAATGTTAAAGCAAGAAATTTCTGAGCACATCGACCTTAACCCTGCCTTCCAGACCTTTAGCGAGCGTCTTCAAAAAATCCGGGAGGATTTTGAACAGAAACAAATGGACTTAGCGGAGCGCATCAAACACTATCAGGAGTTAATGAAGGATATTCAAGATGCTCGTAGCATCGCGGAAGAAAAAGGATACACGCTCTCAGAATATGGGCTTTACATGGTCAGTAAGGAATATTTGCCAGATGTTAGTGAGGAATTAATGCATGAGTTCATTAAAGAAATGGCGCAAAAAATTAAGGACGTTCTTGATAAAGGTTGGAAGGAGTCATCGAAGTACGATTTCTTTATCAAGGAAATCAAGCGAACGTTCCAGGAGCTTATTCTGAAGGATTACCGCGGTAAAATTACTATCGACATTGGAGAATTCCACGGCTATGTGAACCGACTTGTCGACATGGTTATTAAATACTTCTAGCCTATGAAAAAGGAGGTGCAAATTGAAAATAGTACGCTCCAATACTCGATAAAAAAGAGTAAGAGGGCGAAGCGAATGAGAATCGCAGTTTATTGCGATTGTTCGATTGTTGTTACATCTCCTCAATCGATTTCAGAAACCCAAATTCAAAAATTTATTCGACTGAAATCGGATTGGATTGCAAAGAAGATTGCATTCTTCTCCTCTTTGCAGATACACCCTGATATCGCTATTCAGTCAGAACAACATTACTTACAACATAAAGAGAAGGCGTTGAAGACAATCTCTCAGAGAGTTCAGAAGCTGAGTGAAAAGTATCAATTTGAACCTAATCAAATTCGAGTAAAAATGTTAAAAACTAAATGGGGTAGCTGTTCTGGGAAGAAGAATCTCAATTTCAATTACAAGTTGATTTTTCTTAATCAAGATTTGCAAGATTACGTTATCATCCATGAACTATGTCATTTAAAAGAGTTGAATCATACAAAGAAATTTTGGGCACACGTTGCTTCATTTATACCTGAATATAAGAAGATAAAAAATAGACTACAAATTTTTAACTAATATGCCTTTTTATAATCCACACCGAGGAGCATCCTTCAACTACGGCGGGAAGCAATGGAAACTTAGCCGGGGGAAGATTGATCTCTTTCTCCGCTGCCCGCGGTGTTTTTATTTGGACAACAAACTCGGCACCAAACGACCTACGTGCCCACCGTATAATATTAATACCGCCGTAGACTCGCTCCTCAAACAAGAATTTGATGGCTATCGGGCCCGGGGGATGAAACACCCTTTGCAGAAAAAATATAAAATCGACGCCATCCCGGCTAAGCATGAGCAAATCGATGATTGGCGCGAGAATTTTAAGGGTGTTCAGTATTTACACCAGCCAACCGGATTATTGGTTACCGGCGCTATTGATGATTTGTGGCAGAGTAAAAAAGGTGAGTATATTGTGGTCGATTATAAGGCCACGGCCAAGTCTGATCCTGTAACTGAGCTGAATGATGATTGGCACGAAGGTTACAAACGTCAAATGGAAATTTATCAATGGTTATTGCGTCAAAATGGTCTTAAGGTTTCCAACACCGGTTATTTTGTTTATTGCACCGGTCGGCCGGACGAAAAAGCTTTTGACGGTAAAGTGGAATTTGACGTGCATTTGATTGCTTACACCGGTGACGACTCATGGGTCGAAAAGACTCTAGCTCAGATTAAAAAGACCCTGAGTAGCAAAAAAATACCTAAAGCTGCCGCAGATTGTGAGTATTGTCAGTATCGAGCCGCAGCCGCTCGGCACGAAAAATAAAGTGTGCTATTCTAAAAACCATATGAATCTCTATCAAAAAATTCAAAACGACATTAAGGAGGCGATGAAGGGTAAAGACATGAAGACTCTTGGAGTCTTGCGTGTTCTTTTTGCTTCCATGAAAAATAAAGCCATTGATCTCAAACGTGAGCTTGAGGATCAAGAAGTTTTAGCTGCTGTCCGAGGAGACATCAAAAAATTGCAGGACGCTCTCACGGATTTTGAAAGAGGGGCGCGGCAAGATTTGATCGACAAAACCAATGAGGAGATTGCCATTTTAAAAACATATCTCCCACCAGAAATGGATGAGAGTGAGTTGCGCGCGATTGTTCACAAAAAAATTACTGAGCTCGATGCCAATGATATGAAAATGATGGGGCAGGTAATGGGAGCTGTGATGGCGGATGTTAAGGATAAGGTGGATGGAAGTAAAGTGAAGAAGATGGTTGAGGAGTTGTTGGGGAATAAAAAAGACGAAGAAAAAGGTTAATAAAAACAGACAATGCATTTCGGCACCGGATGCCTGGAGGCACTTCGTCTTTTAGATTCTCGTATCTGCAATCCTGAGCCTGACGAAGGATCTTCATGATTTACTTCTGGAGGCACTTCGTCCTCCCTCACGGTTGCAATATGAACAAAAGATCCTTCACTTCGTTCAGGATGGTACGTACTCTGTCGTGTTTACCATCCCGAGCGAAGCCGAGGGATCTTTTGAATTGATTCACGTCTGGGGTCTTCCAGCCCCAGGCCTCCAGACCCTGGGTTCAGTGATTCCTTGTAGAAATATCACTTCACCCGTCTCGGCGGTTCGAAGACAAACTATTGTCTTCTCACTTCGCCTCGACTCCTCGCTGAGTACGAGGAAAATATCATTCCACAGCCGGACTGCAGAAAACTCCCAAACTCCTGTATAATAAGGATACAAAATTCACTGCTTGTCGTGTGAGAAATATTGAGCGAACCTGGCTTAAAAAGTTTTTACGTGGAGCCGTTTTTAGTGCGGTAATTTTTGCGTTGTGGCAAACGCCAACGTTTTTTGTAGAAGCTCAAACCGCTCTTGAGCGAACCGGTGCAGCGGCTAGTTTTCAAGAAGTTGAATTGGCAACAGTTATCGGTCGAATCATTGCTGTCTTCTTGGGAGTCTTGGGCGTTGTCTTTTTGGGCCTAGTCATCTATGCCGGCGTTTTGTTCATGACTGCTGCCGGTCGCGATGATCGAGTAGAAAAAGCTAAGAAAGTATTAACCAGCGCGGTCATCGGACTTATTATCACCATGAGCGCTTATTCCATTACAGCTTTTGTAGTGCAAAGAATCACTGGCCAAGGTCTTTTTGGCACTAGCGGCGGCGGTGGCACTAGCGGCGGAGTTTCGATTGAACCTTTCTCCGGCTCTTTGGGCCGAGGAATCCGTGACCACTATCCGGCTCGCAACGCCACTAACGTTGCCCGCAACACCAAAATTTTCGTGACCTTCTCGGAGCAAATGAATATTGAATCATTTATCGACGGTTATGACGTTTCTGGTTCACCGCTCGATCTTTCGGACGACACACCAGCTTCTGGTCTCAACGACCGTTTGATCAAAATTTACCCAACCGCTCAAGGCGAATCGGCCGCTTTAACTGCAACTGATGTCAGCGTGACTTTCACCGATGACTTGAGAACTTTTGTTTTCACTCCACCAATCCTGGGATCGGCTACGACCAATGTTCAGTACACTGTTGCACTAGATGATCGTCTGGAAAGCGCAACCGGTAATTCTATACTCAATGACGGTGGCTATATTTGGTCTTTCACTGTGGGAACTGTTTTGGATACTGAACCGCCAACTGTCACTCGAGTTACACCGCTCGCTGGCGGTACTTATGATCGTAACATCACAGTGCAGTTAACTTTTTCCGAAGCGCTTGATCCAACTTCGGCCAGCGGTCGATACAATCCGGCCAATGGCGAAAATTTTGAAAGTATTACTGTAGCCGGAACTAGCAGCGGCGCAGTTTCGGGTGAATATTTAATTAGCAATGAATACAAAACAATTACTTTCCAGCCATCGGCAGCCTGCGGCATAAATTCTTGCGGCAATACTTTGTATTGTTTGAGCTCGGCCGACAGTATGACAGTCACTGCTTTTGCTGCCACCAATGATTTGTTCCCGTACAACGGAATTGTTGACGTTAATGGTAATGCTTTGGACGGCGACGCCGACGGTCAGGCTGGCGGAAATTATAGTTGGGGCTTTACCACCACTGGCGACGTTCGTTTGAGCGGACCGGAAATTACTTTGATTACACCTGACATTGAGTCAAGCAACATCAATCTCGATCAGGATGTGATGATTACTTTTGATTCAGAATTAATGAGCTCCACTGTTAGCACGGAAAATTTTGTACTGACCTCAAAACCGGAGCATGAGATGTGGTTCCGCACCAGCCAAGAATCAACGGCCGACAGTACTACAGTCACAGTCAAACATGGCGTTTTCTTGGAATCAACGGCCGACCAGACTTATTTGTACGGCATGAGCGTTGGGGAAGGTGTGCAAGATATTTATCAAAACTGTTTCCGACCGGCCAAAGGTCCGGGTAAAAATGGAGGTAGTTGTGGTACCAGTGCCAGTGCACCGTTTTGTTGCAATGGCGTGCCGCAATCAACCGAGTGCCAACTTTTTTAAAACATGACTAAGAAAATTCTCACAATTTCCTTGCTTTTCTTGGCCACACTGACCGTGGGTCTCATTTTGATGCATACCCCAACCTTAGCTCAAGTCGATACCGGGTTGGAGACTGTGGGCACTGAAGCTGGTTTGGCTGGTGACAGTCTGGGATTGATTATTGGACGGATTATTCAAGTGATTCTGGGTATTTTAGGTGTTGTTCTTTTGGGCTTCATGATTTACGGCGGCTATCTCTGGATGACCGCAGCCGGCAGTGACGAAAAAGTGGCTCGGGCCAAAAAAGTTTTAGTTAATGCCACCATTGGTTTGATTATCGCTTTAGCTTCCTTTGCTATCACCACTTATGTTATTTCTGCAGTCGGCGGTAATGCCGGCGGCGGAGGTGGCACAGGAGGCGGCGGAGGAGGAGGTAGTGGTATTGGCTTGGGTCATGGCTCAGTGGCGCTTTTTACGGTCACAGGTTTTCAGCCGGACGGTGAAGTACCAATCAGAAACATTGCTTTACAAATAACTTTTAGTAAAACTGTCGATGAGACTACGATAGATGGCGCAGTTCATGTCAGGCGAGCCGACAGTGGGGAAGAGGTCGCTGGAAGTTTGGAGGTTAATTATAATCGGGTCACTTTCCGACCAAGTACAGCTTGTCCGGCACCGGACGAGGATCGTTTCTGCTTTGATGAAAACACTACTTATAACGTTTTGGTTGACTCTTCGATCGAAAGTCAGACAGGTTTGCAACTTAATTGCGCTTCCGGCTGTAGTTCCAGCTTTACCAGTGGCAGCATTGTTGATACGGATAATCCTTCTGTCGAATTAACTTACCCGCAAAGTGGTGCCAGGATCGCAGCCGGCGCAGTAAGTTTGGTTGAAGCTATGGCCGAGGATGACGCCGGGCTTTCCGGTGTTGATTTTCTGAGTGAAGAACAAATCTTTGATTCAGTTTTGGTAACTTCGGAAGAAACCGGATCTCCACTTTCGGCGATAGTCGAAAGTTATTGGGAAACCTCAGGATTGCCGGAAGACAATTATTATACTTTGCGAGTGACAGCCTTCGACTTGGCCGGTAATACTGATGAAGATTCTTTGCGTGTTAAGATCAACCCAAGTAGTTGCTCTAATGGTAGGCTTGATGCTGACTTGGGAGAGACCGGCCTTGATTGTGGCGGAAGTTGCGGCGAATGTGACGGTGCTACTTGTGAAATAAATGACGCATGCTCAAGCGGACTTTGCTTAACTGGAACTTGTACCACTCTGCCAACCATTTTATCGGTTACTCCGTCTAATGGCGCACCGGGCACCTATGTAACAATTTCTGGTACAGATTTTGGCAGCAGTGGTGGCTATGTTGAGTTTACTGCTATCGGCGGCGGAACAGTGGCTGCAACTATTCCATCTTGCAGCAATGGTTGGAGTGCCGCTGAGGTCGTGGTGGAAGTGCCAAATGAAGCGATTGATGGTCCAATTTCCCTAACTACCAGAAACAATTTATTTGACAGTACTGATAATGAATTTGGACCGATCATAAATAATTTTGATGTTAATACCACTTTGCGACCATCAATTTGTCGTTTGTCGCCAACTGCCGGAGTTGCCGGGTCAACACTTAATCTTTTTGGTAAAAACTTTGGCGGTAGCCAAGGAACTTCGGATATTAGATTTAATAATGATTTGGCAGCAACTTATCCAGCCTGGAGTGATGGTTCAGCGAGCGCTGTTGTGCCAAATCTAGCAGCAACAAATTACGGCGTGGCCGTGAACGTCGGCGGCGTGCTTTCCAATAGTTTGAATTTTAATCTGGGATCAACTGGTGAGGGCGGTACAGGTGGCACTGGCGGTACTGGTACCAGCGATCAGCCAATTATTAGTTATTTAAGTCCTGGTGACGGCGGTGTTGGTCAATATGTGACAATTGTTGGTTCAGGTTTTGGCGATTTGGTCGGTTCGGTCTTCTTTGAAAATCAGTTGACCGGCGAACTGGCTCAGGGCGCCATTGATTTTCCGGCACTTTGTTTGGATGATTTTTGGAATAATCAAGAAATTACCGTAATTGTCCCAGTAAATTACACAAATGGTTCAGCTGTTGATTTGGGGGCATATGAAGTTTATGTGGCTCGCCAAGATGGGGCAGTTTCTCCAAGAGCCAATTTCACTGTAACCAGTGCCGAGCCTTTACCAGGCCTTTGTCGAATTGTTCCAAATCGGGCAGAGACTGGAACCTCGGTCACTTTGATTGGTGATGGTTTTGGAAACAATCCAGGATCGATAACTTTTTATAATGAAGCCGGGGCTTTGAATATTGCTTCTTGGCGAGATGGAGAAGTGGAAGTCAGCGTGCCGGCAGCGGCCAGCTCTGGTCCGGTTCATCTCACTTCTGCAGCCGGTGGAAGATCTAATGAGGTTAATTTTGAGGTAGGCGCCGCAATAGTTCCTGGTGAAGAAGTAACTGTTGGTGCGGCAGCTTATGCCTGGAGTTTTTCAACCGGTATTTTGCCACGTACACCAGAACTGGCGATCGCCTGTACTGACACCTTGATCAGCGGTGTACCAAATAGCCTGTTCACTGATGCAGTTTGCGTTAATGCTAATGTTTATGGCGAGTTTAGTGTGCTCATGCAGAGCGCGGCCTTGGCTTATGGAGAAGCTGTTGTGGTTGAGGAATGTTTAAATGATCGTTGTTCCAATACAACGCCTGTTCCGGGTTCGGCACAAATCAGCAGCAGTACCGGAGCGACAACTTTCCGCTGGCAGCCAAGCTCCAGTTACAACGGAGGTCTTTTCAAGACTTCAACAAAATATCAAGTTCGGATTACCACTGACGCTACTTCTGTCGCCGGAGTGCCTCTAGCTCAAGAAGTAGTTTGGGATTTCACCACCAGTGAAAGCAGTGACAATTGTACAGTTGAAAAAGTACGTGTTAGCCCAATTAAGGAAACTTTAAATATTCAAGGTGAGACTACTGAATTTGCCGCAGTTGCCAGCACCAATGATTGTCAGGTGCTCGATGCTGATGCTTACGCTTGGGATTGGAGTATTGACCCATCGGTTGCATCCATCAACGACGGCACTTGCGAAAATACATCATCGGACGCTTGTGCAACGGCAGCGGCTTTAGCCGAAGGAGAGACGCCGGTTAGAGCAACCGAGCGTTCTAGTCAAATTTTTGGCGAAGGACTGCTAATTATCGATTATACTGATCCTTATATTATCAACCAGGCACCTAATTGTGGTGAAGCCTGCGTTAATGCTGAAGTTGAAGCCAACTTTAATGTACCAATGGATATTGCCTCGGTTGAACGTGCGGGAGCGGCAACACTTTATCGTTGTCAAAACGAACTTTGTCTTTCTTTCCCGGAAATGGTTTCCAATTCGGCCCAGTGTGTTTATGGGGAAGGCAGTGTTTGTTTGGGTCTTAAATTCAGCAACTTACCGACTCTCAAGACTGGAAATTATTATCGAGTCGTGATTTCTGGTGACGTTAAATCAGTTTCCGGTGTGCCACTCACCAGAACCAATTATGGCGATGATTATTCTTGGACTTTTAGAGTTCGCGATTCTGCTGAAGCTTGTTCAATTTCACGGATTGATCTCTTACCAAGCGACGTTACTTTGAAAAATATTGGTGATCGGCAGATCTTTGCGGTGGCTGCCTACGGCGAAGCTGATTCATGCTCAGTCGCCGGTCAAAAATTGAGCAGCAGTAATTACAACTGGAACTGGGAAGACCCAATTATCGATCGCGCTGGCGTGGCTGAGTGGCTTAAAGTTAATGGCGTCTTGCTTGATTCTTCGATCAGTTCCGGAGTTTCCGGCTGTACCAGTTCCTGTTTGCCAACCGGCAGTCAACCTTATGGTGGAGTTTGTGGTAATGGAGTTTTGGATGTTGGCGAAGATTGTGACGACAGCAATATTACTGACGGCGACGGTTGTTCATCAATTTGTTTGGCCGAAGGCCATTTGCCAGGTTCAATTTGTGGCGACGGCGTGATTGCTAATATCTCCGGTGCCGGAGAAGAGTGCGACGACGGTAATACAGACGACGGTGATGGTTGTTCGGCTCAGTGTACCAGAGAAGGCAGTGCTTCAGTTGGAGCAACTTGTGGCAATAACGATGTGGCTAGAAATGAATTTGGCGCCGGTGAGGATTGCGACGACGGTAATCGCAGTTCAGGCGATGGTTGTTCCTCGGTTTGTCTTAATGAGGGTACACCAAAGATCGTCAGCATCTTGGCGACTTGTGGCAATAATGTTATTGAACCTCCGTTTGAAAGCTGTGACGACGGTAACTTAGCCAACAACGATGGTTGTTCCTCTGTTTGCGTTCGTGAAGGTTTAATCGCCGGAGCAACCTGCGGTAACGGTACAGTCGAGAGAAACAGCTTTACCAGTGCTGGTGAAGATTGTGATGGTGGTGAAGGTTGCGGCCGCGATTGTCGCTGGTTGGGATCCTCGTTTAATTATTCAGAACCATCGGTTTGTGCCGACGGTATTGCCGGAATCGGTGAGTACGATCAATGTGAAATTGGAGCTGCCGGAGACGGTCGGCCAGACGGCAGCCAAGTGGCCATTATCAGTGAAGGAGCAGGAGAGTTTGTTGATCCAGATCTTTCCAAAGCCGAGGCTACTATTAGAGTCTCAACTCCATCCTCATCCTTGAGCGGCCGAGCAACTTTGGCTTTGTCTTGCGTTGCTGAAACTGATGCAGACTGTGAAGACGGCTATGGTCCGGCTGATAACCGCTGTTGCCTAGCTCGACCAAATCCTGATCTATTCCCGGCTGGAAACGATGTTTGTCGCAATGCCGCTATTTATGCCATTTTTGATCAGAGAATGGATCTAAATTCATTCAATGGTAATGCCTATGTTCGACTTGTTGGCGGAAGTTGCCCAAGTTCACATGAAGTTGCTTTAGGGGACAACGCTTCTTGGTTGGCCAGATTGTGGCAAAAGATTTCAAACTTTGTGGCACCAGAACTTTTAGCTCAATCTGCTGGAGATTGTTTATTGCCACTCTCAGGATTTTCTCAATTTGAACGTCCAGACGGTACTTTCCAAGTTATCTTTAATTACAGTGTTGCCTTGGAGACCAACAGTGAATATGAAATCGTGCTCGAGGGCGACCAATTAGGCGATATCGCTGATAATGGTCGGGCTTTGGCAGACGGTATTTTGTCGGCTTCTGGCGTGGCCATGGAAGGCTCGCGAGTTCATCATTTTATTACTTCTGATCGTTTGTGTGACTTGTCTAGAGTTGAAGTTTTGGATTCGTTCTCAGAACATCCGGGAGTCTTTAGAACTGCCAATGAACCGCATGATTTATTTGCTACAGCTCTTACTAATCACAACGGCAGTTACGAAGAATTACAACCAATTCCTGGCGTATACGAATGGGAGTGGGCTGATTGGCAAGAAGATACCAATGGACGTTTTGTTACTTTGAGTAATCAAAATAATAATACTGTTACAGCGAGTTCCACCGAAGATTCTGGTCGTTCTCATGTCACGGCTACAGCTCGTTTAACTACTGACACAATCAATAATTCAATTGACCCAACTTCAGGTTTTGGTCAATCAGTCTCTGGAGACATCAGCTTTACAGCCGTGATTTGTAATAATCCATGGCCAGCTTATGGTACTGATTTTCCTTACGAAAATAATGATTTCAATTTCTCTCTATATTATTGTCGCGACAGCGGCGGCCGGGAAACAGATGATGACTTGCCGGCTCTTGCTGCACCTGTTGAGTCACCGGCTTCAGGTTCGGGCATTGTTTTGGGCGAATATTTCTTCCGCGTGTTACCAAACTTACCTGATCTTGTTCCAACTAACCGTTCCAATGATGCCATTGGTTTGCGTATAGCGGAAAATCCAAATTACTTAAGCCCAACTGATTGGTATTTTGAGAACGGCTTTGTTGGCAGTCCACGTGAATTAACAGTTGATGGCTTTGAGGCGATTGAGGTTGGCAGAAGTATCTACGTTGCTGCACCAAATATTGCCGGCAGCCAGATTTATCCAAATATTTACGTTCTTTCTTATAATGAACTAGCCAGCTCGAGTACTGTTGAAATTTATAATCAGCTGGTTGAAAATTTCAGTCTACTGATTAATAAAACCGTAAATCTTTGTCGTCGAGCCGATGGCGGTTATACTCATACGGTTTGTTCCTCAGATTGGGACTGTCTTGGTGATGCCGAAGCTGTTGAATGTGGCGCTGATGGTTTGAAACTTCGTCGTGACATGAAGCGTTTAACTGATCTAACGCATCTGTCCAAGGTCATTTCCACTTACGGCAGCGACAATCGACGATGTTCCTTAACGACATCACAAGTTTGTACCACGGCTCAGGATTGTCCGGGTACGGAAACTTGTTTGCCAAGCACACCGCAATTATCATCTGGTACGTTCCTGCGATCCGGTTCAGCCAGCACCTGGAACTCTTGGAATAATGAATTGGCAGGAACTTTGGGCGAAAGCATCCCGGCTGATCCACTCAATGGTTATGCCGGCAGTTGTGGAGATGGTACAGACTATCCTGGTTTTACTGCTGCAACTTGTACCAATGAAACCAGTGGTCAATATGTTTGCCCGCTTGGTAGTTACACTTATCATTACTTTGCTAAAGGTCAGTTTGGTTATGAACTAAACGTTGATTTGGAATACTCTGGTCAAGGTGAATACTGGGCTTTTCCAATCGATAATGACTTGGGCGACAGTAAAGTCCTTCGAGTTAACAATCACGCTGCCGGGGAAGACGGATTTTCCGGTGCGCCATTCTGCGATGGAACCATTTACGGCGCATCCAATATTTGTGGCGACGGTGTAGTCGGTACAGATGAAGCTTGTGAACTGGGTCAGAGAAGCAATGCTCAGCCGACAACTTGTGCCGATGGTTATCCGGGTACAATTTCTCAGGTTTGCGCTACTGATTGTTCCGGTTTTGTCGATGCTCCAATCGACCAATGTGTGCCAATTTCTTGTGGTAATGGAGTGAGAGAAATCGGCGAAGAATGCGATGACGGTTCATTTAATGGTCGTTACGGTTATTGTGGCAATAATTGTTCTTACACCAATGCACTTTATTGTGGCGATGGTTCTCTGGCTGCTGGAGAAATTTGTGATTGCGGCTCAACAGTTGCTTCTGGTTTAACCTACGGCGGTTTTTCATGCAATAAAGTTAACGGATCTTATAGTACCAACCCGGCTGCCAGCTGTTCTTGGGATTGCCGCGGGCCGGCTTCTTATTGTGGCGACGGCGTAGTTGATAGTGGCGAGCAGTGCGACGGCACAGTTAACGAGTATGCCGGCAAACTATGTGCTGGCTCGATTAGTTTGCGCTTTGGACAGACTTGTGAAAACGATGCGCAATGTCCAACCTTTGACGGAGGAACCTCGGCTTGTGGTTCAAATTTGGCTAATTATAGCTGGGCTAATGAATGTCCAACGACAACTGTTTGTATTGCCGGTGATCCTCTTCGCATTGGCTACCCATGTCAAACTGACATTGATTGTGGCGCGACTGGTGTTTGCTCACAAAATCCGGTAGAAACCACGCGTACCATGACTTGTTTGGACGACGGAGCTGCTGGTGAACAATGCAAATGGCAGTCAAACACCTGGCGTTCAATTGATTGTAAAGCAGCGACTTCTTGCGGTAATGGTCAATTAGAACCTGGAGAAGATTGTGATGACGGCAACAATGACACCAATGACAGTTGTACCAATGAGTGTCGCTTAAATGTTTGTGGCGATGGTTATCTCTATCTTGGTATTGAAGACTGTGATTCTGGTGATGAGAACGGACAACTCTGTTCTGCTGCCTACAACTCAAGCTGCAGTTATTGTTCATCCAGCTGTAAACTACTGACAACTTCTGGAACTTTCTGTGGTGATAATATTATCAACGGTGGGGAATATTGCGATGGCAGTTCAGTGCCACTTGGTTTTGGAATCTGTAATGGCGGTGACAATAATGGCGAGATTTGTTCTGCTGACGGGGATTGCCCAGGCTTTAGTTGTTCATTCCCGGTTTGTGCTAATGACTGTCGAACTTCGTGTCCAACGACTTATAAGTTTGCCAGTATTGAAATGAGGACTAATCAAACAGGTGCGCCACGAACAACTGCGGTTGAGCTGGAGTCAGCATTATTGGAAAGCCAGAATTTTAATATTGATACAGCAACTCTTTATCTGCCACAATGCAATGCAGCCACTGCTTTACGTGGCGATGTAATTTTTGAAAATATTGATTTTTCCAACGCTTACGTAGTTTTTGTCACAGATCTTTCGAGTTCCATGAGTACAATTGTAGGTAGTGAACAGAGCGGCAACCAGATCACTCT
>CAZYCR010000004.1:0-36388 GCA_964645815.1 uncultured Gammaproteobacteria bacterium
GCAAACTTCCATTTTAAATATCACAAAGTGTTACCGATGTACCCTTCTAGTACATCTCCTTGACAAATTTTCTGATTTTAGCTAATCTATCAACATAATTAACTGCTGTCCGTCATGGTTTACCGCTGAGCACGGTTTACTAAGACGGTCAGATGAATTATCAAAATATGCTCACTAAACAACAAAAGCAGCGCATCATTGATAAGTTTAAGACTCACGAAAAGGATACGGGTTCGCCTCAGGTCCAGATCGCGATTCTAACTGCAGAGATTAAAGATCTCACCAAACACTTGCGCATGCACAAAAAGGACTTCAGCTCTCGCCGCGGACTTGTTAAAAAAGTCGTTGAGCGACGCCGACTCCTTAAGTATCTAGAACGGGAAGATAATAAAGAATATATAAAGCTCGTGGACGATTTGAAACTCCGCGTGGCTAAATAATTTAGAGCCCGCCCACGGCGGGCTTCGCTTTTTAAAAAAATATGTTAAGTACTAAAACGCGACGCGTTGGAGTTTTTATCGATGTTCAGAACATGTACTACAGCGCCCGCAACCTTTTTGATCACAAGGTCAATTTTGCCAACATTGTCAAAGAAACTGTCGGTGATGCTCAATTGGTTCGAGCAATCGCCTATACAATTTCTACCAAAGGTGGTGAAGAAACCGCTTTTTTCGATGCTCTACGCGGTGCCGGAATAGAGGTTAAATCAAAAGAACTCTTAGAATACGCCGGTGGCGGAAAAAAGGGAGACTGGGATGTTGGCGTTGCCGTTGATATTATTCGCATGCTCGACATGCTTGACGTAGTTGTCCTAGTTTCAGGTGATGGTGATTTTGTACCACTGGCTGATTATGTTCGCAGCCGCGGTAGAATTTTTCACGTTGCTTCCTTTAGAGAATCGACCTCTGGATCTTTAGTTGAAGCAACTGATCAATACACGAATCTTTCAGCTGACAAAAAGAAATTCCTGATTTCCGATTATACTCGAACAAAAAGTGATCAAACAAAAAAATCAGTCAAAAAAGTTGAGCCGAAAGAAATTGTTGCTCAAGAAGAAAGTCGCAGCCGCCGTTTGAGTTTTTAATTGACCTGAGAGGTTTGAAAATTTTCAAGCCTCGACTGGTCACTTAAGACCGATAAATTAATCTTTCGGTTTGAAACATTGAGATCCTGAGTTTCGCTCATGGTCTTCAGCTTCAAACCGAAAAAACAAATATGCAAAAGTATAAATTTTCTGCCACAGTCGGAGGCCGAGAGCTCTCGATTGAGACAGGTACTTTGGCTCAAACAGCTAATGGTAGCTGTACTCTTCGCTATGGCGACACAGTACTTCTGGCAACTGCTGTGATGAGTCCAGAAACAAGACCAGGTATGGGATTTTTCCCGTTAATGGTTGAATTTGAGGAAAAAATGTACGCCGCTGGCCGAATAAAAGGCTCACGTTTTATCAAGCGTGAAGGCCGACCAACCGATGAGGCCGTTCTGACAGCGCGTTTTATCGACCGCGCCATTCGTCCAATGTTTGACGAACGGATGAAAAACGAAGTTCAGGTTATTGTAACGGCCTTGGCTTTCGACGAGGCTAACGACCCGGATATCTTGGGTCTGATCGCTGCCTCCTGTGCTTTGCACATGAGCGATATTCCATGGAACGGCCCAATTGGTGCCGCTCGAATTTCCAAACTCGGTAACGAGTGGTTAGTCAACCCAACCTACGAACAAAGAAAGACAACTGATTTTGATCTTGATGTTTCCGGTACAAAAGAAAAGGTTGTTATGATCGAAGCTTGTGCCAACGAAGCTGACGAAGCAGTTATGCTCGAGGCTTTTGAGCGTGGACTTGCCGAGATGGAGCCGGTGATCAAACTCTTGGAAGAGGTCAAAACCAAAGTTGGAAAAGAAAAAGTTGATTTATTCAACCCAAAAACTGATGAAGAAAAATTAGCTTTGGAACGTAAAGCCGAAGTCGAAGAGTTGGCGATTGCTTTTATGAAATCGCAAATGCAAGAACTCTTCTTCGATGAACCCAAAGCTACCAAAATTGAACGAAGCGCAGCTAAAAGTGAATTAAAATCTCGATTAGTGAAACACTTGAAAGAGAAAGAACTCACCGATGACGAGATTCATATTGCTACAGATTTGATTTATGAATTTGTACAAAATGAAGCCTCTCGTTTAATTTTAGAAGAAGGTAAACGTATTGATGGTCGAGCTCTTGATGAAGTTCGCGAGCTTCAAGTTGAAGTTGGTTTATTGCCTCGTGTTCACGGCAGTGGACTTTTCGCCCGCGGCGAAACTCAAATCCTTTCTGTTTGTACTTTAGGTGCTCCTGGAGATAAACAAACACTCGATGGAATGGAATTAGTCGGTGACAAGCGCTACATGCATCACTATAATTTCCCTCCATTCGCTGTTGGAGAAGCAAAACCTCTTCGTGGTACTGGTCGTCGAGAAATTGGGCACGGTGCTTTGGCAGAAAAAGCTATACGCAACATGATTCCTGACGTTGACACCTTCCCATACACCATTAGAGTCGTTTCAGAAACATTAAATTCAAATGGTTCAAGTTCAATGGCATCAACTTGTGGTTCGACATTAGCTCTCATGGATGCTGGTGTACCAATCAAGTCGCCGGTTGCCGGAATTGCCATGGGTCTAGCCTCACGAGGTGACCAATGGAAAGTGGTAACTGACCTTCAAGACCTCGAAGATGGCCCTGGCGGTATGGATTTCAAGATTACCGGTACAAAGAACGGCATTACTGCCATTCAAATGGACACAAAGACCTCTGGTATTAACATGGAAATCATTAAAACTGCTTTAAGCCAAGCAAAAACTGCTCGATTGCACATCTTGAAGCAGATGCTAGCGGTTATTCCGGAGCCAAGAACAGAATTATCACCATTTGCACCAAGAATCTTCGAAATTCGAATAAATCCAGATAAAATTCGCGAAGTTATTGGCCCAGGTGGTAAAATGATTAACGAGATCATTGAAAAAACCGGTGTTGAAGCAATTGATATTGAACAAGATGGACTGGTTATGATCACAGCCACAGACCAAGAATCTGGTGAAAAAGCTCGAAATTGGGTTCACGATTTAACAAGAGAAGTTGAAGTAGGTGAATTGTTTGAGGGTGAAGTAGTAAGACTTATGGATTTTGGCGCCTTTATTCAAGTACTTCCTGGAAAGGACGGTATGGTCCATATCTCCGAGCTTGCCCCATGGCGAGTAGAAAAAGTGAGTGATATCGTTAAAGTTGGCGATAAAGTAAAGGTAAAAGTGATTGAAATTGACGATCAGGGCCGAATTAACCTTTCAATGAAGCAAGCTGAGGGTAATGTATATACCGATGAAATGAAGGCAAAAGCTCAAAGCCAACCGCCAAAACGACCAGGTCGTCCTCTATTTGGTAAGAAGCCAGGTCACAGACCACAAAAATAAAATGACAACTTCTCTCAAGATCCAAATTGAAGCTAAAGCAACCCGCCGACCAAATAGGCGGGTTGTTTGGCTTCTGATAAGTTTTATTTTGCTAACCTTGGCATTTTTCCTTGGTGAACGGATTTGGCTTGCTAAGGATACAACTAGCACAATAAAGCCAGCAGAAACTGATTATTCAATTCACTTTCAAATAACTCCAAAATCAAGATCAATCTTTAGTCAAAAAGCTGGAAATTTACCTATTATTAGCGGAACTTCTTGGTCAGTTAGTAGTATTCTTGATTGGTCAGGCAATGAAATAAGCCTACATTTCTCCGATTCAGAGTTGATTGCCTTCTCAACTCAAAAACCAATACCAGACGCAATACTTTCTCAAGCTGAGGCAATGCATTATTTTAAACTTGTAGACAATAATGGTCAGGTTAGGGGTATTTCCAAATATTCCAATCAAAATATCGAAGATTACCATGTCAAAATTCAGAAACAATTGATTCTTCCCTTTATTTCTGGCGTATTAATCAATAATACTGAGACAAATGGTATTGCTCTTCATAAAAAATACCTGGTTTTACAGGGAAATGGATTTACTTACAACAAAATACCGGAAGAATTTGGTGAAAACACTACTGTTTTAGCACAAATTCACCTTACAAAAGAGCAAATTCCCTCAAACATATTTGTTAACACCCTGATTCCAGGAGATTTACTCTCTCTTCAAGGTAATGATTACTACATTACCATTACAGAAACCGATGGAATGACGAATTACACGCTGCTGATAGAAGGAATTGGAGCTCAATTGGATGATTTAACCAAGCTAGGTAAAGAAATAATGTCTCGAAATAGTTTGTCCACCACAGCGTGGACAATAAAAGATGAGGTTGTGGTTGATGAGATCATCTCTAATCCAGACGATCTCGATATTCAAATTGAAAACAACTCAGGAATCAGTACTTTGATATTTAAAAATCATAGTGGGTCTTATCTTAGGATTAGTAAATCTCAAGAAACTGTTGTTATCACAAACAATGAACCTTCGCTAAGTTTAAACAATTTAGCATCAGTGAGTTCATGTACGAATTCTAAGCAATTTATTTTGCCAAATAAACTTAATCAATCTCTCACTCGAAATGCTGGGGGTATTAAAAGAGTTTCGATCATCAATGCAATTGAAGAAATAGCTATCAAGAGAAATAAAATGTATTTTTGCTGGAGGTAAAACCTGTGGATAACCTGGTACTTATCCTAAAGTTATCCACAGATTCTTTGAATACAAATGTTGGTAAGTTATTCACAATACGCAGATTATATTGAAAAATAAGGCTATTTGACGTGTTGACAATAAGTGTTCAGGGCCTTATCATATAAGTACAACATTGCTCTTTCAACAATCACCCGTTTCTAGCACAACCGTGCTAGTCTGACACGGGGGAGGTTTCCCGGAGACCCACTGCTTCGGGAGATATCCTAACACTTTACTGCATCGTTCATGCTCTTGGGGGAAACAAGAGAACTAGGTTAGCTCTGCGCTGATTACCTAGTGGAGCAAAACCAAGATGGGGTAGAGTGCGCTGTCAACCATTTGTTGTTGACGCCGAAGGGGTGCTGAGTTTTGGAGATTTTACGAAAATCTTCAGAACCCAGCGCCCGCGACCGGTGTCCAGCCAATGTCGTGGGGCGCAAACGCACCGAATATATTTATCTTCGTCGGCTTGCAAAACGCGCCCTCTTTCTTTTTCTTAAATTTTCTTGTATTTTTTGCAAAACTAGATATACTTTTTAGATAAGGCCTAAATCATTTATATGAATAAAGCATTTATTGATGAAATGCGCGATAAACTCGAGGAAGAGAAGGCAAAGCTAGAAAACGAGCTTTCTCAATTTGCGCACCGAAACCCTAAGGCAACTGGAACAGATTTTGATACCAGATTCCCAGAATATGGCGATGATGAGGACGAGAATGCCTCTGAAATAGCTGATTATTCAAATAATTTGTCTCTGGAGCGAGAACTCGAAAAAGCTTTAAGAGACGTTGAATCAGCGATTAAACGTATTAATAAAAATATTTATACTGAGTGTAAATACTGTGGCTCTGAGATCTCTGAGGCTAGATTACGTGCTCGACCAACGTCCACTTCTTGTATTGCCTGCAAAAAAACCCTGACTCAGGAGCTTTAGCATGAAACGGGTGACAGAAAACATTATTATTGGATCAGCTCTGCTAATTGCAGTGGCTGATTCTTTATTTAAATGGCTCGCCATTTCGAATTTTCCATCTGATGGCATAAAAGCTAGTTGGCCGATCGACTTTTTACTGCATAAAAACCCAGGAATTGCTTTTGATTTACCTGTTCCGCTTTGGATTGTGATAACTTTTACACTTGTTATTAGTTTTTTCTTACTCCGTTTTGCTCTTATCCAACAATCAGCTAACCATGAGGCCGCAATTGCTGCAGTCATCATAGTTATTGGAGCTCTTGGCAACATGTTTGACCGAATCTTCAATGGTTTTACCACTGATTACATTATTTTATTTTCAAGATCAGCGATTAATTTATCAGATATCCTCATCATCGCTGGCGCAATTCTATTAATCCGCTATACTAGAAAATAAGGACGCATCATAATTTTTCCCCAAAAGAAAATTATATGGGTTCTTCTTTTATTTATTCCGCTGCTTTTCTTGGTTTAAAGGCTAGCAGAGTTTCAGTTGAAACAGACATTGCTTCTGGATTGCCGAGATTTACCATCGTTGGTCTTCCTGATACAGCAATTTCAGAATCTCGTGATCGTGTTCGCGCAGCAATCAGAAATAGCGGGCTTTCATTTCCTCGAACACGCATTACCCTCAATCTTGCTCCAGCTGATATTAAAAAGCAGGGGCCTTCTTATGATCTACCAATCGCTTTGAGTATCTTGTCCGCGGCTGGCTCGATTCCAAAAACTTTGGAGCACAATAATAGCTTATTCATCGGTGAGCTAGCTCTAGACGGCAGTTTGCGACCAGTACAAGGAATTCTTCTGGCTGCGTTGCTTGCCAAGGAGCATGGTCTCTCACACATTATTGTTCCAGAAGAAAATGCGCCAGAAGCTTCTCTCGTGAAATCAATTCAAGTCATCCCTGCAAAATCATTAAATCAAGTTATCGCTTACCTTAAAAAAGAGATCGAAATTCAACCATTCAAGTTAGTCAATGCTAAAAAGGCCGTGTCTCAAACTATCGACGACATGGCTTCAGTTCAAGGACAAGAGCAGGCCAAGCGAGCCCTTGAAATTACTGCGGCCGGCAAACATAATTTACTACTTTCTGGGCCGCCTGGTTCTGGAAAAACTATGCTCGCCAGAAGTTTACCTTCAATTTTGCCAACCATGACTTTTGAAGAGGCATTGGAAGTGACAAAAATTCGTTCAGTGCTTTCAGCTGTTAGTCATCAGCACAAACTTATCACTGAACGTCCATTTAGAGCACCGCATCACACGAGTTCTAGCGTTTCTTTGATCGGTGGCGGCAGCTGGCCAAAACCTGGGGAAGTTTCTTTGGCTCATCAAGGCGTTCTATTTTTGGATGAATTTCCTGAATTTAGTCGAGCCGCGATTGAAAACTTAAGGCAACCCTTGGAAGACGGCTTTGTGGCAATTTCTCGAGCTGCCGGAACCCTGGAATTTCCGGCTCGCTTTATTCTGGTCGCTGCTATGAACCCGTGTCCTTGTGGTTTTGCAAGCGATCCAGAAAAACCTTGCGTCTGTACACCTAATCAAGTTCAAAAATATAGCCAAAAAATTTCCGGGCCAGTTCTTGATCGCATAGATTTAGCTATTGAAGTCCCCAGAATTAATTTCGAAAAATTAACGTCAACGAAAGAAAATGAAACTTCAACTTCAATCAGAACTCGGGTTGAAGCAACAAGGAAACTCCAGCGAGAGCGTTACCGGGAAATAAAGATCAGCACCAATGCTGAACTTCATGGTGGTTTTCTTAAGCATTTTTGCCAGCTCGATGAAGAGAGTCATCAACTAATGAAACAAGCAATGGAGACAATGCATCTTTCGGCTCGCGCTTTTACTCGAGTCTTGAAGGTAGCGAGAACTATTGCCGATCTAGCCGGTGACGAAGCTCTAAAAATCAATCATTTAGCTGAAGCTTTACAGTATCGACCAAAGACAAGAGGGGATTAGCTGACTGTTTTGATCAGCTTTTTAGTAAGTCCAACTGGCACGCCTTGCAAATCTTCGGCTGTGCCGTCGATCGATTCAATGTAAGCTTGCATGACCGGCAACTCGGCTTTAAGGCCACCGGAGCAATAAAAAACGTCACCTGCAGCGATCAAGCTATCAATAACTGAGGCTGGAATTTGCTTAAATTTGATATGTACAATCTGGTTACCAACGGCTTGCTTACCGGTCAACGTATTTGTCACCACCACGCCATTAATTACTTCGACTGGCTGGTCATCGTAAGAGGCTAAAAAAGCGCGGCATTCATTTTCATCTTTTGGTTTTTCTCGGATCTCACCATTGATAAGCACAATTTGATCGGCGGTAACTAAAATCACCGACTCCGTAATATGCCCCAGGAGTTCGGTTGCTTTAGCTTGGGCTATTTTGATCGTCAAAACTTGTGGGTCAGAGTCACGGATAGCTTTTTCATCAATCTCTGGGGACATTGTCGTAAACTCGGTCGTAACTTTTTCAAAAGCCTGACATCGCGATTTTGATGAAGAGCCGAGAATAACTTTCATACAGCCCCATTATAACAAAACTCGGGAATTTCGAAAAAGTAAGCCTAAATTTTAATCAAAGCCATACCTCGCCGAGGTAGGATCCTAAGTGTTATTTATTGGCAATTTAACCAATGATCGGTAGACTGTAAGTTGTTACTCAAATACTATGTTTATCCACGACTCAGTCTATGGCGATGAAAAGATCGAGGAACCAATTCTCATTGAACTGATTACGAGCCCTTCGATGCAGCGCCTCAAAAAAATCTCGCAGTTTGGTCTGCCTGACCGCTTTTATAATATTGATGGTTTTTCTCGCTTTGACCACTCGGTCGGCGTTACGATTTTATTGCGCCGGCTGGGTGCCGAAGAAGAAGAGCAGATCGCCGGTTTGCTGCATGATGTCTCTCACACTGCTTTTTCTCACATTGTTGATTGGCTTCAAGGCGACACCACAACTGAAGATTCGCAAGACCTCTACCACGAAGAGCGTCTGAAAAAAAGCGAACTCCCGGCGATCCTCAAAAAACATGGCTATCAGCTAAAAAATATTACTGACTATCATCGTTTTCCTCTGCTTGAGCAAGAAATTCCCGACCTTTGTGCCGACAGAGTCGACTATGCTCTGCGTGAATTTGAACCAGTTCTGGCTCACCAGCTCTTCTCAGAGCTAACGGTGGCGGATAATAAAATAGCTTTTAGCAATCAGAGAGCAGCTAGACTTTTTGCCGAGCGATTTTTAAGAGCACAGATGGAGCATTGGGGTGGTTTTGAGGCGATCTCTCGCTACAAAATCTTTGCACGAGTACTCCGAGAGGCTTTGAAAGAAAAAATTATTAAAATTTCTGATCTTTTAGTCGATGACGATCATGTTCTAGCTAAATTGGAAGCTTGCGACAATTCCTGGATCCAATCAGTTCTAAAGCAATTGGCCAAAAAATCTTTAGCTGATCTGCCAAAAGAAGAGAAACCAACTCCCAAAAAATTCCGTTTTGTCGATCCACTCTTTTTAGATGAAGGTAAGCTTCAACGTTTGAGTGCTGTAGACGCTGAATTTAAAAAAATACTCGAGTCAACTCGAGAGGAAAATAATCGCGGTCTACAAAGTGTTGATCCAAAAAAAATCTAAATCCGAGCTTAGCGAATATAGCCAAGCGGATTCTTATAAACTCCGTTAACTATAACTTCAAAGTGAAGGTGAGTTCCGGTTGAACGGCCTGTAGTACCACAAAGCCCGATTGCCTGACCAGCCGAAACTTGCTGACCGGCTGAAACGTAAAGTGAAGCATGGTGACCATAACGAGTCACAATACCATTGCCGTGGTTAATTTCAACCACATAGCCATAGCCGTTCTTCCAACCTGAATACTGTACGATACCGTCATCGGCAGCGTAGTTATTATTGGTAAAATGGCAATCAATATCGAGACCGGTATGGCTCCAACCGAAGTATTGGGTGATGGCTCGTAAATCAGATGGCCAAACCATAGTGCCACTACCAGGATCAGCTTGAGTAGCTGAACTAGAACCAGTCGGTACCGAACCTGATGGCTGGGAAATGACATTGCTAATAGCAGTACTTCGACTAACTGGCTGCGGTGCTTGGATTTCACCACCAGGCACAATTAATTTTTCACCAACAGCTAAGTCATTAGCGCTAGCCAGTTTATTGTAAGACAATATTTCATCGGAACTCGCACCATAAGTTCGGGCAATGGAACTTAGCGTATCGCCAGATTTAACCGTGTGTGAAACTCCATCAACCGGTAAAATTGTCAAAGTATCGCCCGGGCGTAAAACTGAACGAACACTCAAGTTATTGGCCCAAAGCAAAGTATTGATGCTAATACCAAATTTTTCAGCAATGGTTGAAATTGTGTCACCCGATTCTACAGTATAACTTTCCACATCAGTTCTGGCTGCAATCGAAGCCGCCGAATCAGTGAATGTAAATGAAGTTACAGCACCACCATCAATGATTGAAACAATTGCGCCGGCAGAACTTGCTGAACCCGTACCATAAGATGTCGGCGAAAGTACTCCCGGTTCTCGATAAGCCACTGCCACAACTTCAAGCTCCTCAATATCGACTGCGTACTCTTCGATAAAAGCTGAATCCTCGTGAGAGACCAGACGATACATCAAGCTTTGCTCACCAAAAGTTTCGGCACGCACGGAGGTTGTATTTAAATTCAAAATCCCAACCAGAATTACAACAACCGCAATAACAACGTGGATCGAAAATCGGTTGGTAACTAAAAGCATTAATTTATTTTTAGCTGGCCGATAGGCTTTGCCAAGTTCAGTTTTCAAAAAGAAGAAAGCTCGATAAACCGGAACCGCAATTAACGAAAGAAATAGATGTCCGATCCGACGAAAAGGAGAGAGGACACTGTGAGTAGTCCTCAAAATCAACGGCTTGATTTTAACTAGAAGCCGAATAACTTTGAGTGACCAAGAAACAAAAAATTGTTTAAAATTATCTGGAATAGAGTTTTGTGTTGTAGGTTCAGAATACATTTTTTTTCACCTAGTGTCAACCATAAATTGAAGAAAAATGCCAATTTTATTGACAAAAATCAACTTCAACCGTATGATAAGCTCACTAAAATATTCATGTTTATGGATGTCACACAACTTTCTTTGATTGTAGCTATTGCTGCAATCGCCTACACCGGCTTTTTAATAAGCTGGGTTGTCAAACGCCCTGGAGGTGAGGGTAAAATGAAAGGAATCGCACTTGCCATTCAAGAAGGAGCAAATGCTTTTCTTGCCCGTCAGTACCGAATGATTGCTATCATTGGTGCTGTTGTTTTTTTCCTTCTTGGATACTTTTTATCTTGGACCGTAGCTTTTGGTTTCTTAACCGGAGCTGCTCTTTCAGGACTTGCCGGCTACATTGGCATGCTTGTTTCTGTACGAGCCAACATTCGGACAGCCGAAGCAGCCAAGTCTAGCCTTCAGGCAGCTCTTAATGTGGCCGTGAAAGGTGGTTCGGTTACTGGATTCGCTGTCGTGGCTTTGGGTCTCTTGGGTGTTGCTGGTTTTTACGCTTTGACTCATGACCTCAATGCTTTAATTGGTCTTGGTTTTGGTGGTTCATTAATTTCTGTTTTTGCTCGTTTGGGCGGCGGAATTTACACCAAGGCTGCTGACGTTGGAGCAGACCTTGTTGGAAAAGTTGAAGCTGGAATCCCAGAAGATGATCCAAGGAACCCGGCTGTCATTGCCGACAACGTTGGTGACAACGTTGGTGATTGTGCTGGTATGGCCGCTGACTTATTTGAAACTTATGCTGTAACTATGGTTGCAGCCATGCTTCTTGGTTCCTTAACTTTTGGAAACATTCAGGCTGTCATCGAGTACCCATTAGCTATTGGAGCTGTAGCTATCATCGCTTCATTAATCGGAAGTCAATTTATTCGACTCGGAAAAAGCGGCGCCATTATGCCAGCTCTTTACAAAGGACTGATTGCGAGTGGTTTACTTTCGGCTGCTGCCTTTTACCCTTTGACCAATTGGCTCTTAGGTGACGTTGAGGGTATTGATGCTGCCTCAATTTATTGGTCTTTGATCGTTGGTCTTGCTGTTACTGCACTTCTCTTTGTTATCACAGAATACTACACCTCAACCGAATACAAGCCTGTTCGCAAAGTTGCCGAGAGCTCACAAACCGGACATGGTACAAACATCATCGCCGGTTTAGCACTTTCCATGCGATCAACTGCTTGGCCGGTCTTGGTGATTGTGGCTGGAATTCTCATTTCTTTTGAACTCGCTGGAGTTTATGGAATCGCCATGGCTGTTATGTCTATGCTTTCCTTAACCGGGATCATTGTCACAATGGATGCTTACGGACCAATCACAGACAACGCCGGTGGAATTGCTGAAATGGCAGATCTACCAGAAGAGGTAAGAGAGATAACTGATAAACTCGACGCAGTTGGCAACACAACCAAAGCAGTAACCAAAGGTTATGCTATCGGTTCAGCCGGACTTGCCGCCACTGTTCTCTTTGCCAGCTTTACCGAGGAACTAGAGCGCGTCGGACACTCGGCCTTTGAATTCTCACTAGAAGATCCACGAGTTTTGGCCGGTCTTCTAATCGGTGGTCTGATTCCATTCCTCTTCTCTTCTTATGCTATGGAGGCTGTTGGAAAAGCTGCCGGAAAAGTCGTTCAAGAAGTGCGTCGTCAGTTCAAAGAAATTCCTGGAATTATGGAAGGCACAGCTAAACCTGACTACGGTGCTGCGGTTGATATCGTCACCAAAGCAGCTTTGTCAGAAATGCTCTTGCCAGCACTCTTGCCAGTAGTCACTCCTGTTCTTGTTGGTTTGCTACTGGGTCCACAAGCACTTGGAGGCTTACTTATGGGTTCGATTGTCACAGGTATCTTTATGGCAATCTCTATGACCACAGGTGGTGGCGCTTGGGACAATGCTAAAAAGTACATTGAGCTTGGAAACTTTGGTGGTAAAAAATCACCGGCTCATGACGCAGCAGTGACTGGAGACACGGTTGGTGATCCTTACAAGGACACAGCTGGCCCGGCAATTAACCCAATGATCAAGATTATGAACATTATTGCTCTCTTGATTGTCGCCTTGATTGTTTAAAGTAATTGGAAATTTAAGAGTAGGCATAGCTGCCTACTCTTTGTTTTGAGTGAATTATTGACAAAAATGGCTAATTCTACTACACTCCGAGCATTATTAATCTGAATTATGTCTCATAAAATTGAAAAAAATAAAGATAACAAAGTCGAAATGACTTTGACCATTCCGGCAGCAGAAGTTGAAGCCGGTATGAAACATGCTGCTGAGCATTTAGCTGAAGAAACCAATATCCCAGGATTTCGACCGGGCAAAGCTTCATACGATGTTATAAAACAACGGGTTGGTGAAATGAAATTATTGGAAGCTGCTGCCGAGGAATTGATTCGAGCTGCTTTCTTGGCTGCGATGATCGAGGAAGATTTAAACGTTGTCGGACAGCCTCATTTCGATGTCGAAAAAATGGCTCCGGGAAATGACATGGTTGTTAAGGTTGAAATTGCTCTTTACCCTCAGGTTCTCGAACTAGCTGACTACAATTCCTTCACAATTGAAAAAAAACAAACTAAACCAAGTCAAGAACTGATTGATCAAGCGAAAAAAGATTTGACCCTCATGCAAACTAAAGAAACCAGAAAACCAGCAGGAGAAAAATTGGAAAATGGCGATAAAGTTGTTCTCAATCTCAGCATGAAAAAAGACGGGGTTGTCTTAGAAGGTGGCGAGGGTCAAAATCATGCCATCTACACCGGCGAGACTTACTATGTCGAAGGTTTCATTGATCAAATTTTAGGACTTGCCGAAGGCGAGAGTAAAACTTTCACTCTCAAATTCCCGGCAGATCACTATCAAAAAAATATTGCCGGTCAAGATATTGAATTTACTGTTGAAGTCAAAGAAATTTTTAAACTCGAGGCTCCCGCAATCGATGATGAGTTCGCAAAAAAGCTAGGTCTTAAAAACGCTGCTGATTTGGAAGAAAAATTAGTTAAAAATTTGACTCGAGAAAATGAGATGGAAGAGGCAATGCGTCAAGACAAAGCAGTGCTCGATAAAATTGCTGAGAAAACCAAGTTTGAAAAAATTCCTGACCTCTTGGTTAACGAAGAAATCGAACGGATGCTCCAAGAGCTCAAGCACAACATCGTCGAAAAAGGCATGGATTTTGAGGAATATCTAAAACAACTTGGTAAAACTTTACCTGAATTGAAACTCGACTTTACTCCAGCCGCTCTACGTCGAGTTGAAGTCGGAATTCTTCTCAAAGAAGTGGCTAAACGAGAAAACGTTTCAGTGTCAGCCGATGAAGTCGACGCTGAATTAGATAAAATTGCTGCTCAATACGAAGATGAAAAAATCAAAAAGCAAGTCTTTGCTCCAGAGTACCGTGACTATGTTGAACACCAGATGAAAAACAGAAAAACAATCGATCTTTTGAAAGACAAGATTGTAAAATAAATTTGTGTCTATTAAAAACTGCGCTTGAAAAGGTGCAGTTTTTTAAATTTAAAAAACATGATACGCTAAACTCATTATGCGCTTTGGAGCACACGTTTCAGCCGCTGGCGGCCTGTGGCACGCTGGCGAAAATGGAAAAAAATTGGGTTGTGAGGTAATCCAAATTTTTTCGCGACCGCCACAAGGTGGTAGACCAAAAAAAATTACAGCTGAAGAACAAAAACTGTTTAAAGCAGCCATGAAAAAAAATAAAATCGAGGCTGTTTATATTCATGCACCATATTTTATCAATCTCGCATCAACAAATAATCGGATAGTTTACGGATCGTCCTCGGTTTTGCGAGAAGAATTGGAACGCGGCACATTACTTGGCGCCCGAGCCATGATGTTTCATCCAGGTTCAGCTCGCGACGTTAGTCGCAAAAAGGGAATTAAAATGGTTGTTGAGGGGCTCAACAGAATCATGGACGGATACCAAGGCAGTTGTCAGCTATTAATCGAAATCTCGGCCGGAGCCGGTGAAATCATGGGCGACAGTTTCGAAGAAATTGCCGAATTTTTGGGTAAAGCCGAGCGCGGAAAAGAAATTGGTGTTTGTTTTGATACTCAACATGCTTTTGCCAGCGGTTATGATCTGAGAACAAAAGAGGCCATTGATGAAACACTGAAAAAGTTTCAAAAAACAATTGGACTAAAAAAACTTATTGCCAGTCATTGCAATGATTCGGCCTTTACTCTTGGTTCCCATCGCGACCGCCACGCACATCTTGGAGAAGGGAAGATCGGTAAAAAAGCATTTAAGTTACTTGTAGAACATCCAAAGCTCAAAAATCTTGATTGGATCCTTGAAACTCCGCATGACAATAAAGCAAAGGTTGATCCTCGAAAAAAAGATATGACTCTGTTAAAATCTTTTCGGATATGATTCTCACGGTTGAAGTCAAACCAAACGCGCGGGAGAATAAAATCATTGCCTGGAAAGATCGAGGGACAGTGGTGGTCGCGATTAAAGCGCCGCCAATTGACGGTAAGGCTAATCTCGAATTGATCCAATTTCTAGCTAAAACTTTCAAGATCCCAAAGACCCGGATTGAAATTGTCCGTGGCCAGACTGCACGTATCAAACATGTCCGTATTCCTGATCAAATGATGAACCAGGGTTGACAAAACCCTGATTTTCAATTACTCTTTTTTTGCCCTTCAACGCCCACCCTCACCCGAGGAACGAATGCATTACCTCTTTCCACTTCTTTCCTACTTCTTCGGATTCCTGCCGGTGCTCGAGTTCGAAGACCTGGTTGCCGAACGCCCGGCTGCCAGCCTCAACTTCGAAGGAGACGAGTTCTCGCTCGCCTTCGATCACGGCCTGGTGGTCGTCCTCCGAACGGATGGGCGAGGCAATCTCGCCGCCAAGTACATCTGGTGCTTCGAGGAAGGAGGCCATCTCACCTACACCATCTTCATCGAGGAGGACAGCACCTACCGCCTCTTCGAGGAGATCCTCATTGCCTTGAACGCCGAGATCGACCTGATCGGTGCACTCACGGCAGAGGACTTCTGGAACGAGCTCGAGCGAGAAGACTCAACTCGCCTGAAGCACAACCTCATCGCCTACGCCGAGGAGCTGGTCACGCCAGCCCGCGGCTGATCCTCACCTTCACCCCGCCCGAAAAAGAAAAGCACCTCGCTATTCTCGGGTGGGGTGCTTTCTTTTAATTTATTTGTTTTTTAAAAAATTTACTATTTCACATGATCAATCCCTCCTTTTGACCAAGGATTGCAGCGCAAAATTCGCCAAATTGAAAGAATAATCCCAAAAAAAACGCCCTTTTTTAAAATTGCCTGGCGAGAATACTCGCTGCAAGTCGGATAATAACGACAATAACCCAAAGGGTAGAGGAATTTTAAAGGACCGTGGTCAAAGGAAAGAGTCTTTTGGTAAAGTAAAATAGGAGAAGTTGCTAACTTTCGCCAAAATAAAACTATTTTCCGGAAATCCATAAACCGGCTTTCTTGAAGACTTTTATAAGTCTTTTTTCCTTTTCTGAATAATCCAATGGCAAAGTATCTTTTGAGGTCAATAAAATAACGTCAAATCCTGGCTGAATCTTATCCAAGTGCAGACGAATAATTTCAGAGTATTGGCGGCGGATAGTGTTGCGTTTTACAGCACTTTTATGAACTTTTGTACCAACAACAACAGCAAAACGTGAGTTTTTAAGCTGATTTTTATCAAATCTAACCCCGCAAGCGCCATCGAAAACGCTTTTTCCTCTACTAAAGACTCTTTGAAAGTCTTTATCTCGTCTTAATCTGTACTCCTTTGCGAGCATAAAATGATTATACATCATTGATTCTTAGTCTGGAATAAGAAAAACGAAGGTTTCCCTTCGCTTTTCTAACGAGATCGGGCGCTGACAGTCAGTCGCTTACGACCTCGAGCACGGCGGCGTTTCAGTACGGCTCGACCGCTCTTAGAGCTCATGCGTGATCTAAAGCCATGAACCTTTGCCCGCCGTCGCTTCTTAGGCTGGTACGTCCTCTTAGGCATACACGCAATAGTTATGAGTGGAGAAAAAGTACCATGCACTTGTTTTTTTGTCAATAAATGCCGATCTATCCCCAATCGACACCAGATATCCACTACTTCTCCACATTCATCTGACAAAAACTATACTTGTCCGCTGTGGATATCTAATGTAGAATGACGTAAGTCTCTCAAAATTTGCCCATGCCTATGAATACACATGAACTTTGGCAAGCCGCCTTAGGTCAACTTGAGCTAAAATTAAGTAAAGCTCATTTTACGACCTGGTTCCGTAATACTTTTATTATTGATATTGGCCCCGACGGTGTCACTATAGGGGTACCAAATAACTTCACCAAGGCCTGGCTTGAGAAAAAATATCATCGAGATATTTTGGAATCACTTTGTAATATTACTCGTGAGACTGTTCGTAATTTAAATTACCGTGTTGAAACACGAAGCATTGAACCCGGACCTGTTGTTTTGAAAAAAGAAGAGGTTAAAGTTGTTGAAAGCCCTTGTCCTGATTCATTTTCCGATAAAAAAGAAGATTTTGGCTTCACTACTTATGATGATCGCCCTAGAAACCACTCTGTTATCAATGAAGCCTATACTTTTAATTCATTTATCGTTGGAAAGCAAAACGAATTAGCCCACGCTGCCGCACAAGCGGTAGCTGCTCAGCCAGGTGGAACCTATAATCCACTTTTTGTTTATGGTGGCGTCGGACTTGGCAAAACTCACCTATTGCATGCTGTTGGTAATGAAATCTTGGTACAGAATCCTAATGCCAAAGTGCTCTATGTCACTTGCGAACATTTCACCAATGACTTTATTCATGCTGTTCGCACCGGAAAAGCTAAGGAGTTCAAAGACCGTTATCGAAATGTGGACTTATTACTCATCGATGACATTCAATTCATCACCGGAAAAGAAGGTACCCAGGAAGAATTTTTCCATACTTTCAATGCCCTCCACCAAGACAACCGACAAATTGTTATTTCGTCTGACCGTCCGCCTAAAGCTATTGCCGCTCTTGAAAAAAGACTTCTCTCCCGACTCGAATGGGGCATGTTGGTCGATGTCGGAGCGCCTGACTTAGAAACTCGCATTGCTATTTTGGAAATTAAATGCCAAAAGAAAAACATTGAGCTTGGTCGTGAAATTTTGAATCATATTGCCAGCAATATTCAGTCCAACGTTCGTGAATTAGAAGGCGCTCTAAATAAAATTGTCGCTTATCACCAGTTCAAAAACGTAGAACCAACGCTTGAGAGTGTAAAACCACTAATCGAAAGTTTTGAACTAAACAACATTAGACGTACAGTTTCAGCTAAGCAGATTATTCAGACGGTTTCCGAATATTTCGACATCTCAATTGACGACGTGCTGGGAAAAAGCCGCGAAAAACGGCTTGCTTTTCCACGACAAATCATTATGTTCCTCCTTCGCGAAGAAATGAAAAGTTCCTATCCAGCTATTGGTTCAGAGCTCGGTGGTCGCGACCACACCACAGCCATGCATGCCTACACTAAAATTTCTGGTCTAGTTAAAAAGGATGAGCAGCTCCAGCGAGATCTTGAAATCATCAAACAGAAATTATTCTCTGGATAAGCTGGTAGTAAGTCTGGGGAAGACTGGGTGGAGACAAGGGAAGATAAAGAGTGAATAACTTTGAACTGATTCGGTGACTATAAATCATCCACCAATAAGTCCTAGGAAACATCGCCACTAACTCACAGAGCCTTCAACTTTATTGATCTGACAGGGCTTGGTAAAAAGTACTTGTCCACTTTGTCCACTGCCTTATTATTACTACTGTTCTATATATAAATAATTAATTCTTCGTCTGTGAAACTAACCTGCACCCGCGAGAACCTCTTCCGAGGTCTTGCCATCACTAGCCATATAAGCACGAAGAACGTTAACTTACCAATTTTGAATAACGTTCTCTTACGAGCTGACGAAGGGGGATTAAAATTAATCTCAACGAATCTCGAGATTGCGATAACTTGTCATGTTCGAGGTAAGGTTGAACAAAAAGGGGAATACACTGTTCCATCGAAACTTATTTTTGACTACGTTAGTCTGTTACCAAATGAACAAGTCGATATTGATTTAGTGGACAATGCCCTGAGTGTTAAATGTAAAAGAACGAAAACAAAAATTAATGGAATTACCGCTTCAGAGTTCCCGCTAGTCCCACCAGTCAGCGGTAGTGAAAAGTATTCAGTTTCTGTTAACGAATTTAAAAACGCACTTTCCTCAACTCTTTTTGCAACAGCTACCAATGAGTCGCGTCCAGAGCTTTCCGGAGTTTATTTAGCCTTTCACCATCCAAGCGCCGGCAAGAATAAATTGGTTGTTGCTGCAACAGATAGTTATCGATTGGCGGAAATGGTCGGGAATATTAGTAGTGGAAATGGTGAATCCAGGGAAGTAATTGTGCCACAGCGAACATTGGGCGAGCTTTCGAGGATACTTTCTATTTTTAAGGATGATGTTGAAGCCTCACCAAACGTTGATATTGAACTTTCCGATAATCAAATCGTTTTTACTTACGGACCTGTTGAATTAACCTCGAGAACCATTGAAGGTTCTTACCCTGATTACCGGCAAATTATTCCAACTCAAGCCAAGACTGCTGCTGTTTTTGACCGCAATGCCTTCTCTCAGGCAGTTAAAACAGCCAGTCTTTTCTCCAAGTCTGGTTTATTCGACATCACCATTGCCCTTAAACCAAAAGACGGATCACTTGAGTTTTTCACCAGCGACTCCACGCGTGGCGAGAACCTGGTAACAGTGGCGGCTGAGATTTCAGGTCTTGAAAATTCAATAACCTTGAACTCTCGTTATCTTCTCGATGGTTTAAATGCTCTAAGCTCGGGCAAAGCAACTTTAAAAGTGATCGATGGGGCTAATCCATGTATCCTCAGTCCAGAAAATTTGCCAGGCGAAAGTTATCAGTACATCATCATGCCAATTCGACAATAAAATTTAAATAAAAACACCCGCGGCAAAATGCTACGGGTGTTTTTAATTTTATTCTTCTGAGTTTTGATCTTCACCGGTCAAAGAAAGATCAGGTGGTTGGGTAACCGGGTCTTTAACTTGAACGATCACTGGCGCGGAATTGATCGTTTCTCCACCAGTAGTTCTTGCCGTGGCACTCAAGAAGTACTGAGCCTCATCTCCTAGTGTCCACTGGAAGCTATTGAAGGAGCTTGGGTTACTAGTCTGACCGATTATTGATGTTTCACCGGTCCAGAGGTTTTGAGCTCGAATTTCGAGCGTCTGAAGCGCTTGAGCACCGGAGTATTCAATGGCAACCAGGTAAGGATTACCATCTTTTTCGATTAATTGATTGTTGAAAGGATTGGTTATAGAAAGTCCAACGCCATTGCTTGCCTGAGTCACTTTGATTTGGACTGAATCATCGCCTTGATTGTCGATATCGTCGTAAGCAATAACTGTAAGTGTGTGCGAACCTTCCGAAACCCAGCTAGGCAAGGTAATCATAGTGCCGGACCGGTTGTAAGATTGAACAACGAAGTTGCCATCGATTTGATATTCAAGTTTTGAAATACCACGCGGTGCTGAAGCACTCACTTCGACCATAAATTCGCGACCAACATCACTGTTGCGTCCTGGCGAATCAATTGAGACAGTTGGGAAGTTGGCTGGTACATGTAGGTCGTCGTACTCAGTTGGGATTTCACAAGTTTCTCGTGGCAGTTCACCTTCCTCCAACTCAGCGTTGGCTCGAAGCAGATAATCTTGGATGGCTGTTTCCCAACTTTGATAATAAGGATCACTACTTTCACCTTCGAGTGCTTGAGTTGGTTTGTTTTTATTGATGTAGTGCAAAATTGAATGGTATTCACCACAAATCTTTTCTTCACGGAATCTTTCAGGAGTGTACTCGGTCGCAAGTTTACCGGAAGCTTTGTCAATTACTACTTCCTGGCTAGGGAGTTGCCCATCCATCACTGGAATTCCTAATTGAGCAATCGAAGGTGCTGTAAAACTCTCTACCGTTGTACCAGCTAAAGCATTGCGCATAAAAGCATTCCAAATTGGAGCAGCGACAGTTGAACCACCAGAACCTCGGTTCATGGCTGACCCATTAGTATTTCCTGTCCAAACTCCGGCAACCAAAGATGGCGTGTAGCCGATTGTCCAAGCATCATTGTAATCATTAGTTGTACCGGTTTTAGTAGCCACTGGTCGTCCTGGAAGAGTTAAGAGGGAGCCACTTCCAAAAGCATAGGCACGAGATGCATCATCGGATAAAACATTAGTGATCATGCGAGCAATGTTGTTATCAATTACCTGTTCGCCTTCACTTTCTTCCCATTCTTTTAAAACATTGCCTGAACTGTCTTCAACTTTAAGGATACTCACTGGTTCGTGGTAAACACCGTCATTGGCAAAAACAGCATAAGCGCCAACATGGTCGATCAGTTTAACTTCAGCGCCACCAAGCACAATCGCTAGACCGAAGTTTGATCTGTCTTCAAAGGTGGAATATCCCAAGCGTTCAGCGTAATCAATCGCGTAATCAACGCCAACCAAATAAAGCATCTTCACGGCGGCAATGTTTAAAGATCCTTGGAGTGCTTTTCGAATTGTCACCGGACCGTTTTCTTTCAAATTATAGTTTCGTGGGTGGTAAGGACCAGTGGCTGTGACAAAAGTAGTTTCAACGTCCCAAAGAATTGTGTTTGGCGTGTAGCCACGTTCAAAAGCCGCCGAGTAAACGATTGGCTTAAAGCTGGAACCTGGTTGCAATGGCCGCAAAGTTACGTTGACTTGACCATCAATGTCATCGTTAAAGTAGTCAGCCGAACCGACCATGGCTAGAATTTGTCCATTCTTTGGGTCCATAGCAATGAGACCCGAGTTATTGAAGCCATAACTCTCAGCTCGGGCTTCAACATTAGCTGTCACAGCTTCTTCAGCCATTTTTTGTTTATCATAATCTATGGTGGTCAAAACTTTTAAACCACCTTGTTCTACAGTGATCTGCCCGTATTCTTCTTCCAACTGCTCTTTGACCCAAAGAACAAAATGCGGTGCTTCAATTCCGGTCAACTTTAGTTCAACCGGCGTTTCTTCGGCAAGTGCGGCGTCGCGCTCCTCGGCGGTTATATGGTTAAACTCGTATAAACTATTGATAATCCAATCGCGTCGTGTTTTAAGTCGATCCGGATTATTTAAAAACATCGAAGGTGCTTGAGGTAGAGCTGCCAGTGTAGCTCCTTCGGCAATCGAAACTTCTTCAATTGGTTTATTGAAATATGCCTGAGAGGCTGATTCAATACCATAATTGGTAGAACCATAAGGAATTTCATTGAGATAAAGCTGCAAAATCTCATCTTTGGTGTAGCGTCGCTCCAAAGCAAGAGACAGGATAATTTCCTTAATTTTTCGGGTGTAAGTTTGTTCAGTTGTCAAAATCGCATTCTTCACCAGCTGCTGAGTAATAGTCGAAGCTCCTTGCCCGGTCGGATCGAGTGTTGTGACGTTAACAAGAACAGCACGCATAATTCCTTTGTAGTCGATGCCACCATGCTCGTAGAACTTTCTGTCTTCAGCCACAATCGTTGACCACTTAACATAGTCAGGAATTTGATCAAGTGTCACCAAAGTTCTTTTTTCATCACCAGCAATCTCGTAAAGTAGATGTTCGCCGGTACGATCGTAGATCTTTGTCGATTGTTCAACTTCGCGCAACGTTAAAACTCCAGGATCTGGTAAGTCTCGGGAGAGCCAAGCAAACATTCCCAAAAACAAAATGGTCCCAAACAAGAAAAGGGCGATGCAGGCCAGAATAATATTTTTTACAAGTGATTGCCGATCCCATTTACTGATAAGTTTTTTGAAAAAGTCCAAGATTTTCTTAACTGAGAGAGAGCCACGGCGGTAATGCTTATTCGAGGCCCAAGAGTGTTGTGGTTTCATTGGAGTCATAGTGTGATTGAATACGAACTGATAATACTGAAAAAAATCAAAAAAGGCAAGGAAAAATGGCCAAAATTAAGGGCTTAAATTAGCCAAAAAAGGCTAAAATTCGTTGACAAAAAGGCCAAAATATGCTACTATTTTAATATTCCCGTTTTGGCGGGAGTTTTTTATTCCCTAATTTGGAGGGGATACCTATGAACAAAACAATCAAGAAATGGAAGCGATTTTTGAAAAAGTCGCCTCTCGAATTTGCCCTGATTGGACTCATGCTTGCTGTTTTGGCCTATGGCGTCCTTCCTTCGGAAGCCTTCGCCGATGAAACCAACAGCTTGTCATATTTAGAGGACTCAATTCAGATGCAGGTCGAGGCCATTCAAAACAAAACAATCAATTACGGCGTATTGCCAAGTGCCGGTGAGCGTTCACCAGTCAAGAAAATGACTTCGATTCCAGTTACAGCTTATAACTCTGTTCCTGGTCAAACGGACGCAACACCGTGTATCGGTGCTCAGGGTACGGACATTTGTGCTTACCTTGAAGCCGGTAGCAATACCTGTGCGGCTAACTTCGTGCCTTTAGGAACTGTCCTTGAGGTTGAGGGTCTTGGAACCTGTGTGGTTCGTGACCGTATGAATGCCCGCTACTATTACCGCGTCGACTGGTACATGGGTATGGACGTCGCTGCGGCTCGAAGTTTCGGTATTCAGTACAAAGAAATCGGAGTTTATCCGTCTTAAGTAAAAAGCAGCATTGATTGCTGCTTTTTACTATGGTAGGATTTGAATAATTAATAATTTATTATGAAAAAACTATTTCTTTTTGCTGCAACCATCGCTCTTTTGGGCGCAGGATGTTTAACTAAGGCACCAGCGACTGTAGAAGGCGACTGGGTCTTGGCTTTTGACTTACCTAAAGGTTGGGTAATGGTTGCTCCTTATCAAGATGAAGAAGTCGATCTTGAGAAGGGGATTACACGAACGGATTCAGAAGTCTGGCTTCAGAGTAGCGAGTCAGTTAAGCCGGCAATCAAGGTTACTCATTTGGATTCGCACCGATTGATTCCAGAAGAGGCCGAGAGCATTGGTGATGGATTTTTTAGAGTGACAGTGTGTGATGAAACACAGGGTATGGAATGCCTTGGTGTCGAGCCGTATGAGTATTATTTTGAAACTCAGGAATCAAAGTATAAGTTTATTGTCGACACAGAGGAAACTAGTCTCACTACAATTGACGAAATAATAATGTCAGCCAAAGAAACTGCTGCCCCAGATGCAGACTACGGTTTCGTTGAATAAATAAATGAAAAATCGGACTTCTTAGTCCGGTTTTTTGTTTGGAGGCCAGAGCGGGAATCTGTCGGCTTCGCCGCCAGATAACCTGTGTTCGTTCGATCATGGCAAAACAAAGCTTTTGTCATGATGCTCACTCACTTGGTTATCGAACCGCAAGGATGCGCGGGTTCTTCCGCACTCCATGAAAAAAGGCCACCTTACGGTGACCATTTTTCATGGAGGCCAGAGCGGGAATCGAACCCGCGCATCGAGGTTTTGCAGACCCCAGCGTTTCCACTTCGCCATCTGGCCAAAAGCCATAAATATTTATCAGCTCGGAAAGATATTAACAAAAAAAGGCATGACTGGCAACCTTTTTTTGTTCTGAGTTTTTGGTTAGGAAAAATCTCTATTTTTTACCCCCGGCTTTCTTGCAAGATTCTAATCACTTGATCGAGTGGTAGGGAAGCTAAGTTTTTTGGCACGGTTTCAGAAACGGCCTTCATCACATCAGTATGCATTGCCTCGACGATTTCATTCTTTAGAGCCTCGGGCGCACAAAGAACGATTTCTTCATAACCCTTTTTTAAATGGCTCAAAAGAGTCTCACTGAGTTCATGATAAAGCTCCTCGCGAACATGCTTCTTTTGTTCGTCTAAATCGGGCGGCGCAGAATTCGGCACACCGCTGGCTCTTGCCTCTGGCTTTTTATTCTCAATTTCTAAAACCTCCAACTCCTCCACTTCTCGTTCAAAAGCTGAATAAATTTTTGCTAATTCATTGTTAGTGACAACAATTAGCGTTTTTTTCGGGTAACCCAAATAGTGCTGAGATATGATCATACTTCTATATTATATGCTATAATGCTCCATATGTCAGGAGGAAGGCTAAAGAGTAGTTTGCAAAGCTCCATTCGGGAGATTGTTTTTGGTACAGAGGATAGTCTGGTTTCAACTCTTGGTGCAGTCACTGGCATTGCCGCCGGTATTGGCGATAGTTTTGTAGTGATTCTTTCGGGCATTGTTCTTATTTTCGTGGAATCAGTTTCCATGGCGGCCGGGAGTTACCTCTCCAGTAAGTCTGCCAAAGAAGTTTTTGAATCTAGAATGCGTCAGGAGTCATCACGAATTTTACAAGAAAGAGTGAGTGATGATGAGTCCGTGGAGGAGATGCTGAAGCGTAAAAAATTTAGTAAGACCGAAATTAAAATTTTCTTCGCCGCTTTGAGTCGTGAGCGCAAACTTTGGATGAGAGAGATCATGCGTCAAGAAAATAAGTTTGCACCTGGCGTTTCCGGATCGCCACTTCGAGCTGGAATAATCATGGGCGCATTTTATCTCTTTGCTGGAATTTTTCCGTTGGTTTTCTATTTTTTCTTACCAGTCCAAGAAGCGATCATTCCGTCAATTATTCTGACAGGCTGCGCTCTCTTCGTTCTTGGTTCAGCCAAAGCCCGTATTGCCAATGTCAATTGGTGGCGAAGCTCTTTGGAGATGGTGTCTGTTTCTTTAACGGCTGCCGCACTTGGGTTTATTGTTGGACGTTTGGTTTCTTTGGCATTTGGCGTTCATGTTTTTTAAATTATGTTTCTTCATCGCCTTGGAAAAGTTAGAGCTCCGGAGTTCCCCAAAGGTTTAACTTGGCTTAATGGGAACGCGAGGACAATGAAACAACTACAAGGAAAAGTTGTCTTGATTGATTTTTGGACATTTTCTTGCATTAATTGTCAGCGTACTTTACCGCACCTGGTTGACTGGCACGAAAAATATGCCAACAAAGGTTTGGTAATCGTGGGAGTTCACACACCTGAATTTGCTTTTGAGAAAGACTTGGTAAATGTTGCCAAAGCGGTCAAAGATGCCAAGATTCCGTACCTTGTTGTTCTCGATAACGATTATAAAATTTGGAATGCTTACACTAATCGCTGGTGGCCAAGAAAGTTTTTGATTGATAGTCACGGCAGCATTGTTTACGATCACATTGGCGAAGGAGGTTATGCTGAAACCGAGGCCGCCATACAGAAGGGATTAACTGAAATTGGAGCAAAAAATTTGCCGCCAATTGAACCGGACATTTCTGTTGGTGGCGGAATCTGCTACAGGACAACGCCCGAGACGTATCTTGGTTTTATGCGTGGCATTTTTGGTAATGCTCATGACTTCATTCCAAATACGGAATCAGTTTACACAGATCAAGGCGAACATGATGAAGATGTTGTTTATTTGCATGGACACTGGAAAATTGCGACAGAGTGTTTGGCTCACACCAAAAAATTACCGATGGCTTCTGAATACTTGGCCATAAAGTACAGTGCTTTTTCAGTGAATTTGGTAATGGGTCTTTCATCCAGAAAAACGGGAAAAGTTGAAATCGAACTTGATGGCCGACCTTTACCGGAAGATATGGCCGGTAGCGACGTCAAAATTGAAAAAGACGGGAAAGCCTTAGTAACTATTCGAGAAAATCGGATGTATCGTCTGATTGATGCCGATACTTATCATCATGGAACATTAAAGATAAAAACCGCGGCTGATAATATTTGTTTATACGCTTTTACCTTTGGTGGCTGCAAAGGAATGTAGAGAAAGTACTTTAAATTTTGAATTTCAATCAAATTATGCTAGCCTGTTGAGGCATTTCCTGGGAGAAAAGGCATGTCTAATCTTGAAATTGAGTCGGTTCAACGGCTGTGGAGACTCTACATGGGGTCTATCTACAAGCTGGAGGTCGAGCATCTGGGACCTTACCAGAAGCTGCGTCGGCAAATCGTCGACTGGGCCGGGGTTTCACCGAACCATGTCATCGTTGATGCCGGATGTGGTACCGGTGCCATCATGCAAGAGTTCATCGATCGTGGCCACTCCGGTCCCATCTACGGTTTCGATCGAGACGAGGAGGCTCTGCGTGTGGCCAAGGAGCGCTTCGTAGGGAACACGAACGTGCGGATAATCCACCGAGATCTGGATCGGAAGGATGCCATGGTCTCGATGATCGGCGAAGGGGTTGCAGACCGGGTGATCAGCAACCTTTCCCTGTACGCACTTCACAACCCCGGTCAGACGATCGAGGAATCCTGGCGGCTTTTGAAGCCCGGCGGCCTCTTCATCGTCAATAACCTCTTCAATCCCGATGTCGATGCAGTCGTTGCAGCTCATGAGTGCTGGCTGAAGGATGAGGCGAACGACAAGGATCGTGAGTATCATCAGGCCTATCTCTGGGCCTATGAGATCATGATTCTCATCAATCGTCACATCAAGCGACTGAGTCATGAGGGCACCTTCCATCATTGGCCACTCGAGAGGCTGGTGAGTGAGATGGAGGCTCACAAGTTCATGATCGAACTCACGGACGCGTCCACCTACGCTGGTACCTCTTGTGCCGCTACTGGTCGCCGACCGAACAACAAGAACTAGGAGATGACTCGCTGTGCTGGACTACCAGCACAGCCTTCTTTTTAAGTGGTATAATTGTTGCGTCAATTTTCACAAAGAGGCATAGATGGATACTTTCTTTGATCTGGTGGTCGATGACTGCCACATCACGGCAGGCATCGCTACTGAGACAGACGAGTTGGAGGGAGCCTTCGAGCTTCGCTGGCAAGAGTACGTTGAGAAGCGAGCTCAAATCAGTCGAAGTGAGATCGAGGCAATGGCTCAGATGCATGAGATGCCGGAACTTGTAAACTACTTTGACCATGGGTTTGAAGTAGATTTCCTGGATCCGATTTCTACCAACTGCATCGTGAAAGTGAATGGAAGAGTAGTTGCCTGTTTGCGACTGACGGAATACGACAAACCCTGGCGTCTTGATGAAGAAGCCTCGATCGGTGATCGTCTTTCGTTGTCCAGACTGATGGAAAATGACCAGGAGGGGATAGACCCCGCTTCGACCGTAGAAGCGGCCAGATTCCTCGCGACTGACTTTCAAACACCGCACGGCTGGTGGTTGAATCTCTCTTTCCTGAGTCTGAAAACTGGCCTGGAGGCATGTCGCCGGTCTGGGAAGAGATGGTGGGTTCTTGCAGGAAACGTCAGGATTCTTGAATACCTTCGTGAGAACGGATGGCCATTCAGAGAATTAAATCCTGCAGAATTTGACTACCATGGCTCGAGAGTCAAGCTTGCCACACTCAGAGTTCCCGAGTCGACGGATTCGGACTACGTCTACACTCTGATTAAGGCTCCGAGATAATTCCGAGCTTGCTTGGGGAGGATTTTCCTCCCCATGAATTTTTTATGATATACTAGGTATGAATTTGGAGGAATATGATCCAATTAATAGGTTTTCTAGTTTCAATTACCTTTATTTTAGGATTAACTTTGGGTCTCTATGTTTTTTCAAGGAACCCGAGGAATCCATTATTTCAAGCTTTCGGTTTGACAGCTCTTGGTACGGCTGGTTGGAACTTATCAATTTTTTTACTAATTGCCGGGATTGGCCCTGCATTAATTCCTGGCAAATTAGCTTTTAGTTTCGGGGCTATTTTAGTTACCGGGTTTGCATTCTTTACTTTTGTTTTTTTAAAACTTTCAAGTAAACATCGGTGGTTATACATTTTTTTTGGGATTCTAGGCGTAATATTCACCATCATACCTTTAACACCTTGGTATGTTTCGGAAGTTGTGGTCATTGATGGTTATGTAACAGGCGATCTCAATCCATTCTTAACCAATCTCTGGGGTTTGAATTACTTGTTTACATTATTTTTCTCTTTTGGTTACTTTGTTTTCAAGCTAGTCAAAACTTCAGGTGTAGAGAAGAGAAGAATCAGACAACTTTTGCTGGGCTTTGGTCTATTCTTATTTCCGATGTTTACAACCCAGTTCATTCTTCCGATCGTTTTTCAAGATTATCGATGGAATAATCTCGGACCGGTATTCACAATTTTCCTATTGGTATTTTTAGCTAACGCAGTTTTACGTTACCGTTTGTTGGATCTAAAATGGATTGTTGGGAAAAGTATTTTTATCTCAGCAATTATTTCATTAGTTTTGTGGGTTATTATTGCGGTCAACTTTCTCTTGGCCGATTTAGTCGGTACCACTGTCGCCCTTTGTACTGGAGCGCTGTTTGTGGTTGTTATTTTCAAACCTCTGTGGGCATTCTTGGAAAAAGTTTTTGATTCTCTCATTGATTTTGGCGGTTATGATGCTAAAAAAGCGACCGAAGAAGTTTTTAATATTGTTCGTTCTCATGGTGAATTGGAAGACTTAATGCCACGATTGGCTGAGAAATTTGAGAAGTATTTCGCCTTGCAACAAATAGCTTTTTTTATTGTAAGTGAAAATGGTGGGCATATTGTCGGAGACCATATCAGTGGTTTCCGGACGTCGATTAAGAAAAAAGCTAAAGATCTTTTAACTCTTTCTCGCGAGGCTGATTTCGCAATTTTAGAACACGAAGAAATGGAATGGACTCAACAATTTTCTACAAATAAAAAACGCATTTCTCGCGAAAAGAAATGGTTACAAGTATTTCATGAATCTGAAATTGAGACTCTTATTCCATTGGTTGTGGAGGATGTATTGGTTGGAGTGATGGTTTTTGGTAAGCGTCGTTTTGAAGCGGCAATGCACTCAAGAGATATCAATTTTTTAAATCTCATTCGCGCCGGAATTTCCCCGGCCTTTGAAAACGCCGCAAAATTTGCCCAAATCAAAGAATTGTACGAACAGTTGAAAGAGGTTGACAAAGCGAAAACCGAGTTTATTTCGATTGTCTCTCATCGTTTCCGAACGCCCCTTTCAGCAATTCGTTGGAATGTCGAAACAGTCATGGAATTGCCAATGTGCAAGAAATCGGATGAGTGCTCTCAGGCTTTGGGTGACGCTTATGACAGAACACTTTTTCTCAACGAAACACTGGATCGTCTCTTTGATTCTTTGGCAATTGAGAGTGGTAAATTAAAGCTGAAGAAAGAGGTAATTTCCTCTCAAGAATTATTCTCCGAAGTTGCAAGCCAGTTTAAGAATCAGTGTTCAATGAAAAAATTGAATTGCACTACAGCGATTTCAAACTTTAGTCTTGATTGTGATAAAGACAGAGTTCGTTCAGCCTGTAAATCATTGCTGACAAACGCAATCCAGTACACCCCACAGTCCGGGAAAGTCTCTTTACGAGTTAGTAAGGAAGGTAACAATGCAAAGATTGTCGTAGCCGATAGTGGTATTGGAATCCCTGGTAACGTTCGTAATAAAATTTTCGAAAAATTCTTTAGAGCCCAAAACGCCATCCATACCTTTACCGATGGCCAAGGGCTTGGACTTTATTTGGTTAAAAAAGTTGTTGATTTACATCATGGAAAAATCAGTTTTGTCTCGAAAACTGATAAAGGCACTACTTTCACGGTTCTTATCCCTCTTTCTAAAGCTAAAAAAAGCAAAAAATAATCCTCATCAGATTGCCTGGGGGACTGCTTGACTTTGGCTTATTTTTTTTATATGCTTCTTTCTTATGAAACACAGAGTAGTTTACTTAGATCACGCTGCGGCAACACCACTCGATCCCAAGGCCAAAAAGGCGATGGATAGCGTTTTTACTGACTATTTTGCTAATCCCTCAAGCTTCCACGGAGCCGGAAAAGAAGTCAAAGATATTTTAGAGCAAGCTCGTGAGAAAGTTGCGGAGGTTTTAAACGCTCATACTGAGGAGATTATTTTCACATCCGGTGGAACTGAATCAGATAATTTAGCAATCCTTGGTTTTGCCAGAGCCAACAGCCAGCATGGCAAACACATCATTACCAGCAAGACAGAACATCCGGCCGTGCTTTCTGCAGTCAAACATTTAGTTGAGAAAGAAGGTTTCAGCGCGACGTATTTAGAGGTAGACCGAGACGGTCTGATAAACGTGGACGAGCTTTTGGCGGCAATTTCTCCAGAGACAATTTTAATTTCAGTCATGCTGGCTAACAACGAGATTGGCACCATTGCCCCAATCGCTGAGATTAGTATGTCTTTGAAAAAAGTACGTGAGACTTCTGGTCTGCAGTTTCCCGCCTTTCATACCGATGCTTGCCAAGCCGCCGGCAGTCTTGACTTGAATGTCGAGAAGTTAGGTGTCGACATGATGACCATCAATTCTTCAAAGATCTACGGGCCAAAAGGAGTTGGTGCTTTGTACCTGCGCCGTGGTTTGAAGATTCAATCTTTGCAATTCGGTGGTCACCAAGAAAGAAATTTACGTCCTGGTACGGAAAACGTTGCCGGCATCGTTGGTTTTGCAAAAGCTTTAGAACTCGCTGACTTAAAACGCGAGTCTTATAGCAAAAAGACCACAGTCTTGAGAGATTATTTGATTGAAGGAATTTTAAAATCTATTCCTAAAACAAGACTTAATGGACATCCAACCAAGCGTTTACCAAATAATGCCAATATTTCTTTTTTGGATGTTGAAGGTGAAGCACTGCTTTTATATCTCGATGCTGCCGGCATCTACGCTTCCTCCGGCTCCGCTTGTACCTCGCAAAGTCTTGATCCGAGTCATGTTATTCTGGCACTAGGTGTGCCATTTGAGGTAGCGCACGGAAGCATTAGATTTTCACTCGGTCGAGAAACAAGGAAAAGTGACATTGATTATGTTTTAAAAACTCTTCCAGGTATTGTTGAAAAATTACGCCTAATGTCTCCGGTTCAAGTTGATGCCAAATATTTCTAAATTATGAATCTCGAAGCCAAGAAAACTAAAGGGACAGCCGGCGATGTACAAAGCCATGACAAGAAAGAATCATGGTTTTATTCTGATGTTGTTAAAGAACACTTTTTTAAGCCGCAGAATTTTCTTGACCACGATCCAGAACCAGATGAATTCAATGCCTGGGGTAAAGTTGGCTCTCCAGCTTGTGGCGACGAATTGAGAATCTGGCTCTATATTGATCCGAAGACCGAAAAAATTAAAAAATTTAAGTGGAAGACCTTTGGTTGTGGTTCAGCAATTGCCGCTACTTCGATTACTTCTGTTATGGCTACAGAAAATGGCGGTATGGATTTAGAAACTGCCAGAAATTTGCAGCCTCAGGCTATTATTGAACGCCTGGGTGGGCTGCCGGCCAGAAAATTTCACTGTAGCGTTTTGTCAGACAAGGCTTTACGAGCAGCTATTAACGATTATTATCGTCGCACCGAGCAATTTAATAAGATTGAAGTTGAAGCTTCACGGATAATTGACCCAGTTGCCAGAGTTACTGACAAGGATATTGAGGAAGCTGTACTCGATGGCGCAGTAACGCTCGAAGCTGTTCAGGCCAAGACAAAAGTTGGAGTTGCCAACCCCGTGATTTTACCAGCTGTCGAAGAACTGATAAGATTCTACAAAGAAAAATATTTTGGCTAATAATTAGTTTTATGAAGATTACCATCAAAGTTGACCCAGATCTATGTATTGGTGCGGCGAGCTGTGTGACTATCGCTGACGATACTTTTGCCTTGAATGATGAAAATAAAGCTGATGTCTTGGACCATGGAGCTGCTCCAGACGGGCCAAGCTATGAGCGAACAATCGAGGTCTCCGAGGAAGAAAAAGAAAACATCATCCTAGCCGCTCAATCATGTCCAACTCTAGCTGTGGCGGTTTTTGATGAAGCGGGCAATCAACTTTATCCAGAAGTTTAATTATGGCTTCTTATGTGATCATTGGTGCCGGTGTAGCCGGTACGACTGCTGCTGAAACAATCCGCAAGGAAGAACCAGAGGCAGAAATAATTTTGATCGGTGGCGAAATCCATCCGCTTTATTCTCGTGTGCTTTTGGCAGATTATGCTGAAGGAGAGATTGAGAAAGAGCGGTTATTTTTAAAAAAAGCAGAATGGTACGAGGAGAACAATATTGTTTACATGGCTGGCATTGAAGTCACGGCAATCGATACTAAGAATAAATTTGTAGCAACTTCCGAAGGAAGAGAAATACCTTACGATAAACTACTCATTACTTCCGGCAGTGAGCCGCGTTTGGCTGAAAAGTCTCTGCGCGGCGTCTCTTATTTTCGAACTTTGGAAGACGCAGAGCAGATTAAGGAAGACATTTTAAGAGTTAAAAAATCAGCTCAAGAAAAACAACAAGCGATTGTGCAGGGTGGGGGTTTTGTGGCCATGGAATATATAAACATTTTGGCTCACTATGAAATTCCGACGACGATCATTTTGCGTTCTGGTGGTTTTTGGTCAAAGTCGTTGGGGGAAGTGGCGCAAAAGATTCTAGCTCATCAAGTTGAGACACAAGGAATGAAATTATTATTGAATCAGCCGAGCGTTGAACTCTTAGGTGATGAAAATTTTAGCGGAGTTAAGTTAGCGGATGGGGCGGAGATTGAAGCGCAGATGATCGGTGAAGCCATTGGCATGTTGCCGGAAATTGGTTTTTTAAAGGATACCGGTATCAAGATTAACAAAGGAATTTTAGCCAACGAATATCTCGAAACAAATGTGGAAAATGTGTATACTGCAGGAGACGTGGCAGAATTTTACGATTCTCTAGCAGAAAGACAATTCGTTCATAGCAATTGGACAAATGCTTTAATGCAAGGAAGAGTCGCGGCTCAAAATATGGTCGGTAAAAAAATAAAATTCGAGATCGTCACTTCTTTTTCGGCCAACTTACTGGGTAAAGATGTAGTGTTTGTAGGCGATACACAAAGAAGCGCTGCCGACGAAGTCATTCAACACAAGGGCGACGAAGAAAATTCAACTGAAATATACTTACGCCAAGGAAAAATTGTTGGAGCCGCTTTCGTTGGCGATGTCAGTGAACGAACAAAATGTACCAAAGCTATAAAAAATAGAGAGACTTATGCCTAATCTAGACATCAAGCCAGTAAAAAAATTTGAAGCCAAGCAATTAGCAGCCTGCAATGAGTTATTAACTCAGCAAATTGCTCTCGCTTGGGAAGAAACCAGATCGCATAAATTGCCCAAGGCATACGGCCAGGTGAAAAATATTGTTTTTGTGGGCATGGGCGGATCCTCTTTAGGCGGTCATTTATTGCAATCAGTTTTTTCTGATCGACTTTCGCTGCCTTTTGAATTAGTAAGAAATTATACTTTACCAAAGTACGTTAACTCCAAGAGTTTAGTGATTCTTTCCAGTTTTTCCGGCACAACTGAGGAGGTTTTAGTGGCTGCCAGCGAAGCAAAGAAACGACGCGCAAAAATTTTAGTTTTAACAACCGGCGGTAATTTGGCAAAACTGGCCAAGCGCGAAGGATATGCCGGTTATATTTTTGAACCAAAAGATTTGGCTCCTGAGCCAAGGATGGGATTAGGATTTTCTTTGATTGGAGCCATTGGTTTATTGCGAGCAGCCGGACTGCTTAAAGTATCGGCGAGTGAAATTGAGAACCTAAAGCGAGCCATGAATGAAGTTATTGATTCTTCGGCCCCAGATGTTTCTTCTAACAATAATCCAGCCAAGCAAGTGGCGCTCAGCTTAAAAGACAAATCAATTTTACTTGTGGCGGCTGAACACTTGGTCGGTAATGCTCATGTGGCTCAGAATCAGATCAATGAGACAGCCAAACAATTTGCAGTTTTTGCTGAACTTCCTGAGCTGAATCATCATTTACTGGAAGGATTAACTTTTCCAAAGGGAAGTTTTCAGAAGTTTGCTGTACTCATGATCAAATCTAAGTTGTACAGTAAAAAGGTCAGTCAAAGATTTGAAATTACAGCTGATTTATTGGAGCGCCAAGGAGGTCTGATTGTTGAATACGTTGCCGGTGGCGGTTCAAAGCTGGAAGAAGTCGGGGAACTGCTGCAATTTAGCGCCTATGTTGCCGGGTATTTATCAATGCTCAATAAAGTTGATCCAATGGATATTCCTTGGGTAGAGGAATTTAAGGCTAAGATGGCCAAAATAAAATAAGAGTTACAAAGAACAGGTTAACACCTGTTCTTTTAAATTTTAAAAACAAGAGGCGGCCGACTCACAGTGTGAATCAGCCGCCGCGGTGAGAGTGAGACTCTCAGTGAGACTTGATTTCCTCGAGGTGCTGCTCGAGCACTCGGAGACGCTCGTCGGGATCGTCCCCGGCCTGGTCAAGGTCTTCTTGCAGCTTCTCGATGCGGGACTCCGAGAGCCCTTGCTTCTTCTTGGGTCGACCCTTGTGGTCGTCCTTGTCGAAGCGGTCACGGATCCAGCGTCGGTAGGGGTCCACGTCCCGGCTCTCCAGGCTGAAGCGTGCGTAGCGATCGCTGCCGAGCGCCCACTCGCTTGCTGCGCCGAGACGGGACAGGACGCCCAGGAAGCAGCCGACCAAGAAGGTCAGAGCCAGGAAGACAATGAAGCCGTAGGTGAGCCAGCGCATCACCTGCATGCCCATCCGCTTCCTGTCTTCCTTGTCGAGTAGCTCGTCCAGGAGCACCGGGATCTCGGCGGTATCGCCCATGAGGATGATCGTGATGATCATCATCGAGATCAGCCAGTCTTCGTCACCATAGATCATCCCCCAGAGGAGAGTCCCGATGGAGAAGGCAGAGCCGATCAGGACGATCTTCACCGTCACCCGGCGGAAGTAGCTGACGGGCTTGGACTGGATCCAAGCCTGCGCCTTGTCCTTGCGTCCCTCCACCCCGAGAGCCAGGCGTCTCAGCCAGTCGATGTCAGGCAGCCACCCGCTCAGCAGGTTGACGAACCAGCTGACGAAGTTGATCAGCTTATCGAAGAGCGGCAGAGCCAGTCGCGCCAGCCAGAGTTGCCCCTGACCTGCGACCACCTGTGCCACCAGACTGCCATGGATGAAGGCGTCGCTGCCGGTCAGCACGCCGGCGATGAAGTAGAGGATCCCCGGCTGGTTGATGAAGCCGGCGGCGTGAGCCAGGATCGCTGCTGCCTTGACGATGCCGAGGACCGGCACGAAGAAGATGAGGAGGATCAGGATCAGGATCAGCGGGATCAGGAGCTTTGCCGAGGTCAGCCACTTGCGAAGGGCGACCGGGTTCTTGGTGGTCATGGTGCACCTCCGGCCGTAGCGGCCCATCCTAATTTTTTACTGGTGATCTCGATCAGGATGATCAGGATGACCCGGACCACCTGGATCAACCAGTGGATGACGTGGAAGATCGTCCGCATCAGCCAGCGGAAGATGTGTGGCAACTGAGGCCAGAGCCACTTTATGGCCTGCCAGGCGACGACCATGAGAACGATCGCCAGGACACCCACGATGATGAGACCCAGCAGGCCGGCAGTTCCGTAGACCGCCAGCATGGGGTCGAGAACGACCGCTGGCAGAGCGACGTAGAGGCCGTAGCCGACCAGGAGCAGGGCAGCCGGAGGGATCAGGATGATCAGCACTCCGAATACCAAGGTCTTCAGGGCCGTCCAGATCGACTCCGCCAAGGTCAGCTCTCGCAGAGTGACGTAGTTGCCGGGGTCGTCGATAGCATCGCCGATCCAGGCCTTGACCTGGTTGACGTTGATCTTCGCGTCGACCCAGTCCATGGTCTCATCATACCTACTAGG
>CAZYCR010000005.1:0-36060 GCA_964645815.1 uncultured Gammaproteobacteria bacterium
ACATTAGTGAGAGTGCGGTTGCTATTGTCAGTTACTGCCTCAACCAATAATGCAGCGCCGCCAGGTCCCATAGCTTCGTATAAAACGGTTTGAATCACTGTTCCCTCTCCGCCTTCACCAGTACCACGAGCAATGGCTCGATCAATATTGTCTTTGGGCATGTTGGCAGCCCGTGCTTTCTCGATCATCAAACGCAAACTGAAATTCATACTTGGATCTCCACCGCCATCGCGAGCAGAAACTGTAATCGCCTTGGAAAGCTTTGAGAATATTTGCCCTCTTTTAGCGTCAGCCGCGCCTTTTTTCTGTTTGATTGAGTGCCACTTGCTATGTCCTGACATAAAAAAATTGACTAATAACTCTTCAAAACTAACACAAAGCCGACTTTTTTTCAATCAAAAGACCAGGGTTAAAGCCCTGGTCTTTTTTAATCTACTATTCTTCGTCCCCTGCTTCTTCAACTACTTCCTCTCCCATCTGCGGTCCTTCAGCTTCGATATCGTCATCCAATTCGCTGGCTTGAACAACATCTTCTTCCTCCTCCTCTTCTTGAGGTTCTTCTTCAAATTCTTCCTCTTCTTCGAGTTGCTCACCAAAGCCGGTTCCAGCCGGGATCAAGCGACCGATAATCACGTTTTCTTTTAGTCCTGACAAACGGTCAATCTTTCCGGTAATCGCCGCATTGATAAGTACTCGGGCTGTTTCTTGGAAAGAAGCGGCTGAAAGCCATGACTCGGTTGAAAGAGAGACTTTAGTGATTCCAAGGAACAATTCCTCGAACTCTGCCATCTTCTTCTTACCTTCGGCTTTAACTCGATTAAATTCTTCGTACAAAGTAGCCTTTTCAAGAATCTCGCCCGGCAAGAAATCAGTTTCACCTGGGTCAGTAACTCTAACTCGACTAAACATTTGTCGAATAATGATCTCGATGTGCTTATTGTTAAGCTTCTGACCTTGAGAAGAGTAAATCGACTGAATTTCAGTTGATAGATACTTCTGCACAGCATCGCGACCCTTATATTTATAGAGGGCTTGTAGATCCCAGTGACCTTCGGTCAAAGCATCTCCGGCCAAAACCTCATCGCCATCTTTAACGTACAAGGCATAACCGCGAGGGATGATGTATTCACGCACCTTTTCGGCATCAAATACCACCACTACCTTAGTCTTGGCAGCATCAGAAACAGTTCCCGCTACCGCGGACAAGATCTTTTCACCATCTTTGGTTTCACCAATCACGTCACCAACTTTAACGGCGTCACCAGACTTTACTTTGACTGTACCGCCACGTCCAACCGGATAAGTTGCTTCTTCAGCAGCAGTGTAGCGAACACGAACAATCTTTTGTCCTGGACGGGTGTCGGTCATCTTTTTGCCAGTTCCCACCTGAACAATAGAACGCTCAGCAGTTTCAATATTCACCTTTCCAGAAACTTCAGTCATGATAGCTTTTCGCTTTGGAATTCGAGCTTCGAAAAGTTCTTCAACACGAGGCAAACCTTGAGTGATGTCTTTTCCGGCCACACCACCAGTATGGAAGGTACGCATCGTTAGCTGAGTACCAGGCTCACCAATTGATTGTGCAGCAATAGTTCCAACCGCGGCTCCCAACTTAACCAACTTGTTGTAGGCCAAGTCGTAACCATAACACTTCTGACAAACACCACGGTGGATACGACAGGTCATCACACTGCGAACATGCGCTTCTTCCAGATTTTTCTTGGCTTTTTCGATTTCACGGATGTGATCTTCTTTGATCAACTCCCCAGCTTTAACGATCACTTTGCGTCCACCAGGAACCAAAATGTCAGACAAAGCATAGCGTCCCAAAATTCGAATCAGCAAAGGCTCACCGATTTCTTCTGATTCCTTGTGCGTCAAAACTACACCTTTATCATCACCACAATCTTCTTCGGTAACGATCACGTCTTGAGCCACGTCAACCAAACGACGGGTCAAGTAACCAGCGTTAGCTGTACGCAAAGCCGTATCAGACAAACCTTTACGAATACCGTGAGATGAGATGAAGAACTCCAAGACATCGACACCTTCTTTAAATGAGGATTTAACCGGCAACTCGATAATTTCACCAGAAGGTGATGCTTTCATACCGATCATACCAATCATCTGCGTCAGCTGACCCCAAGCACCACGAGCACCAGACTCAATCATTGTCTGCGCGCTGCCGCCGTGAGGCAAAGCTGTCTTGGCATACTCCTCAATCTGATCCTTAACGTCGGTCCAGATTTTAACGATTTGTGAATGACGCTCACTTTGTGTCAAAAGTCCTTGTTCGTAGAAAGACTCAACCTCTTGAACTTTCTGCTGACCGGCTTCAATTATCTCTTTCTTTTCCTTAATTTCCGGCAACTCGCTCATTCCCCAAGAATATCCAGCCAAGGTCGCGTAGCGGAAACCAAGATTTTTGATTTTATCGAGTAATCCAGCAGTAAATTCCTGGCCGTAGAACTCCAAAACTTCTTTGACAATGTTGGCGATCTGCTTTTTGCCCATGACGTCATTGATAAAACCAATTCGTTCTGGGAAAAGAGCGTTTAAGATAAGTCGACCTGGAGTTGTCACCAAAATTTCCTTTTCTCGTTTTACTTTAACCCAGGTGTGCAAAGTAATTTCATCGGCATCAACCGCGTACTGAACCTCTTCTGGTGAACCAAAAAGTTTAACTTTCTTTTCATCGACTGGTTCCACTTCCATGGTGAGATAGTAAGCTGCCCAGGCCATATCTTTTCCTGGAGTTGTTACCGGACCACCGTGTGAAGGTTTTAAGAGGTTACGGATTGAAAGCATGATCTCTTCGGCTTCGCGACGAGCTTCTTCGGTCAATGGAACATGAACAGCCATCTGGTCTCCATCGAAGTCAGCGTTATAAGCGTCACAAACCAATGGGTGAACTTGAATAGCTTTTCCTTCAATCAAGATCGGTCGGAAGGCCTGAATACCCAAACGGTGCAACGTTGGCGCACGGTTCAAGAGTACAAAGGCGTCTGATGTTACTTCTTCCAAAATATCCCAAACTTCCGGTCGGTCGCTTTCAATAAAACGATTAGCTGAACGAATATTGTGAACGTATTCGCGAGCAATCAACTTGGAAATTACAAAAGGTTTGAAAAGTTCCAAGGCCATCATTTTAGGAATACCGCATTGGTCAATTCTCAAATGAGGACCAACAACAATTACTGAACGTCCTGAATAGTCAATACGTTTTCCAAGCAAGTTCTGACGGAAACGACCTTGCTTTCCTTTCAAAATATCAGCCAATGACTTCAACTGTCGTTTGCGGCCAGAAGCTGCAATAACTGTTTTTGATTGACGAGCTGAGTTGTCGATCAAGGCATCAACCGCTTCTTGTAACATGCGTTTTTCGTTGCGGGTAATAACTTCTGGTGCATTCAAAGTATGGAGTCTCTTCAAACGATTGTTACGGTTGATCACGCGGCGATAAAGATCGTTCAAGTCGCTGGTGGCAAAACGGCCACCATCCAATGGCACCATTGGTCTCAAGTCAGCCGGGATCACTGGCACTGCTCGCATGATCATCCAATTTGGTTCAATGCCTGTCTTTTGCAAAGAATGCATCAGCTTCAAACGACGTTGCATGCGATCATGCTTGGTCTTTGAACGAGTAGTTTCCATTTCTTCTTGAATTTGCTTGATTGTCCCTTCCAAGTTAACGCGATCAAGCAAACGAAGTACTGCTTCTGCACCGATTCCAGCGTCAAAAATGTGACCAAACTTTAGTGACCACTCATGATAAGTCCCCTCTGAAATGACTTTCATGACCTGGATCTCTTTCAAATCCCTGTCGACAGCCAAAAAGTCGCTTTCCAACTCTTCCAATTTTGCAGCAGTAAGTTCTTCGATTCGTTCGGTTTCTTCTTTGATCTTCTCTGGACTGTCTTTAAACTTTTCTGCGACTCGGCCAACATCACGCTTCTGTTCACCCTCAATCATCTTCTTCTTTGATTTGTACTCAGCCTTGACTTGCTCCAAGGTTTGAACACGAGCTTCTTCGTTAACATCGGTAATAATGAAACTTGAGAAGTAAATAACTTTTTCCAGTTGTTGAACGCTCATGTCCAAAACTGTACCAATCTTCGATGGCACTCCTCGCAAGAACCAAATGTGAGTTACCGGCGAAGCCAACTCAATATGGGCCATGCGTTCACGTCGAACAATGGCTTGAGTTACTTCTACACCACATTTGTCACAAATAATTCCTTTATAGCGAATCTTTTTGTATTTACCACAATAACATTCCCAGTCTTTGGAAGGTCCAAAAATTTCTTCAGCAAACAGACCTTTCTTTTCCGGTTTCTGAGTACGGTAATTAATTGTCTCCGGCTTTTCAATCTCACCGTGTGACCATTCACGAATGATTTCTGGTGAGGCGACTCTGAGCCGAATTGAGTCGAAATCGCTAGATTTGAGCGTGTTTAGTTTGAAAGCCATACAATTTATTTATCGCTGATTTTTGATGAATCAATGCTCACCTTTTTTCCATTCTTCAAAAGTTCCACGTCAAGTCCAAGTCCCTTTAACTCGCGGACTAAAACGTTGAATGATTCTGGAATATTAACTTTGCGAATTTTGTCGCCCTTAATAATCGCTTCGTAAGCTTTAGAGCGTCCTGGCACGTCGTCGGATTTGATCGTCAAAATTTCTTGTAGAGTGTGAGCTGCACCGTATGCTTCCAAAGCCCAAACTTCCATTTCTCCAAAACGCTGACCACCAAATTGTGCTTTACCTCCCAAAGGCTGTTGAGTGATCAAGGAGTAAGGACCAATTGAACGTTGGTGCATCTTATCTTCAACCATGTGGTTCAATTTCAACATGTACATCACACCAACCGTAATTGGATGATGGAATGGTTGTCCGGTACGTCCATCGTAAAGAGTGAGCTGACCGGATTCTGGATAACCGGCTTCTTGAAGCTCGGCTCGGATATGATCTTCTGAGACTCCAACGAATGAAGGAGAAGCAACCGTGTAACCAAGCTGTAAGGCAGCCAAACCAAGGTGAACTTCCAAAATCTGTCCCAAGTTCATACGAGAGACGATTCCGAGTGGAGTCAAAATGATGTCAACTGAACGACCTGATTCATCAAATGGCATGTCTTCAACCGGCACAATCTTTGAGATAACACCTTTGTTTCCGTGTCGACCAGCAACCTTATCTCCAACTTGGAGTTTACGCATGTCAGCGATGGTTACCTGAATCGATTTAATGACTCCTGGTGACAAATTGTCGCCGTCTTCACGAGAGAAAATTTTCACGTCAACAACTTTTCCTTTGTTACCATGACGCAAGTAAAGTGATGAGTCGCGAACATCGCGAGCTTTTTCTCCAAAGATTGCTCGAAGAAGTTTTTCTTCCGCTGATAATTCAGTTTCACCCTTTGGTGTGATCTTTCCGACTAAAATATCGCCGGATTTAACTTCAGCACCAATACGGATAATACCTTCGCTATCCAAGTTCTTTAGTTTTTCTTCAGAAACGTTTGGAATGTCAGCCGTCACTACTTCTGGTCCGAGTTTAGTGTCACGGATATCCAAGGTGAGGTGATCCAAATGGATGGTAGTGAAACGATCATCTTGCACAACACGCTCAGAAACAATCACCGCGTCATCGTAGTTGTAACCGTCCCAGCTCATGAAAGCTACCAGCATGTTTTGACCAAGTGCGAGTTCACCGTTATTAACCGATGGGCCATCAGCCAAGACATCACCGCGCTTCATTTTTTGACCAGGTAAAATAACCGGTCGCTGGTTGATTGAAGTAGCGTCGTTTGAACGAACAAATTTGTTCAAATTGTATGTTGTCTCACCGGCTTTTTTATAATCCATCACCACTTTTCCGGAATCGACGTATTTAACTTCACCATCGTCCTCCGCTACCAAAACGTGACCAGAGTCAATCGCTGCTCGGCGCTCGACACCGGTTCCAATGATTGGCGCTTGTGGTCGAATGGTTGGCACAGCCTGACGTTGCATGTTTGATCCCATGAGGGCGCGAGTTGAGTCATCGTGCTCCAAGAATGGCACCAAAGAAGTGGCGATAGAAATGATTTGTGAGGTCGAAACGTCCATGTAATTGACCTCGGTCGCTCGAACTGATTTTGCTTCGCCGAACTTTCTGGCTTCAACGAACTCAGAAACAATGAAACCTTCTTCATCAGTTTCAATTGTTGCCGGACAAGTAACTGATTTTTCTTCTTTAAAGGCGTTGAGATACTCAATATCATTGGTCACCCGAGCGCGGTCGTTCTCAACAACAACTTTTCGATACGGTGTTTCAATAAAACCGTACTTATTAATTTTTGCGTAACTGGCCAAGTGACCAACAAGTCCAATGTTTGGTCCTTCTGGAGTTTGCACCGGACAAATTCGACCGTAGTGAGTTACGTGTACGTCACGAACTTCGAAACCGGCACGTTCACGCGACAAACCGCCCTGACCCATGGCTGACAAACGACGTTTGTGTTCAAGTTCTGACAAAGGATTGGTCTGATCCATGAATTGAGACAACTGTGAAGACATGAAGAATTCGCGAGTTGCACCAATCACCGGCCGGGCATTAATCAGACGTCCCGGACTCAATGATTCTATGTCATGAGTTGACATGCGGTCGCGGATGATACGTTCCATGCGAGCCAAACCAATACGGTAACGACCCTGAATTAATTCACCAACCGCACGGACACGTCGGTTACCGAGGTGGTCAACATCATCTGGTTCATCTTGTTCAATATTTAGCCGAATTATTTCACTAATAATTTCAACCAAGTCTTCCTTCTTCAAAATTCGATTCTCTTCTTCCTCAACGCCTTGTTCTGGATTTTCTTTATTAAAACGAAGATTGAATTTGAAACGTCCGACTTGACCCAAGTCATAACGTTCAAAGTTAAAGAACATTGAGTGAATCAACTGCTTAGCGTTATCGGCTGTTGCCAAATCACCTGGTCGAATACGTTTATAGACCTCCTTCAAACCTTCTTCTTCATTAGAAGATGCATCTTTGGCAATCGTTGCTTCGATGTATCGATTCATTGGGTGAATATCGACATCCTTGAAAAGCGCAAGAATTTCTTCGTCAGTGGTATAACCAAAAGCACGCAAGAGAGCGGTTACAGCCACCTTACGCTTACGGTCGATTTTGACCCAAATAACATTTTTAACATCAGTTTCAAATTCCAACCAGGCACCTCGGTTAGGAATTATTTTTGCTCCATAGTATCTACGACCGCGAAGCACTTCAGCGGTAAAGAATGCTCCAGCGGATCGAACCAACTGAGAAACGACTACGCGCTCAACTCCATTGATAATGAACGTGCCACGCGGAGTCATCACTGGTAGGTCGCCCAAAAAGATCTCTTGTTCTTTAACATCGCCGGTCCTTAAATTTTTCAAAACAGTCTTTACTCGAAGCGGTGCTTCGTAAGTAATATTTTTTTCCTTAGAAGTTACTTCATCGAATTTTGGCTCATCAAGATAGTAGTCACTGAAACTCAATTCTAGATCACGACCAATGAAATCCTTGACCGGAGAAATTTCAGCCAATAATTCGCGAATACCATCCTCCAAAAACCATTTATAAGAATCCTTTTGAACACTAACCAAGTCTGGCAGGTCCATTGCGTTCCGAATTGGAGTAAAGTAACGACGTTCATTTGACGCTGATGTTTTTTGTGCCATAAAAACAAAAATTTGCTCGATTTAAATAAATCAAGCTTATTGATGATCTTTCTCGTTGTAATTGGCAGCCTCTAGAGCGGAAAATCCGGCACTAAACGCATACGTTGGGTGTGGGGGAGTCACCTGAACGAGAGATTATTTTATGTAAAGTTAGCGATATTTGACAACTCTTCGGATTGTCTGTCTCGCCAGCGGCTGAACTAGTCAGCCAAGCGGGGCAAGTATATCAAAGCCTTGAAAAAAGCGCAAGTAACAGCTTTTTCCCTTAGAATGCAGGGCGAGGACAAGATATACGTGGGTCAGGCCTATGTAAGAGAACGTTGAGGAGAGAGATTTTAACCCGCCCTAAGGCGAGAAAACGTTCAAGCACAGGTTTGACCAATCCAGCCGCACCCCGCAATCCAAGAGAAGAAGTTGGAAATATTATAAAGGAGCGATAATTTTTTAACAAGCAAGGGGAAAAGTAAACTATCAGTTATTAGCGAAAATGTCAACCAAAAACTCGGACTGAGTCCGAGTTTTTTAATTACTTCAATGTTTGATCCTGCCCCTTTATTACTTTGTGCGTTGCTTCTCTAATCTTTTTGAGCAATTTCGGATTCTCCCGCAAAGCTAGGCGTGAGTTTTCTCGACCAATACCGATTTTTTCTTCTTCAAAGCTATAGGTGTTCCCTTTCTTATCAATGGAGCCGACTTCTACACCCAGATCCAGTAAATCACCGGCGATAGAAATTCCTTCATTGTACATAATATCAAAGGAACAACGTTGGAATGGAGGAGCCACCTTATTTTTAACAATTTTAACGTTAACCCGGTTACCAATGATATTTTCACCCTGTTTAATTTGAGCGGCTCTTCTAACTTCGATTCTGACAGATGAATAGAACTTCAAAGCATTACCGCCAGGTGTAGTTTCTGGGTTACCAAACATGACGCCAATCTTCATGCGGATTTGATTGATGAAAACAACCGTTGTATTGCTCTTGGAAACAATACCGGCCAATTTTCTCAAGGCCTGACTCATCAGTCTTGCTTGTAAACCAACGTGCCTGTCACCCATCTCACCTTCAATCTCGGCTTTAGGAGTAAGCGCAGCAACAGAGTCAATAACAACTACGTCAACAGCGCTTGAGCGAACTAAGGTCTCCACAATCTCCAGTGCCTGTTCTCCGGTGTCAGGCTGTGAAATGAAAAGTTCTTCAATATTTACTCCGATCTTTTTTGCGTAATCCGGATCCAGTGCGTGTTCAGCATCAACGAAAGCCGCAACGCCACCTAACTTTTGTGTTTCAGCTACGATATGTTGAGCTAAGGTTGTTTTACCAGATGATTCAGGTCCATAAATTTCAATAATGCGTCCTTTTGGGACTCCCATCACACCCAAAGCCATGTCGAGCGACAAACAGCCGGTCGGAATAGCTTCGACGTGCATCGCCTGTGCTTCGCCCAAACGCATAATTGAACCCTCACCAAATTTTTGCTTAATCTGAGTTATCGCCTCAGCTGCAGCTTGCAGTTTTGCTTTTTGTTCGTCTTTTGTATTAGCCATATTAAAGAAATAAAACAAGGACGTTTTTACGTCCCCCTTATCCCAACCTCTAATTTAATTATACCCTAATTTCTGAAGATCAAGGAGTAGGCTGTGGATCAAAAACCACTCTCTTAATGACCTCGCGACGTTTCGAATAACGTTGTTCAGCCGCGATATTTATTTCATTCAAGCCTTTTTGTAAATCAACCTCGATCGCAAAATGGAGTTCTGAATCAAGTGCCACCTGTTCCCCGTTAACATATACAGTGGCCTCTCCATCGACCGCACCTTCAACCATTAACACAGGGTTTTGTGTAATTGTGCTGTCTACTGGAGAAAAAACAATAATTTCCGGAGGCTCGATAATTGATTTAATTTGCCAGCTTAAATAACCAATAATCGCCAGAGCCACCAAACCGACTGAAATGGAAGTTAAAACTCTGGTCCAGACCAAAAATCTACCTTGACCTACTCGCTGTCTTGGAGTCTGCATCGGTTGAACTAGATCACATTTACCACACTCTTCCAAATAAAGTTCAATAAAATATTGTTCATCAGCATTTAAGACCCGGGCGTAGGCTGAAATAAAATTTCTAGTGTAGAGCGGCTCCGGTAGCTGGTCATATTCTCCGCGCTCCAAAGCTTCGAGATAGCGTCTTTGGATGTGAGTCTTTTTTTCCATCATCTCCATACTTACAGCTTGACCACGACGAAGAGCTCGGAGTTTTTCTCCGAGCGTTGGTGGAACACGATCTAATTGTCGTCTGACAAAAACCATGGTGTTAATCACCTCCTGTCAAAAATACTCGATCTTGTTTCTCCGTCATCTTCATCCTCGTCTTCATCTTCCTCTTCTTCGTAATCTTCCTCATCAGCTTCTTCCTCATCGTCCTCCTCAATATCTTCCGGAACATCTTCCAAAACATCTTCTTCATTGTCAAATTCTTCCTCATCGTCCTCATCATCTTCTTCAATATTTTCTTCTTTTTCTCTTAATTCAGCGGCTATCTCTTGCCCGGCTGGTGGCCACTCATCAATCAAAACCTCGCGTGGTTTAGCTCCTTGTGCTTCTCCAATCACGCCCATTTCTTCCATAATATCGATAATTCGAGCAGCTCTTGAATAACCAATCTTTAATCTTCGTTGTAAATATGAAGTGGAGGCTTTACCGGATTCAATCACAGTCTGGATCGCTTCATCCATCATTGGGTCAGAGTCCTCACTTGAAAAAGCAGTGCCGCCGAGTCTGGTATCTTCAGTGACTTGATAGTTATAATCAGGTTCACCTTCCTTCTTTAAGAAACCAACAACACGCTCGATTTCTTTATCGGAAACATAAGCACCTTGAAGACGTTTTGGCTTTGAAAGTGCTGGAGTAGTCAGGAGCATGTCGCCGCGTCCCAACAATTTCTCCGCACCGGAAATATCGAGAATAGTTTTTGAATCAACTTGCGAAGCAACGGCAAAGGCTAAACGAGTTGGAATATTTGCTTTGATTGTACCAGTGATGACGTCAACAGAAGGACGCTGGGTTGCTAAAACCAAATGGATTCCAGCAGCACGTGCCATCTGAGCAATACGCACAATCACAGCCTCGACGTCACGCTTGTTTTGACTCATTAAATCAGCTAACTCATCAATTATAATAATAATCTTTGGCATTCTTTCCTGGCTTTTTGCATTATAGGCATCAATATCTCGTGCTCCGTGCTTTGCTAAGTGATCAAGACGACGTTCCATCTCTCTCACAGCCCATTTCATGGCATTAATCGCCTCATCAACTTTTGTAATTGGGGGAACTAACAGGTGTGGAATACCAGAATACACTCCCAATTCAACCCGCTTTGGGTCGACCATGATGAGTTTTAGGTCATCCGGACCATTTTGATAAAGTAAAGAAATGATGATGTCATTTAAACAAACTGATTTTCCGGATCCAGTGGCACCAGCAACTAACATGTGGGGTGCTTTATCAACTAAAACTGATTCAACCAAACCGCCAACATCTTTACCCAAAGGAGCGGCGAAATGATTGCCTATTTTTTTGAACTCTTTTGAGACCAAGAGCTCACGCAGACAAACCATACCAACTTTTTGATTTGGCACCTCAATTCCGACTAAAGATTTTCCAGGAATCGGAGCTTCGATACGAATTGGGTGAGCAGCTAAAGCCAAGGCCAAGTCATTTTGTAAAGCAACAATGCGTGAAAGCTTGATGCCTTGAGCTGGCCGCAGAGCATATTGAGTTACAGATGGGCCAACTCTAACGTCAACCACATCAACCTGAATGCCAAAGTTATCAAAGGTACGCTGAATTATTTCAGCGTTCCTCTCCAAGTCTCCAGCCGAGGCATCCGAGCTTTTATCATCCAATAAATCTATTGGAATTTCCATCTGTCGACGACGTCGACTGGTCATGACCGACTCTGGTTCAGTGCCAGCAGGTACTGGCCGAGTATGGTCGTCTTCTTCCTCACCTTCGTCCTCATCGTATTCTTCTTCATCATCAAATTCTTCATCTTCTTCCTCTCCATCCTCGCTACTAAATTGACGGCGATGCAAAATTCCTCCCAAATTGGAAAGGTGATTGTGAGCCGTAAAAAGCGAACTGAAAGATAAATTGAATGAAAGCAAAATACCAGAGAGCATTCCGGCCAAAGCCAGAACAAAAGCACCCCAAAAACCAAGCCAGTTGGCCAACAATTGCGAAATTAGCAATCCCAAATAACCACCTGCTCGGCTAATTTCTACGGCAAGAGGTAATTCACCTTTAACAATGATTAAGTTAAGAATTCCATTGAATGATAAGAAAAATAGGATAAAACCAACCACATTAACCGTGGAAATAAAACGTCGATCCGGAAATAGAACACTCCAGCTGAAAACCAGAAGGAGAACTGCAAACAGCCACCTGTCCCAACCGAACACAGAAGAGAGAATCTGATCAATCGATTCGCCAATTGTGCCGGCTAAACCAAAGTTAGCCAAAAGAAAAATGGCGGCTAAAGCTCCCAAAAATACAGCCAGCAAGCTTTGCTTGACGCCATCGGAGAGATTTAATCCGCCGGAATTTGAGGAACCTCGTTTCTTTCTTCGTCGTGCCATAGTAGGCACATTGTACCAAATTTAGTTGACCCTTTCCACGTACTCACCAGTCTCGGTGTTAATTCTGACGACATCGCCAACTTTGACAAAGATTGGAACTCTAATTTTCATACCATTATCAGCCACTGCGTCCTTTTGGACATTACCGGAAGCTGTGTCACCCTTTACTGCTGGCTCGGTTTCTGTGACCGTGTATTCAACCTTCTTTGGCAGCTCAACAGCGATTGGGTTGTCATTATAAACTGAAACAACTACTTCCAAACCTTCTTTTAGATATTTGGCATCGTCGCCCACAAAATCGCGATTAACCACGATCTGCTCATAGGTGTGACCGTCCATGAAAGTTAGAGTGTCATTGTCACCAAAAATGTATTGCATTTTTTTGTGCAAGACTTCAACGAATTCAAGTGACTCAGCTGATTTGAAGTTGTTATCGTTAACTTTACCGGTTGAAAGCGATTTCATCTTGGTGCGGACAAAAGAACTCCCTTTACCAGGAGAAACGCGCTGAAATTCAGTGACTACCCAAAGTTCACCGTTAATTTTGATCACTGTTCCTTTTTTAATATCGTTTGGCGATGACATAATTGTTTTCTTAAATTTCTTGATTAAATAATTGAATATCACCAATTTCCCCAATACCATACTTTAACATGACTAATCGATCAAGCCCCAAGGCGTTACCGTAAATGGAATGATCGACACGCTCTAGAGCGCTGAGTAACTCTTCATCGATTGGATAGACTTTCTTGCCTGCCGCCCTTCTTTCTTCAGCCTCTTGTTCAAAACGATGACGTTGCTCTTTTGAATCTGTTAGTTCAACGAAGCCATTGCAAAGTTCAAAGCCGTCGGCAAAAGCCTCAAAGCGAAGAGCTGATTTTTTGTCTGGCGCGAGTTTAGCAAGTGATGATTGTGAGCTGGGATAATTGGTCACAAAAAATCGCTTCTCATTAACATGCGGGTCACCGAACTCGTCGACCTTAGCCTCCTCATAGGTCAGCCTGGGCCAGTCGTGATCATCTTCAAGAACTGTTTTTAACAAATCCTCTGTTTCTTTAATTAAGTCTTCATAACTTCCCGGCCCGTACCACTCGAGCATCATGAACTCTGGAGTATTGTGTGGACCTGATTCATGATTGCGAAAAACCGGAGTGATCGTATAGATCTTTTCAAAGCCGGCTCCCAAAAGTTTCTTCATTGAATACTCCGGAGAAGTAATTAGACCTTTCTCATGACCATTTACCTCGACTGCGAGTGGGTCAAGGTTAGGTTCCATGCCCGGTGACTTTACCAAAAGAGGTGTGCGGAAAAATTCAAAACCACGCGACGAAAAAAACGCATGAACTTTGGACTCAGTTGAGTCCCACATGCGCTTTCTTCTTTGAATGTCGTCTTTTGAGAGCACAAAAAGGGCCGAGGCGGTCTATTTAAGAATAAATGGTAATAGACCCATGATTCTTGCACGCTTGATTTCTGCAGACATTTTTCTTTGATGGGTTGCACAAAGTCCACTGCGCTTTCTTGGCACAATTTTGCCAAAAGAAGATAGGTAGCGGCGCAAGAGATTGGTGTTTTTATAGTCCAAAACTAGCTGCTTATTTACGCAGAAGTTACAGTACTTTTCATTTGATTTTAAGGTTTCTTGTTTTGCCATAAATGTAAGTGATTGAGTGGTGAAGTGATTTAGTTATAAAACATGACCGCACTTTATAACTTTATCACTTTATAACTATCTGACTTTTAAAATGGAATATCTTCGATCTTAATTTCATCATCCGGATTTGCAGCCGGCTCTTCGACAACTGTTGGTTCTTCAGAAGTAAATGATGAAGCTCCAGTAAAGCCACCGGCGCCGGCACGATCCAAAAGAATCATGTTATCCGCGATAATTTCTGTTCGATAACGACGCACTCCGTCTTGGCCTTCCCAATCTCTGGTTTGCAATCTACCTTCAACAAAAGTCTTACGACCTTTTTTCAAATACTGAGCGCAAATTTCTGCCAACTTACCCCAAGCAACAACATTGTGATACTCAGTTGCTTCTTGCTTAGCGCCGGTTGCATCCTTCCAGCTTCGATTCGTTGCTACTCCAAAGGAACAAACTGATTGCCCACTGGTTGTTTGACGCAATTCTGGATCACGAGTGAGGTTACCGATGATCTGTGCGCGATTAAGTGATGATGCCATAGTGAAAAATTATACGTTTTGAGTGATATCGCTGTCCAAAATTTCGTCGAGTTTTTTGTCGAGCTCTGAAACCGACATTTTTTCTTCCTGAGCCTCAACAATTGGTTCTTGTTTTGGCGCTGGTTTTTCGCTCTGCTTACCCGCACGCTTTCCTTCTGGTGAAAGAGGAGCTTGGTAAGAAGTGATCTCAACTTTACCAACTGGAATTCCCGCTTCACGCTTTACAAACATGTGACGCAAGATTTCATCGGTGTGTTTAAGATCAGTATCAAGCTTAGTTAAAACTGAACCATCTTCTATTGAAAGATAATTCAAAATGAACGTACCGTGACGTACTTTCTTAATTGGATACGCTAACTTAATTTTTCCGAGATTTTCTGTTCTCTCGATTTTAGCTCCAGCCTTTTCTAAAAGATCGGAGACTTTTTTTGTCGCGCTATCGATTTCTGTATCCGAGAATTTCGATGGGACAATATAAAGAAGTTCGTAAATCATAGATGATTGGCCCGTTTTGACAGGCAGGATTCGTTACCGATGTACTGATGATACGGATATACGGATCGACTAACTTGTTAGTTATTCCGTATATCAGTAATTTCCGTAAACCTGTAACGACTATCCTACGGACAATTTATTATGAATAAGTGCTCGAATCTTAGCCTAAAGACCAATTTTAGTCAAGATTCACCATTACTTTATCCTGAATGACTAAATTATCTGCTCAAATCGCTCAAAATCCTCTCGTAAGACAAAAAAGTCAGCGAATTGAATTTTCTCATTATACTTTTGCAATAAATCTGAGTACTCGGCGATTGGCACATAAGCAAAACCGTGAAGTAACTTTTTAGCTACATAAATATTTCCCAAGGTCGAGGCTTCATCAACTTTGGAAAGTTCCCCCGAGGCCCTATGGACAAAAAAGCCAATATGATTTTTCTCACAAAGCTCGGCCAGCTTTTCTAAAGTCATTATCTCCTCTGACTTTGTTTCATGTAGCCTCATAATTCTTTTGGCTGCTGTGCGATGCATTAAATGATGCGACCAATAATTTTTTTTGTCTTTCCCGGCTTCAAACAACTTTTCAATCACTGCCGAATCTCTCATTATGGTGTACTCGTAAGGATCGGTTGGAATTTTCAAATCAATTTCTTGCGTTTTGATTGCTTCGATTAAATAATGAGTGAATCCTGCCTTCGTTTTATGAAAGTAAACTTGATCAATCATGTGGTAGCGAGCCAAAAGCATATCTTCAAAAGCCCGCACGGCATTTTCCGACAAAGTAAAAATTAATTTTCCGCTTTCTTCGACAATGCCCAGAGATGAAATAAGCCAATCCAGATCAAAATTACCGTAGGTGACGCCACAAAAATAACTGTCACGCAAAAGGTAATCCATACGATCACAATCAATCACCCCGGAGACAATTGACTTTAAAACTTTCTGCAAAGTCGGTGTACGTTCTTGGAGTTTTGCAAAGAAATTAGAAGACAAAACCTCGCCATGCACTAAAGAAGCAACGTCTTGTGCAAAATCTTCTTCTAATTTACCTTCATTGGCCAATGTCTGAATTAACAAAACCGTATAATCTTCGTGTTTCGCCTGGCGGTCAGCAACATTTTCCCACCAATCAGGATGCAAAGGTAGCTCAGTCAATTTTGGAAAGATTATTTCTGACGAATGGGACAGTGGCCCATGACCAATATCGTGTAAAAGTCCGGCCAAACGAACTCGCTGACGCAAAGCCTCAATTTCTTCAGTTGAAAATTGAGTGGCAAAGACCTGCGAAGAATCAATTAAACGACCAAAAAGCCGGCCAGCCAAATGCATTGCACCCAAAGCATGAGAAAACCTGTCATGCACTCCACCCGGATAAACATAAGATTGCAAAAAGGAGAGTTGGCTGACAAACCGCAGTCTTTGGACAAATTGATGATCGATAATTTGCCTTTCAAACTCATTAAAGGGGATTCTTCGATGAATCGGGTCCCTAATTTCATACTTTGCCATACGCTGATATGTTAAAGGAAAGCAAATTTGAAAGCAACCGGCTGTCTCTTGACCCGCAGCTCGATCAACTCTATGATGTTCACATGCAATTTGCCATCCTTGGAAGTCAACCTAACCTTTCGCTGGCGGAAATCGAAGCCGTCACCAAGCAATCGCCACTTCGTCACTCAGATAAAGTTGCTTTGTTTGATAATTTAGAAACTGAGCTGAGCCATCTGCAAAATCGATTGGGCGGGGTTCAAAAGCTTGGTTATATTATTGGCAGTTTAAAATCCACCAATCTGTCTGATTTGGCTGATCTTGCTGTTGCCAATCTTTTAGAGAAAACGGGCGAGAAAAAAATTAAATTTGGTTTTAGTGTTTACGAAATCAGGAATGAAAAAACTGCAGCTATCTTGCGCGGCAAGCTTGAACGAACAGGACTAGAAATTAAAAGACTATTAAAAGAAGCTGGTCGCAATGCCAGACTGGTTACGTCAAAAGAGGCCACGTTGTCTTCAGTTGTTATTGCCAAAAACAAACTCCTGCAACAGGGTGCAGAATTTGTTCTCATTGCCGAGAAGGATGAAATACTGATCGGTCTGACTGAAACCATTCAAGATTTCGAAAGCTGGTCTTTTAGAGATTTTGAGAGGCCAGCCAGAGATGCCAGACGAGGCATGCTGCCGCCAAAACTTGCTCGCATTATGATTAACTTAGCTGGAGTTGATCCAGGCAATAAAACTTTGTTAGATCCTTTTTGTGGCTCTGGAACAGTTCTCATGGAGGCGAGCTTGTTGGGTTTTGAGAAATTGATTGGTAGCGACATTCAAAAACAAGCTATTGCTGACACTGAAAAAAATCTTCTCTGGCAAGAACACCAAGAATTGCCAGTGAGTCAATTTGAACTTTTTGAAGCCAGTGCCGACAAATTGATCGAGTTTGTCCCAGCTGAAACTGTTGACCTCATTGTTACCGAACCATTTTTAGGAACACCCCGACAAGGCAGAGAATCAAAAGAAGATATTGAAAAAACCATAGCCGAGCTGGACAATCTTTATCAAAAAAGTTTTTCAACTCTCTTTAAGTTATTAAAACCTGGAGGAGTTATCGTTGTTGCTTCACCGGTCCATTTGCTTGCCGATAAAGAATTTGGTGTAAACACCGGTGAGATATTAAAAAAGATTGGCTTTAAACCTGATCCAATCACTAAACAACATCTGCTCTATCGACAAAAAGATCAATTCGTCGCCAGAGACATTCTACGTTTTAAAAAGCTTTCATGCCCTGACTTTGACGCAGCTGTACCTTGACGAGCGCAGGTATGGCGGCCAATTTCTTTTCCACTAATAGGGTTCGGTTATTCCTTTACAGGAATATAGCCTTCCCCGTCTCGGCGGTTCGGAAACAATCAATTGTTTCCTCATTACACCTCGACTCTTTGCTGGTCCAAAGAAAATAGTTAACAAATTAAACATTAAAACGGAAGAGCATTACATCACCGTCTTCAACAATATAATCCTTCCCTTCAACGCGTAATTTTCCAGCATCGCGAGCTCCAGTCCAACCATTTAGTGCCACAAAATCATCATACGAAATTGTTTCTGCTCGAATAAAACCTCGCTCAAAATCAGTGTGAATTTTACCGGCAGCTTCTGGTGCTTTAGCACCTTTCTCCACGGTCCAGGCCCGTGTTTCTTTTTCGCCACTCGTAAAAAACGTAATTAAATCCAACAGCTCATAACATTTTTTAATCACTCGATCCAAACCAGATTCCACGAAACCAAGATCTGCTAAAAACTCCTCAGCTTCGGCAGCGGAAAGTGTGGTCAATTCTTGTTCAATTTTAACTGAAATCGGCACAGCCAATCTGTCTGGTCCCAATGGTGATTGCCAGTTAGGATCTTTAGCTGAAGTTTCATCGACGTTTAAGACATAGAGCACTTTTTTTGTCGTTAACAGATCCAAATCATCCAAAGCATCTGCCTCGTCCTCTGACAAAGTGATTGTAATCGCCAATTTACCGGCCTCGAGTGCAGCTTTATATTTTTTTAACCCACTCACCTGCTGAACCAGTAAAGTTTCTTTGGTTGACGCTGCTCGGCGCTGGATCGATTCAAGTCTTTTATCAACTGTTGAAAGGTCGGCCATAATAAGCTCAGTCTCAATAACTTCAACGTCACGCAAAGGATCAACTGAGCCGTCAACGTGAACAACGTTCGGATCTTCAAAGGCGCGAACAACATGCAAAATCATGTCTGTCTCTCGGATATTTGCTAAGAACTTATTCCCCAATCCTTCACCCTTATGTGCTCCGGCAACCAGACCGGCAATGTCCACGAACTCAATCGCGGTTGGCACTCTTTTTTGCGAATTTGAAATTTCTACCAAAGTATCGAGCCGCAAATCCGGTACTTCAACCACACCAACGTTCGGCTCAATCGTGCAAAACGGAAAATTGGCACAATCAACTTGCTTACGCGTGAGGGCTGTAAATAGGGTTGATTTGCCAACATTTGGTAAACCTACAATTCCAACTTGAAGCATACGGCGCTACTCTAATCTAAAATTAATTTTTTGAAAAGCTATGGCACGATTATCTCCGTTGATTCATCCAGAGGTTCTGGAATTTCTGCCGCCGCCTTACCTTCTCTAACTCTTTCCAGGCGCTGTTTGACTAGTTGATTTTCTGGGTTTAGCTCTTCAACTTTTTCCAATAGTTGCAAAGCCTCATCAAAATTACCTTCTTCTTCACTGATCGCCGCCAAGAACCACAAAGCATTACTGTAGTTTGGGGCAATACTTAATGCGTGTTCGAACTCAACCTTAGCCAAATCACTCTTCCCTTGTTTTAAGTACAATAACCCTAGCTGAAAAGTAACGCCGACGTCTTCCGGGTAGGACTTCTGTAGCTCTTCCATTCTGGTTATTGCTTCGAGAACATTACCCTGCCGTTCATAGGTACTTGCTAAATAATAATGGGCTAAAGAATAATCGCTTTTTAAAGCCAGTGCTTTCTCCAAAGTAATTTCAGCTTGACTTAAAGCTTTCTCAATCTCTGTTTGTGCGTTTGCAACAGCTGCGTCGTCATCACTCACTAAAAGAGCATTTAGGTTCTCAGCTTTAATAAGATAAGCGTGACCAAGCATAACCAAATATTTTGGATTATTTGGTGAAACTGCAGCTGCTCGTGTATAAGCAGCGATCGATAAATCATCACTACCATCAACCAAAGGAGACATTTCACGATAAATGTCGCCGAGCAGAGCCCAATTTACAACATAATTTGGAGAAAGCAACACTGCTCTTTCGGCTGATTTGACGCTGCCTTCCAAATAATTCTGGATTTCTAACCCTTGTGTGGACTCATCCTGAATAATCTCTCCGGTTTTTATAAGCAAAGCATTCCCAAGATTGCGCCAATAAAGATCGTTGAGTTTATTCAATCTGGTTGCCTCTTCTAATTTTTGAATGGTGTAATCAATCGAGCCATTATTTTTGTCATTAGCAACGGCTTTTGCAAAAGCAATCTCTGCTCCATATCGTGAAGCACTAATAAATAATATTGTAAGGAGACCAATGGCAGAAAGACTAAAAATAAAAACTGTCAGCATGGCTGCGCGTGGTGAGTCAGCAAAAGAAATTCGTTTCCAAGAAACCCTCGCTTCGGCTACAATTATGGCCGCGAAAAACCAGAATAGAAAAGATAACGTAATGTTTGAAGAATACACAAACATGCCAACCAAAAGTACAAGCCAGGCTGACATGACTGCATAAGTAATTTTAAAGCGATTGCTTTTTGGTCTAGTTCCAAGTGTTTTAAAACCCAAAACCAAAATCCAAAAGCTCAAGACTATAAAAAGGGCGGTGCCTAAAAGACCGAGATTAGAAAGTTGGGTTAGAAAATAACTACCAGCTCGATCAAAACGCTGATCCCAAAGTGCAGTTTTATTGACTGAAGTTGGTTGATGAAGAGTGTAGTCCATGACATATGTTCCAGGTCCAGAACCAATGAGCCAAGAAGTATCCACGAGTGTCCCTTTGGCAATTTCATACGACGTCGACTGTGAAAGCGAAATTTCAGCTGAATATCTTTGGACGGCAAAACTAGGTAAAATGATAAAAATTATTGAAGAAACCAAGAGTAACATGGGCAAGAAAAACTGATTAGTCTTTTTAAATTCATTGGCTCTAACAAAACTGACAGAAAAGAGAAAAACTAATCCAACCAACAATGAAACCCATAGAACAGTTGAATCCAAAGCCAGATCAGTTAAAAGTGCAGCAATGATGGTTACAACTGCCATGAACTTAACGACATAACCCCAAACGCCCAAAGGTAAATAACGCTTGATTTTTCCGCTATCGATCAATAAAACGGCTGAGGCCAAAACAGCCATAGTTGACAGATAAAACCCGAGCGCGAGTGGCGAGCCAATAAGATTAGTTCCAACCGATAAGAGGTTAAATTGATCCAAAACTGCCAAAAGTCCAACAAGTCCAGACCCACAAAAAAGTGCACTAAACACCAAACGCAGAGTCTTACCCTTTTTTAAAAGGTGACTGGCACTCAGAAAAACTAAACCTAAACTAAAGAATGTTAAAAAGCTTAAATACTCTTGCTCGCCGTCACCAACCCAACTCAAAAATGGTGCGAATGAAAAAGCAGCCGAGATTCCAACAGTCAAAATAAAAGCCAAGACAACAAAATAAACCGGGTTGGTTTTAAAGGATAATTCTTTTTTACTCAGCATCTCTCCAATCCAAGCTAAGACAGAGACTATTGAAAGGACAACAAGAATTGTCTGCTTATTAATTTCCAATGGTTCAACTGTCCAAGGCAAATAAATGACAGGAATAAGTCCCGCTAAAGCTATTAAACTGCTTTTGGCCAGCAGAGAAAAAAATCTGCTGGTTTTATTAACCGTGAGATTAAGCTCAGACATAAAAATGCATCCGCGATTTAACGGATACATTTTACCTTTTTCTTTACTGCCTGACAAAAAACCTAAAGAACCTCCTCTGTAGCTGGGATTTCTTCTGGAATTTCAACGACAGGCTCCGGGGTTGGCTCAGGTTCTGGTTCAACAATAGGTTCTTCTTCAATGATAGGTTGAGTTTCCTCAATTATCTCTTCAACTGTTGGGACAACATCTCCGGCAATATTGTCTGCCGGCAGCTCATCTTCAATTTCGACAAAGTCTTTGTGTGTTGCAATCACTAGCCAATCCACTGTGGCGTTAGAACTACCACCTGTTTCTTGAATGCTAAATCCACCAACAGTTCGATTAAATACATACAAGGCGCCAGTTGGTGCATCAGCAGTCAAGAGAACTTTGTAATCTGGACTGGTAGAAATAATATCATTAAAGCTTGGTTCAATTGGCTCAAAATTAACAACTGCACTGCCGTCGACCAATTCAATTGAACCAGAAAGTTGAATTGTCGTTTGAGGTGAAACCGTTGCATAGGTTTCAACTGTCTCTCCTTGATAAGAGTCGATCAAATGAACCAAACGACCAAAAGTTGCTAAGTCGCCATCTTCTTCTATCTTCCAGCGACCGTTATAACTTTCGATCGATGACAAACTAAGAATACTGTTGCCCATTAAATTCAAATTGCCTGAAACATCTAAGTTAGAAACTGATGTCAATCCTGAAAGCACATTGTCTGCTGCCGGAGCATCGCTCGTTTCACCACCATCATAATAAGAGGTGTCCACAAAGACAATGATCGAACCATTACCACTCGCCAAACTTTCCATGGCATAACCAACTATTGGCCCAGCCTCAGTGGCTTTCATGGCATAACCTGGAATTGAAGCAGTTGTCAGAGGATCGCCAGGCGCAATCGCACCGTTTTCGGTGCTAACGAAAGTTGGAACTCGTCCGGCCAAAGCGATTGGTACATGACCAGCAATATTTTCTCCAGCCAAAAAGCCTGGTCTAGTGGAAACAATACCAGCGATTTTTTGATCATAGCTTGTACCAACTGATCTTTGAACACTTTCATCGTTGTCTCCGAAAATAACCACTTCACCTGGCTGCAACGCTTGAGCAGAAGCAAACATTTCAGCAAAGTCGTACGATCCAGTTGCCCAACCAGCAGCATTGGTACGCATATAATCCCCTGTTCCTTCGTAGTAAATGTATTTTTCAGTCTGTAAAATTCCCTCGTTTGATGGATACAATCGGCCGGCGATAGCCAAATCGCCACCGTTGCTGACAAAAGCAACTTCGCTGGTTTCATTTTGAATCGAAAGTCGATAATCACCACTATCAAACACATCAGTTTGCAAAGTCATGCCTTTCTCTTCCGCAGTCGTGCCATTCCAAAGAGAACCGCGCAAGGTAAAGAGCTTAGAATCGATCGCTTGATTACCACTTGAGGCCTCAGCTAATGCGCCAAGCGACAAATTATCAGAAAAAACAACAGAAGATCCACTGCGACTTAAGACGTCACCGGCGTACCAATGAGGATTGACCAAAACTGTAATCGTTCCCGAGCCGCTTGGTAGAGTGTCGAGCGCGAAACCAATGATCTCACTTGGACCGCTAGCCAAACCAGCAGATCCGGCTACTGATTTTGAAGCAGAAATTGGATCTCCAACCGTAATTGCTCCATCAGCGGCTGTGACTTTGGTTTCAATCTGTCCCATAAGACCAACTAAGGCGTAATTTGGATTGTCTTCGTGGCTACCTTCTGCACCACCAACATTGGCAACAAAAGATGGGTTAGTAGAAATCACACCAACAACGTCATTTTCACCGACTCCACATTTCTTAACGCTCTCAGCCGTATCACCCTGACAAACAACATCGCCTGCTCCTAGACTTGCGTCGGCTGTTTTAAAGTATTCAGCGTAGTCTGCACCAGATCCCGACCATGAACCATCAGCAAAAGCATCACCGTCATTCTCAAATCTGTATTCAGTATCCGGAGTGCCATCGGCGTCTGAACGAATAATAATAACTTCTTCTGAATTAGCTGCTTCATTAACATCAATTACTAATCCTTGATTACCGATTCCGGTTCCCGCCTGATCGTCAACAGTGTCTTGCATAATATGTAAACCACGGGCATCACCTAAATTCTGTACATAAACTGCCGAACCAGTTCCTGTGGCGTTATTATGAAAAATCGACATTGAATTAGATGAACTGGCCGTAGAAGAGATTGCAAAAGCAGTATTGTTACCAGATTGACTAAGATAAAAGCCAACACCTTCGCCGGCATTTTGAATATCAACAACATTACCAGTCGAGGCAGCATTGGTCTGATTAATATCCAAAACCATAGCTGAATCATTGACTGTTCCGGCAACAGTAGTAACTGAATTAGTCAGTCGCATTAATGCTCCAGAAATATTTAAGTCATTTCCTGGATCATTGTAGGTAATGGTTCTCAAGCCAGTAATAACCTCGCCGATCAAATCACCAGGATCGGAAGTATAAGTTGCTAAATGAAAAGCTTTAAAAAGACTTCCACTTGTTAGACCGGTAGACTCCGAAGTAATATCAAATGCTGTTCCAGTGGTTAAACTATTAGCATTAATCTCAAAAATCTGCCCAGTCCCAATTGTCGGATTATAATCGATTGTTTGATCATCATTAAATGTTAAAAATGGTGATCCAGCCTTGTGCAAAATAAAATCGCCAGATGATTGCATGTCAATGATAAAATCAAGACCACCGGCATCGAGTGAAAATTCAAGGTCATTTGTATCAACATTCAAGATATGATCTGAATCGTTGTCATAAATTCGATCAAGATCAAAATCAGCTGAACTTAAACCGTCCAAAGTCTGTGAATTGATTGCATATGGAGCTGCAGTGATTCGCTTACGAGGCGTCAATGTTTCACCACCAATAGTAATTTGCAAATAAACTCCACTATTGTCGGCAAAGACTGTATCAGGAATTGCTGCATAACTGTCGCCAGTGTCTCCAAGATTTTCTGTAAACAACCCATTAGTTAAGGTAACCGATCGTCCCGTAGCTGAAGCACAAGTTGATGATGAGTTGGACCAAAGACAACTACCGCCGGCCAACGAATCGTACAATTCAAAAATCATTGTTGCAGAGGCTGAAGAGATAGGAACACCGTTTGCATTCAAAACTCTTCCTTGATAAGTAACGATGTTTGGCGGCGCCGCTGCAAAGACTTCAAAGACATATGGAAGACTAACAGAAAAAGCAAAGACCAAAGCAAACACACTCACGAATAACTTCGTGATTTTCAAATAAAACCACTTCGATCTCAAAACCGACATAATGTGCCTACATTATAGCGCACTTACTTTGAATTTTGCATGCCAACATCCACAGAAATCAAAGTTGGCTCTTTTTTGTCTTTATAATCAACCGGGCTGACTACCGCTTTTTCAAATCCAGGCTTTTCGTAAGTCACATAATAATCATTTGGCCCAGCCAAAAAAGCGTATCGACCTTGGCCGTCTGTGATCGCAGTTTCCAAAAGTTTATTGTATTTAGGTTCGTAAAGACGGACAACGGTATTGTGTAAACTCTTGCGCGAATTTTTGTCGTAAACAATGCCCCAACCCTTTTTGCGACGAGGTTTGATCAAAATCATGGTGACTAATAGAATCAAAAGTTGAACGACCATGATTGAAAAAGTCCAAATTGTTGGCTGGATTAACCAAACTAGAATCGCCAAAACTGCACCCATAAAACCGATCATTCTTTGCAAAACGCGAAGAAATCTTCTTTGACGCAACTTCTTGGCTGTAAATTTCTCAGGCGCCTGGACCGGTTCGAGTGGGATATTTGCAGCAATGATTGCTTGTTTTTGTGTGACTTCAATTAATCCGCCAGTATAAATATCTAACAGTTGGCCATCGGTCTTTTGCCCTTTCATGGTTTCGCTCGGGAAAACAAAATTACTTTTAATGACCTCGATACGGTAGAAGCCCGGATCAATCTGGAAAAAATATCTTCCTTCTTGATCCGTCACCATTGTTTTAACCAATTTACCACTCTCACTAAAAAGCCTGACAATAGCTAAGTCAACTGGAACTTTAGTAAAGGCATTGTAAACCAAACCGAATTGTTGGCGTCGACGTCGAGCAAAAAAGAGAATCGGTGCAGTCAGTAAGTACTGTAAAAATGGTAAAAAGTTAAAAGAAGAAATTAGAATCACTGCGCCACTGATAGTCGTGGCAACCACGATAGGCTCGGCGACAGTGGCAGCAGTTTGCACTTCCGGGAGGGAACGAACATTTTCAAATGTTTCTAAAATTTTGTTCAAACTATTCCTGATCGTTTCCTCAATTGCCGCCACAGTGCCGGTTTCTTCCCCTTCACCTTCATCAATAATTATAATTTTCTTAAAAACCGTTGACGGTCTCAAGATATTATCGTTAACTCTTACTGAAACCTCTCCATCTTCATAACCATTTTTTCCAAACGTCACTCGATAGGAACCATTTGGTACATACCAACCAAGCGAACCGCTGCTGTCTGTAATAATCGGATTACTTTGACTAAAAGAAATTGCGTTCCATTGTTCTCCACCCACAAAGACTATGACCACTGCACCAGAAACTGGAACACTCTGACCAGCAACAATTTCTGACAATTGACCATAGCTTACGGGAATAATATTAAAAGTTTTTACCAGGGTGTCTCCTGATTCAAAATCAGCACTAACAGTTAAAAGAGTTGGTGAATTACCAAATGGAATTACAGTTGAATACTCGCCTATGGCCAGATTTTCAAGAGCGAAACTCGTCTCGCCAAAAGTCAGACGTACTCCAGCCAAATCTATTCCACCAACCTTAACCAAAGCCCGCCCTTCTGTGCCGGCTAAAACTTTGTAACTACTATTACTGCTTCCAAGCACTAAACTATTAGCTACTATCAAATCAAACTCGAGTGATCTTTCAGCACCAACCGGTTCTTCTGTCTGATCTTCTTCTGGCGGCTCAGGTTCTGGTTCAATAATTTGTTGCGGCGAAACCGTAAAATTTCGGTCAGATGTGTCGCTCGCCACTATTACATTGTTTATATAACCATCAACTCGGAGAAGCATGGTTTTCGAATCCAGATCCGGCACTGACCACAAATAACTCCCTGAGTTGGCAACCTTTTGAGCCAGTAAATAATAATTAAGTCCGTTGTCAGGGGAATAATAAAGATTAACAATATCGATACCACCGCGAGATGACCAAGTAACAATCTGATTCGAAAGTGCTGCCCAGTCTTCACCGCCGTTTGGTGAGACCACAGTTACTGCTACCGGCTCTGGAGAACTCTCAATTATAAACGTTGTCTCAGAAATATCGGCCGCTACTACTGCGTTGCTGATCAAAGCATCGACTCTAACAAGAGCATTTGTTGAATCAACGTTAGGAACAGTCCAAGCAAAACTGCCCGAGCCTGTCTGGCCTGTGGCGATTGAAGTGTAGTTAAGACCGTTGTCGAGTGAATAATATACATTCACACTCTCGACAGCACCAACCGAAGTCCATTCGATATTGAAAATTGAATCAGCAGTCAACGTTTCACCACCGTTTGGCTGAATTAAACTAATAGCTGGCAAAACTTCGACCTTATAAATTGAAAAAGCTGCGTCAGAAAGATCAGTTGCTACCACGCCAGTACCATCTCGACCATCAATTCTGATTAAAGCAGAATTGGAAGAAACATCCGGAACAGCCCAGCTATAACTACCACCATTATTTTGATTCGAAGCGATCAAGTTAAAAGTTGCTCCGAGGTCAAGTGAGTAATAAAGATCAACTTTGAGAACTCCTGAACTGCTGGTCCAGGAAATATTAGTTGTTGTTCCGGCTTCAAAATTCTCGCCACCGTTTGGTGAGACTACTGTGACCGATTGGGTTGTCGTCGTCCCAAGAATTGAAAAAGCATTTGAAGTATCACTCGCCGCGACTATAGCCAAATCAGTTCCATCGGCGCGAATTAAGGCCTGCGTTGTGCTGACATCTGGTACGGTCCAGCTATAACTTCCGGCGGCCGGCAAATTGCTGGCAATACTGGTAAAAGTAAAACCATTGTCAGCGGAAAAATAAAGATTAACGGCTGCGACTGAGCCAGATGAAGACCAAACAATACTAAAACTGTCACCTGCTTGCATGACTTCCCCACCAATCGGCGCAGTTAGATCTACTGAACTGGTTGGAAGCGTCGGGCCACCGCCTCCGCCACCACTGTTACTCGGAACAACGGCTGAAAAACCAGAATCATCATCGAGAACAATTGGAATCGGAATCGACGCAGTATCACCAAAAGAACCGGCTACATCAACAAAGTAGGTCCCAAGATTGGACGGATTAGTAATCTGGTTGCTGCCACTGCCACTCGCTGCCGCATTAGTACCAATTTCTACTGTAATCGTACTTGCAGCCGCAATCGCGCCTCCATCGCCAGCACATATTGTTAGCGTCAAGACATCCAAAGCCATCACTGCCGAAGCTTCTTCAGAACCTGAACAGTTTGCAGCTGTTGTTAAATCAATTCCATCGTCCGCTAGGTCGATGTCGTCTTCGACTATCGTACTGGTATCAAAATCTGATGGAAAAGTAATAATAATGGTTTCACCTTCAGCTACGCCGCTCGGGCTGACTATTGAAAATGAATGATTGGATGCGGTTGAAGTCTTTAAACTTGACGGTTGGTCATAGGCATCTGTGGCAGTAGCCGCCAAAACTAAATTAAAAAATGAAAAACTCGACAGCAAAATTAAAGCTGCCAAGATTAAACTTGAAATTTTATTTAAAACTGTAGGCATTCGATTTCTTGCGGGTAAAAACAAAACTACCAGCAAGTACTAATAGAATACCAAAAAATACGATGATTGTACGCCAAGGAAAGAGGACAACTTTGAAAGTCTGACTGCTGTCTCCAGATATCGGTGCATCAGTTTCTAAAATTACTTTATAAAGGCCAAAATGAAAATCTTTAATTTCTTCTTTTAATTGAGAATAAAAACCGTGTAATTCCTGATCTTCCTGGCCCCAAATAACCGAAAAACTTCGCTCCTGGCCAGGCGGAACACGTTTAGCTTGAGGATTAATCATCAATCCGTTGATGGTTTTGCCGAAAATATTTTGAATTTTAATCTCTCCAGTTGGTTGGTAGATAGCCTCACCTGTATTTCTATACGAAACAAAGAACTCGACCGGTAAGTGAGAAGCTTGTGTTCTAGTTGTTGAAAAATTAACTAATTCTCCCCTGTTCAAGGGGTCACCAACTGTTAAAAACAATAAACTCGTTTCACCGCTGGAAATCAAAATATCTTTATCAATGTCAGGTACCTCATAAACCTCTAAGGCAATGACCTCAATGCCTTCTTCATGGTCGGCACTAACTTTAAAACTCACTGGCCAATTAACCTTTTCACCCGATGTTAATGTTAAGACATCAAAATTTGCCTTGTTTAAAAACTCTATTTTGTTGTTTAGTGATGAAAAAGACAAATCATCTGGTCCATTACCCAAGTCAACCGAATAGACCCCTAAACTATAGTCATGAGAAACATTGTCAAAATTAGCAATTTCAACTGAAAAATCGAAAGAATCGCCAGGGTTTACTAAAACATCAGTAACCTGCGGCTCAACAGATACAGCTTCTGCAAAAAAAGGTAACAAAAAAAGTGCAAGAATCGAAAAACAAAATTTAGTAGTCACCGACATAGATAAAATGCAGCGTGTGTGAATATGAGCCTGCCGCCTGGGAACCGGTAACTGATGCTTTTAATGTTACAAAATCTCTTGCTGCAACACTGTTACTGCCACGGCTACCAACCAATTGCATTGATTGAATAAAAGCAGTGTCCTCAGTATCAAAAGTTGAGCCAGTTAAACTAGAATCAGAAGACCGGCCGCCGTATTCTGTATTCCCGGCTGAAACAGCACCGTCACTAACATCATTTATAGTTAGTCCCCCGCTTTTTAAATCATCGTCCTCGTAAACATAGACTCCGAAACCATCATCGACGTCAGCTTGTACTTCCCAAGCGACAATACCAGTTGAAACACGAGAATTAACCAAAGTACCAAAACTAAAGCTTGTTGCGTCCAAACGGTAGACATAGTCGTTTGATCCGTCAATTGTTGGAGTTACACCACTACTGTACTCATCTATTGTAATATCATTCCCTAAAATACCGAATATTCTTCCAATGTTTGTGACCTGACCGGCACCCTCGTTGGCAACAATTGCGATCATGTCATTTTCACTAAAACCAGTAGCAGTTGTTACTGTAATAGTAGTACTGCTTACAGAACTGGCCGCAACCTGCGAAGCGGAATTTTGTATAAACATTTCAAAATCAGCAACCGGCTCGATTTGCGCTTCGCGGTAACCAGAATTTAATTGATAGGTTGAACTTGAACTATCTCCTAAAGAAGCGTTGCCAAGACTATCGTAAAACTGGTAACTGGAAGATGAAGAGCTGTCACTTCCACCCACACCAACATGATCCCAATCAATCCTGTAATTCGTTGAGCTCATGGCAGCAAAAAGCGACTCAGGATTCAAAAGAATTCCAAGTAGGCAAAACAACGGAAATAACTGGTTTATGACAAGCTTCATAAAATTAGTATACGCCGAACACAAATTTTGGTCAAAACTATATTTGGCTAACCCTAGCAAAATATTTATAAGTAGTTGTGGATAATTTTAGCGCTTAATCCTTAGGTCTGGATAAAAAAGTGGATAAGCCTACTTTTTGTTCTTGTCCAGACTATCGTTGACTATGTTTCACGTGAAACATTTGCTTAATTCTGAGTTTTATCTCTCTGATCGATAATCTTGCTTGTAGGCAGAATTCTGGAGTTTCTTTTAAATTTGTTGAGTTTAGAAAAATATTTATTAATTTACTTTCCTAATTTTTAGACGACGCAGTTCTAATTAGTCTCATTCATATTAGAATTACGCATATAAATTATTTACTATATTGCTATCTAACGACACAACAGGCCTTACAAACAGATATTTAAACCACAATAAACAATATCTTTATAATGGTTTGTATTGCACCAAACGGAATATAACTAAAAATCATATTCCCCATCTATGCACCATTAAGATACATGATTTGAAACATGACTGGTGACCCCGACAGGATTTGAACCTGTAATCTTCTCCTTAGGACGGAGCCGCTCTATCCAGTTGAGCTACGGGGCCATATTATACTTGCAATACTTTTTGCAAACTGTGAAGTCAAATTCATTTATTGCACATCAACATGATCCATGTGCGTTTTGGCTTCAATCAGAATCCTCTTGAATTTGAATCCATTATTTTGCTCCTAATGAATCAATTCCTACGCAAACAGTAATTACACATCGTAAATGTTTCACGTGAAACATGTGTCGTAAAACGCTGTCGAAGACAGCGTCCCGAGCATAAAATCAGTTGCGAGGGATCTTTTTCATCAGAGACCGACATGCTATACTCACTACCACAAAGTATAACATCTAACGTTCTCTGGTCAATATGAACATCGGCAACATAATCATTTTTTCTGTGGCCCTAGCAGCTGGATTCTTGGTTGCTTACGTTATCTTTAAATCTAAAAGAAGCGATGTGTCGCAAAATATTTTGGATCAAATGAATTCAATTCGAGAAGAAATGCTCAGGCAATCCAACGATCAAAGAAGGGAAGTCCAAGAAAGACTTGATCGCGTTCATGATAAATTGACAGAGGGTCTGCAACACTCACAAAGTTCAATTCAAAAACAATTTTCTGAAAGTTCAAAAATTATCGCCGAAGTAACTCAGAAGCTAACGACTCTTGATAGTACCAACAAACAGGTTTTGGACTTTTCGGCTCAATTACAGAATCTACAAAACATTTTAAAGAATCCAAAACAACGTGGAGTCCTTGGTGAATATTGGTTGGAGACTTTGCTGTCAAATGTATTGCCAAAAGAAAGCTACAAGATGCAATACAAAATTGGAGACGATGAAATTAATAGTCAGGCTCTGATCGCTGATGCAGTATTATTTATTCGCGATCAAATTATTCCAATTGATGCAAAATTCAGTTTGGAAAACTACAACCGTGTCATGGAAGAATCTGATCCAGAAAAACGCGAAAAATTAGAAAAGACATTAAAAACTGACGTCAAAACACGAATTGATGAAACCAGTAAGTACATTCGTCCGGAATTCGGAACAATGAATTTTGCTTTCATGTTTATTCCAGCTGAAGGTGTTTACTACAACCTTTTAAACGCTGATGTTGGATCGGGAATCAATAGCCGCAACTTGGTGGAGTACGCGTTTTCAAAAAATGTCATGATTGTTTCGCCAACTAGTTTTTATGCTTATTTGCAAACAGTCTTGCAAGGTCTAAATGCCTTGGAGATTGAAAAATCTGCAGTTGAAATTATTAAGCGGGTAGGGGAGTTGGGAAAACATATTAGAAGTTACAGCGATTACCACGATCGAATTGGAAAAAACCTGGCCACGGTTGTGAACCAATACAATCAATCAGGCAAGGAATTACAAAAAGTTTCCAAAGACGTAGTCCGTATAACGGCCGGAAATAAAGATGATGTGATCGAACTCGATGAAATTGATAAGCCAAGGATAGAATAATAACAACGGCCACCGCTACGTGCGGTGGCCAGGTCAGCCGTAGGCCTACTTCTGAGGCGGCTGCTTGAAAAGCGCTATCATCTCCTCGAACCCAGTGGACTCGATGTATTCTCTCAGAGTCATCAGCAGATGATTAAGAGAATAATCGATCTTATAGAGCTCATGGAATGATTTGTGAACACTGAAGGTGAGATGCTTTAACTTGTCGGATGCCGTGAGCCCCGGAGGAACCGTATTTCTCTGGTAGCATTGAAAGTTATTCATCATGAAGCACAGCATCCAATATTCGTACAAGAGATCGCGAAGGAACATCGGTGCCTCTTCGATGATCACTTCGTAGTCGATCTCGACCCGACGAACCTCTCGACCGCTTTCGTACTTCACGATGGCGACCGGGAAGACCGAGTAGATCTCGCCGACACGTCGACGATGGAAGACGAGCGAATCTCCGTCTTTTGGTCCCTTGTGCTCATCAAGGATCATGGAAGCCATCAGCTTCCAGTTGATGTTGTCGAGGTTGCCGTCGTGGAACTTCTGAGTCATTGTTTGCCTCCAGCAGGTTGAATGTGCTTGGCTAATTTAGCCAGAACACCTGACTTTGTCAATCAAAAGACCGCCCAATCGGGCGGATCTTTTATTTTGTCGAGGCCTTTTTAAGTGATGTAGCCAGTCTTGATTTGATACGAGCCGACTTATTCTTCTTAAAAATCTTTTTAGTTACTGCTTTATCTAGCATTTTGTCGAGCTTAGGCATCATTGCTTTTGCCTCATCAACTTTGCCAGTCTCTAGCGCTTTACGAAATGATCGTCGGCTGGAGTGAATTTCGTCTTTGATTGGCTCTCGACGCTTAGCTCTTGCAACATTTTGTCGCAGGGCCTTTTTTGCATTAGCCAAATTTGGCATATTTGAGTCGTTAGAACTTAAAATCGAGCGTGATTTTAATTAAGGACTGAACCGAGTGTAGCTAAAATCTTGATAAACGTCAAGATCTAACCATTTCCGTAACAATTCGGTCAACAGCCAATTCAGGTGTAATTCCACTCATTTTCATTTTCCTGTCATATTCAACAATAAGACCATGCACGCCCTGCAAATATTCAAAATTCATCTTTTTTGCTTGCTGTAATGATTTTTCAGCAACATAAGGATGGAGTTTCATAGCCTTGGCAAACTCATTTTTGTTCGTGACTGGATTTTTGTCGAGCAATGATCTGGCACCAATCAAAATCCTTATTTGACGTGCGAGCATGGAGAAAAGTTGAAAATCATTGGCCCCTGAATGTCTCTGTTCATCAAGAAGCCTCAGTGCCAATTTGGAGTTTCCGTTTGAGACAGCATCAATAAACTGAAAAATCTGATCTTCAAAATTTGCCTTAACCAATAGTGCTATAGACTCATCATCAATCGGCTGGCTTAGCGAATATGCTTTTAGCTTTTGAAATTCTGCTGAAAGTTGCCAGAGATCATTCCCAACCAAAGCAATGATTTTTTGCAATTGCCCTGCTGATAATTTTAAATCAATCGAAGCAATGAAATTCGCTGCCCAAGCGGTCAACTGGCTACCGGTCAGATTAGCTTGCGGATAAGAATGGACATCTGCTCGGCTCTTTAAATTTGTAATGAGTTCTGACTTTTCAATTTTTTTCTGAGCAGTATTATCCCAAAAAATTAAAATCGTTGACTCAGGAGTACCTCCTAAAGCTTCGAGCCAATTTTTCGCTTCTGCTTTTTTAAGATCTGCTAATAATTCTTTTACTATCACCATTCTTTTCTCAGAAAGAAATGGGGGAGTCTGTGTTGCTTGACGGACTTCGGCTAAATCAATTTTGGCATTATCTACGGCTGGGAATTCAACCAGATTCATGCCACTCGGATCAAACTTAACCTTAAATTGATCGCGCATCAACGTAACTTTTTGTAATGAGAGATAGGTATTTTCTCCGTAAACAAAAATAATCATGCCAGTATCTTAGCAGATTATTAAAAAAGACTATAGACCCTTCAACTCGCCCCTGAAAATTTTATAATTCACTCGATGAATAGAACATGACCCGAATTTTTCAATGGCTTTTAGGTGGCGCGCCGTACCATAACCTTTGTGACTCTTAAAACCATAATCCGGAAATTCCTGATCCAATTCTCTCATTAAATTGTCCCGAAAAACCTTGGCTAAGATCGAAGCGGCAGCAATAGATTTGACCAACCGATCACCGTGAATAAGAGCCGTTTGTGGCAAATCTAAATCTGGAATTTTAAAAGCATCAACGAGCACATGATCGGTTGATGGTATAGCTTCGAGCGCGCGTCTCATAGCCAGGAACGTAGCGGCTTTCAAACCTAGCTGATTAATTTCTTCAACTTCTGCTGCGCCTATCGCCCAAGCGTGACATCTTTCTTTTATTTCATTGGCTAGCTTCTCGCGTTGCTTGCTTGTTAGTAATTTGGAATCGCGAATTAAGGCTAGCCGCGAACCTAATGGCAAAATTACAGCTCCTGCGACAACTGGTCCGGCTAAAGAGCCGTAGCCAACTTCATCGATTCCAGCGATCGACAAAAAACCAGCGGCAATCAGTTCGCGCTCCAGCTTAAACGTCGGCCGTTTCATAATTTACAGCCGTTTCCAGTTTTTCAATTCACCCCAATTTTTACCAACTTCAACGTCAACCAATAATGGCACTTCACTTTTCCAAACACTCTCCATAATTTTCCGGATCGCCGGAATTGCCTCGTCAGCATCATCCTCGGCCATCTCAAAATCCAATTCATCATGAACTTGCAAAAGCATCTTGACATCAGGATTATTTACTTCAATCCAATCGGAAACATCGATCATAGCCATCTTCACCAAATCAGCCTGCGTGCCTTGAATAGGCATGTTAACTGCCATTCGTTCGGCAGCTGCGACCAACTGCTGAACTCCGGAGTTAATATCTGGCAAATATCGACGTCGGCCAAAAAGAGTTTCCGCGTAACCGCGACGATGAGCTATAGCTTTAGCGAGGCTGATGTATTCACTGATTCCAGGATGCATAGCAAAGTAAGAATCAATAAAATTTTGAGCTTCTTCTTTGGTAAGACCGGTGCTTCGAGCTAAATTGCGCGGTCCCATACCATAAAGAATGCCAAAGTTAATGGCTTTGGCAGCCGAACGTTCACCAGAAGTTACCTGATCTTCATCTTTTCCTAAAACTTCGGCCGCGGTTCGACGATGAATGTCTGCACCTTCTTGAAAAGCTTTGATTGACGACTCGTCTTTAGCAATCACAGCTGCCAAACGCAATTCAAACTGCGAATAATCCATTGAAACTAAAATTCTATTCCGTGGAGCCACAAAACACTTTCTAATTTCCTTACCAAGCTCGGTGCGAGTAGGAATGTTTTGCAAATTCGGATCAGATGAAGACAGACGTCCAGTTGCAGTTACGGTTTGATTATAAGAAGTATGAATCCGACCATCTTTGGCAATCAAATGTGGCAAAGCATCAACGTAGGTTGACTTCAATTTAGCAAATTCACGAAATTCACTAATGAGTGGAACGATCTCGTGCGCTTCCCAAAGCTTTTCCAATTCAGAGGCTGCTGTTGAGTAACCTGATTTTGTTTTTTTAATACCTTTGGTTGGCAAATGAAGTCGATCAAATAAAATATCCGCCAGCTGAGAAGGGGAATTGATGTTAAACTCTTTGCCGGCGAGCTTGTAGATCTTCTTGGTGCGCTTTTCCAATTCATCAGCAAACTCCAGCGAGAGTTTTTTAAGTCTCTCAGCATTAACTTCAATGCCCTCGTGTTCCATTTTATAAAGAATGGGAATCAAGGGCATCTCAATATCATCGGCGATCTGCTGCATTTTCTCATGGGCCAAACCGTGGGTCAGCTTATCAGCCAAACGAAATAGCACTTCCGCTTCTTCAGCCACAGCAGCTGTTTCACTCAACTGCTCTTGTAAATATT
>CAZYCR010000006.1:0-35647 GCA_964645815.1 uncultured Gammaproteobacteria bacterium
ACATTTGGACTACCAAATTTAAACTTACAAACTTGCTGGTAGAGCCAATAGAATGGTCTAACTATTGGGAAGATCTTTTCTTTGCCAAAAAAGATGAGACCAGACGGATAAATTAACTGCAGATCATGAACTACATGAACATGAGGAATGTTGTGCTTATGAATAACTCTTGGAATCGCAAAACCCATGCCCTTCAAGTTGTGAGTGATCATCACATTCGGCTCTTCGCGAGCAATAATTCTTTTAAGCATCCAGGCTCCGTTGAAAAGAAAAGTATCAATGGCATGCCAAAAGAAACGAACAATCCAAGGATAGTAATGGTCGCGGAGAATATAATAAAGATTAACCGGAAAGAAACGATAAATTCTTTCCATGGTACGCTCATCGATCGATAAACCAAAACCGGCGATGTTCCTTGGTTGTGTGGAAACTACAAAAACTTCCTGTTCCATTTCGGTCAGGGCTTCTACAGTGCGCACCACCACGTGTTCAGCACCACCGCGAACATAAGGCGGATAAAGATTAGTGACAATACCGATCTTCATACCCAATCCAGCTTACCGCCTTTAAAAACTCTCTGCAACCGAGCCAAACAAACCTCTTGCGAGTATTCCTGAAGAACCCTAACTCTGGCATTTTTGCCTAATTCTCGACACTTTTCTCTATGAGTCAAGGCCCATTGTAAGGCAAGACTCCAACCTTCAACATTTCCTGGCGGGACATGTAAACCGGTTTCTTTGTGAAGCACCAGGGTTCTGACGCCCGGCAGAGCGCTAACCAGGGACGGCAATCCAGAAGATGCTGCTTCCAAAGTGACTAGGCCGAAAGCTTCTGAACGATCAATTGAGGGAAAAAGATGAACGTCTGCCGCTCTGTAATAATCTGGCAGATCAACTGGATCAACAATGCCGGCAAAAATGAAATGATCAAAAATACCGAATTCTTTAGCAAGGCTTTGTAAAATTGGTAAACGGTTACCACCACCAACAACTATTATTTTCCAAGACTCCCCTTTTGGTAACTTTGCTGCAGCTTCGAGTAAAAGATCGATGCCTTTAAAATAATGTGCATCGTCTAGTGCTCCAACAAAGATAAAAACGAAATCGAGAGGTGTAAGATTAATTTTTTTGCGGGCCAGCTCATGATCATTTGGAGAAAAAAGATCAGTATCAACACCAAAAGGCTGATCCATTAAATTTTTGTGCCGAAGATCGATCGAATTTGCATAATCGATTGAGCTGACTAAAACTGCATCCGAGAGAGCTAAAATAATGGGTTCCACTAAAAGACGGTGAGCCTCAAAAATAAACCCAAGAAATCCTTGCCCTCGAGTTTTCATGTGATAAGTAAGGATTAAACGTTTTTTAAAAAACTTTGCCGCCAAAGCAGCTATCAAAGCAGTACCGTAAAATGGGTAGTGAAGATGAACAACATCAAAGTCTTTCAGTTTTCCAAAAAGTTGCGGTAAAACTGCTGCCTTGCCATAAATAAGTCCGGGTAGTGCTTCAACTTCTTCGGAGAAATTTAAACCTGGATAGGCCGGGGTAAAAACCCTGACTTCTTCGCCGCTCTTCAAAAGATACTGAGCATAGTCGTGGACAACGTGACTGATGCCGGCGCGGTACGGAGGATATACTGCTGTTACTTCTGCCACTCGCATATTACCAAACAACAATCTTTTTTAAGACTTTCAAATAAAAACTGATAATCGGATTGGCAACTTTATCAGTCAAGAAACTTTTGATTTCCTGGGCTTCGATCTTGCCACTGACAAAATTTAAAAACTCACGGTCTGGAATGACTCGTAAACGATTGGTGCGGCGACGCATTTCAACAATCAAAAGCCAAGAACGTGGTTTTAAAAGCTCCCAATATTGCCAAAACTTTGCTTTTATCCAACCTCCTTTTAGGGCTAGAAGCCAGGTAGCCAACTCAACTGAAAGAAGGGCCGGTAAAAGCAAAATAAGTGTTAAATATTTGTAATAAGCTAGGATTACAACCCAACGATAGAGCTCCATCCAGGCAAACTTCTTTGGATTTCTAGAAAACGAATAATCATGCAAAACTCGGGAAGTTGTACAAAGGACATTCTTGTAACCAGCCATTCGGAGACGAAGACCAAGTTCCAAGTCCTCGTGATACATGAAAAAGCCTTCCTCCAAAAGTCCAACTTTACGTAGAGCTGAGGCTCGAAATAATACAGCAGCACAAGAAGAATAGGCGATTTCTTCACCGTTTGACCGTTTAAAATCTTCTAACTTGACCAGGTTGTCTCTCGCAAAACCATAACCAGCCAAATGAAAAACTCCGCCGCTGACATTGACAACTTCCGGCTGGTGCCAATAGAGAACCAAGGATTGCACCGAGCCTACCTTTTCGTCTGCTTCTGCCATCTCAACCAATTTTTGAATTGACTCGGGCTCGAGTTTTAGATCTCCGTTGTGGAGAAAAACGTAATCAAAATCCTCACCAAGCGATTCCCTGATGGCAATATTATTCCCGCCGGCAAAGCCATGGTTAATACCGTCATTTAATAAAACAATACGCGGAAGATCGACTTCTGATCGAGGCAAAACTTTGTTTTGAATTTCCTCGGCGATACCGTCGGTAGAACCATTAGGGACCATAAAAACAGTCATCGACTCCCGAGGATATGTTTGAGTTTCTATTCCTTTAACTACATCTGGTAGATACTTTAAATTTCCGTAGCAAAGATAAACAATGGCAACTTTTGGTGTCATACTATTCTTTTTTCTTGGCTTCCAATTTAGCAATCTTGCGCACAAGCTCGGTCAGCTCTTTATTTTGTTTTTCTGCTCTAACCATGATGCGATAGATGCTATAGAACAAAACAAGAATAGCAATGTAGACCAAAAGATCAGCTCCTTTTTCAACACCCACATAATTAGCTAGAACATCGGTGGTTTGTGGTGCCAAGGCAACGGCTATAACAGCTGACCAAAGTAAACACCATAAAATCAGCCAATATGAACTGACTTTTTTAGCCTTGAATTGGCGATAAGTTTTTAGTAAGGCAAAAAGCCCAAAAGCAACTAAGAAAATTTGAAAAATCATAGTTCATCAAAAAATTTTGACTTGAAAAAATCTTTAAGAACTGTAAAAGCTCCGGAAAATGATTGACCTTTGGCCAACGTTTCTTCAGAATAACGAATATTAACCGGTCTTTCAACAAACTTCAGTTTTTTGGCTTTGATAAGGTCTAGAATCTCCGAAGCGTGGGCCATGCGGTCGATAGAAATTTTGATTTCTACTGCTGCAGTTTTCGAAAGAGCCCGAAAACCGTTGTGAGTGTCGGTTACTTTAATGCCCGATACAAGAGCAGTAAACAGCAGCCCGGCTCTCAACGTTAACCAACGGCCACGAGGCATGTTTGATTTTGTGCCAAGGAAACGTGACCCCAAAACAACTTCTGCCTCACCTTTTCTGATTGGCTCAACCATGATGGCAATATCTTCGCCTTGCATTTGGCCGTCGGCGTCAAAATGGACCACAACATCGGCTGCCAAACTTTCAAGAGCGAATTCTGTACCGGTTTGCAGAGCAGCCCCCTGTCCGCGGTTAATAACATGCTGGAGTAAGTATGCGCCCGCTTCCAAAACAACATTGGCAGTTTCATCACTCGAGCAGTCGTCAACCACAACCACAGCATCAACAAAACGAGCCGCATCCGCAATCGCAGCTGCGACTCGCCTCTCTTCGTTGTATGCAGGGATAACTGCTACGATTTTCATAAATGTGTGAAGTATTGGAGATGTATGAAATGTCTAAATTTGGCCCCCGCCTCCCGAGCACGTTGAGGCTAATGCTGCGGCAAAAAGTCAGGAATAGCATGGCACAGACCTAACAGAAACATAATTAAAGACTGTTATGGTCCGTGTCATGCCCTGACTTTGACGCAGCTATGCCTTGACGAGCGCAGGTATGGCGGCCAGTTTCTTTTCCACTATTTTCTTTGCTGGTCCAAAGAAAATAGTGATAATCAGACACTATCTGTGCTCAGAAGTATTTTATTTGCTCGGATATAATCAATAGTTTTTTGTAAACCATCTTCCAAGCGAACAACCGGCATCCAGCCTAAAACATCTTTAGCCTTGCTGACATCTGGTAAACCGAGTTCGGTTAAAAATTCCAATTGTTCGGCAAAGCTGATGCTAGACTCAGAACCGGTCATCTCGATCACTTTACGCGCAACGTCAGCCAATTTCAAGTCCTCGTCACTTCCCAAGTTAACCGGCCCTATTCCAGGCTTAGCAGCCATTAACCGGATCAAACCATCAACCACATCGGTCACATAAACCATTGAAGTCTGAAAATCCTCGCTACCGTTGATAACGATCGGCTCATTATTCAAGGCGTTCATGACAAAATCAGGAATCTGGTGGCCATCAAAGAGTGGCATACGCGGACCATAGGTGCGAAAAATGCGCGCAATTTTTGTATCTAGCTGATGTACAAAGCCAAAAGTAGCTGTCGCGCTTTCCGCAAAACGTTTACCTTCATCGTAGCAAGCTCTTGGTGTCAGATGGTCAACTATTCCCTCATAACTCTCTTCGAATACTTTTTTGTCTTCACTGCGACTACCATAAACAACAGAGGATGAAGCCAGCAAAAACTTTGCTTTGTATTTAAGAGCGATTTTTAAAATATTGATCGTGCCCACAGAGTGAGTCAATAAAGTTTTTTCACGATATTTATCAAAATTTTTTATCGAAGTCGGAGCAGCTAAGTGATAAATTTCCTGAAGACCTAAAAACTTTATATTAAATGGCTCCAGCTCAGAAAAACTTTCCAAGTCAAATGATTGGTTAATGTCCTGTCGTAAAAATTGAAAGTCAGGATTGCGTAAATAAGGATCGATATTTCTCACATGGCCGGTACTGAAATCATCAATACAAACAACTCGTTTCCCTTCTTTTAATAAGGTCTCGCAAAGAAACGACCCAACAAAGCCGGCTCCGCCGGTAACTAAGACAACTGGTTTATCTAAATTTGGCATATTTTGAATTTATTGAGCGAGCTCCAAGAGCCGCTGTCTTGTTTTCATCATACTAGTATCCACTATTTCTAGCGAGTTGATCGCCGAACCGGAACCGAACTTATTAAAAAATGTTGGTTCAATATCAATCACATAATCTGCCCAATTTGCGCCATAAATATCCTTGGCAATTTCTTCACTGACGATCTCTCTTAAATTTGGAGCAAAATAATTACTGCTGTTATTTGAGAGAGCATACACCCTTGGATCACTTTTAATTTTTACCAGTACTACTCCGGCTTTTGGTAAAACTATACCGGCGAGAGGATAGTTGGCTAATTCCGTATCTGACACTTCTTCGACTTTTTGAAAATTGTCTTCATAGGTTAAAAAAGTTGTGGCGTTCAAAAAGCTATAGCGCTCCCCTGTCTCTGTCACTGCATAAACCGTGGAAAAAGACTCGCCGGAAATGTAACGAAAGCTTGAACCGGCCACCTCGACTTGAGAATACTCACCGGCCACTTCCAGAGCTCTAGCCATGTTTATCCGGCCGGCTCCCATTTTACCGGAAAGCTGACCAGTTAATACAACCGGATCAACAGACAGCTTGAGAATTGTTCTAATTTCCGCCGGACTCAAAGTTGGATACCGACTTAAAATTAAGGCTACTCCGCCACTAACAACCGGTGCTGCCATCGAGGTCCCGGACCAACTGTTACCATAGGCGACATCAAATCCTAAACTCGGGTCAAAATAACTTAGGCCAAAGAAATCTTCACCTGGAGCGCTCAAATCAACACAAGCTGAACCGAAATTCGAAAAGCTTGATTTTTCATCGGTTTTACCAGTTGAAGCTACACCAATCACCCAATCTTCTAAATCATAAGCACCAAAGCAAGCCGGATAAATCGGTGTGCTGTCAGTATTCAAATTATCATTACCCATGGCAGCGACGACTACGACACCGGCTTCGTAGGCATCACGAACAGCATTTCGAAGTAAAGTATCAGCCGTGTCGCCGGAAAAACTTAGATTAATTACATCGGCACCATTGGCCACCGCATACTCAATTGCTTCAGAAGTTGCTATGGAATCCCCAACTCCTACATAATTTAACATACGCAGGGGCATGATTTGTACCTGCCAATTTAGGCCAACCGTACCTTGATGATTGTTACCGGTTGCTCCAATTATACCGGCGACGACTGTTCCGTGTGAAATAGCTTCTGGTAAAGATCCAGAATTAACATCAGGAACCGGTGAATTGTCATCATCGACAAAGTCCCAACCGTGGACATCATCAACAAAACCATTGCCGTCATCATCTAATCCGTTGTCGGTAATCTCACCGGGATTTGTCCAAATATTGCCCACTAAATCCGCATGATCAAGGTCGATTCCGGCATCGAGTACTGCAACCACAATCGAATCTAAACCTTGAGTATTTTCCCAAGCCTGATCGACTGAAATTTGTGGCAGATACCAAAGCTCTGAATAAAACGTATCGTTTGGTTCAACTGCCACGGCCGGTAAAGCAAAAAGAAATGAAAAAAAGACAGCACCGATAATCCATTTGGTCATAGTACTGTCTATTTTATCACTTTTTACTTTTGCGCGCAGGTTTTTTGTGCAGCTTCGTATTCGGCGAGTAATGCTTCATTGTCCGGAGCAAGGGTTTTAGCTACCGAGTAATGGGCTAAGGCATTTTCGCAATCATCGTGATCCATGAACCACTCGGCTAACATAACCATGAACCATGGAGTTTGACCGACCCTTTCAACTCCTTCCAGTAATAATTCCCGAACCTCTTCCTCGCGATCACCTGCTGGATCATTTTTACGAATAAGATCGATTAAGTCGCGATAAAACTCTTCGTGCGGCTCCAGTTTAATAGCTTCGCGATAAGCTTCTTCAGCTTTCTCCGTGTCCCCCATGGTAGCCAAGACGTTGCCGTAGTTATTCCAGGCCACATAATTGATAGCATTGTAATTGAAGTACTCTTCGTAAGTTTCCCGCTCAAGGACTAAATCTCCAAGTAAACTGGCATCGAAAGCCAGGTTGGTGTAAAGGTTTAAATCCATATCTTCGCTACCATGTTGCGCTTCGATTGCGGCTCTGGTAGTCGCAATCCGAGCCTCGATAGCGGCTCTGGTGGTGTCATCCATCTGCACTTCCTCCGTGAGAGTAAGCCCGCGATATTTGATAGCGTTCGAGTTGGCCAAACCGGCATAAACCAAAGCGGCCACGAATACGATCAAAGCTATGGCAAAGACAATTTGACGACGAGTTTCAAGAAAATTCATAATTTTTTACATTAAAGTATGAACTGAGTTTATCGAAAATGAAGTTAAAATGCAAATTTTATTATTGAGCATGATGAATATTAAAAAATATTATTCGGTGTCTAAAATATAATCGATAATAAGAATAACTTATTCCAAATGCGATAATAACCGCGAGCCATCAGCCGGTTTCCCAACTTTTGTCCGATCGAACGTTTTCTGGGACTAAACAATTTTTTTACCGACATAAATATGGATCCAGTTGCCAAACTTTAACGCTCGAACAAATTTTTTCAAATCTTTTACTATATCTCTCTTCCCTTCCCAAACACTTCGATGAACTTGATAAAATTCCGCTTCAGCCAAAAGTAATCTTAACGCTCTCCTGACATGTTTGGATGATTCCGGAATATCGAAAGAGATAAAACAAATTGATCCCGTTGGTAGCATCGTTTTTTTAGTAAGAAGACAATTTTTTAGTTTTTGTTGCCAACCTTTGTTGGTTAACTTATAAAAAATTTGATCGCCTCGTCTAACCGATTGTATTAATTTCTGTTTTTCGAGAGAAACTAAAGTTCTTTTACGCTCGTACCTTCTACGAGCTTCTTTGATTTCCATTAATTCGTCAAAGCTATACCGGAGCATGGCTTTGGGATGTTTAAAACTTTCCAACGCTTCGTCAAAACCAGCGGTCATGAATTCAAATAGTTCGAATGTTTTGGAGTTATGTTTCATATATCCCAATTATAGTTCGATCGGACAAAAGTTGGGATATGGATATACACAAATTTAAGAAGATGTGATGAAAGTAAGAAGATGTGATGAAAGTTTGAAAAATAATAAAAGATAATATGAAGACTAATATAGGCTAACATAAAAAATGATAAATGAGTTAAAGAAATTATCATAAAAATTAAATAAGATTAAAGAAGATAAAAAAGATAATTTGATTCATTAGGATGTATCAGCGAGTATGGGTAAGTCTGTGATCTGCCCCTCTAACGTAGGGCGCCATTTATGGCGCCTGATCGAAATGGATTCCCCGCCCGATTGAAACTGTTCTTTGTCCGGACGCAGGTACGACAGGCGCGTCGCATCTGCGTCATAACAAAAACCGCCCCGGAGGGCGGTTTTTGCGTTTAGCCAAGATAAATCTTGGAAAAACTTGTAGAACTAGAGATTAGAATCCCATTGCGCCACCTGAAATAGGTAGGTTGTCTACGAGGTATGAACCCCAGTAAACCTGTTGTGGGTAGGTAGCGGTTGATGTTAGACCATCATCACGCCAGAGCATGGTTCCGTGCAAAGGAATTACATTCTGAGTAGTTACAGGAGTGACCAAGTCAGTTCCGAGGTAACCACGAACGAATGTAACATTGTTTGTTGATACGGAAGCAACCAATGCTTTTTCCTCACCTGAATCACAGGTTGTATCAGCACCGCTGAAACAGACAACGTCACCGGCTGTTACTACTGCACCACTTGTGAGTGTCAATGTAGCGTCAGTACGTGTAATGGCGCCGTCATTGATTGTGGTTCCAGTAAGGTAAGTTGTTGTGTAAGCGTCTGCTGGAATCGAGAACTGGATAGAGTCATCATTAGCTGATGAAGCTCCAGTTGAGTCGAAGTACAAAGCATAAGTGTATGTTGTACCAGCAGGGATAACTTGAGGAGTTGTTAGATCTAGGTGAGCATGAGTTGTTAGATCAAGACTGTCTGTACACTCTGTACCATCGGTAGTAAGTAGAGTCCAGTCAGTTGTGTCAACGCCTTCAATTGCTGTTGTTGTACCGGTTGTTGACAAGTTGTACAAGTCGAAGTCAGCTTCCGCGATTTCTCCGTTACCAGCTCCACCCTGGTCACAGTAATTCCATAGGGTTGTAGCGTTATCGGTTGACGAGAATTGGAAGATCAACTCTTCGAGAACGATGTCCTCATTTGAGTTTGCAGCGACGTTGAAGCGTAAGACTTCACGATCACCAGGTACGAATCCTGTTCCACTTGGAGAGGAAGCAGAAACTGTAACTGTTGGCTTAGTCTCGCGGACAACGAATGTTCCAATACCGGTAGTGATAGCTGATGCATCACTATCGCTTAATGTTGTACCAGATGACAATCCGACAGCCTTGAAGTTATCAAGACCAGATGCGTCAACGAAGAAGCCTAATTCAAGCTTTTCGTTTGATGTAGCTGATCCACCGGCAACACGATCTGTTGCAGGAGTTGAAACGTAAACCTTAATGGTTGCGGTATCAGCTTCTCCAACGTACATGTGAATGCCAGAGAACTTAGCTTCATTACCAGCCATGCTGACTGAAGCGGTTCCGGTTGAGCCATCCTGTTTTGGATACTCAATCTTTACCTTAGAAACGTTGTTTGCGTAAGCAGCTGAATCGGCTGTACCGGTATCATCTTCGGCCTGCTCTTCAGAAACCGTGAAGGTCTGAACCTCGAAAGCTTCGTTAGTAGCAAGGAAGGTGTAGCTGGCAACATGAACATCAGTACTGCTTGTAAGGATAAAGTCGGAAGCTGGTGTACTAGATGCTGCAGAAACAGCAAGAGATCCATTCTCAGTAATTGTAATACCTACAGAAGAAGCTACTACTCCAACTCCTACTCCGAATGTTGAGTCGCTGGTTTCAATGTCGTTGATACCATCGTTTCCGGAACCTGTAGCAGTCAAGGTGGCACTGATAGCATTACCATCTTTATCCTGAGCCACTACAGACTGTGATGTTGTAACAACACCACCGTTGCCTAGAAGATCGAAGGCAAAGTAAGCATCTGTAGATACGCTTGGGTTAGCGACGTTACATTTCAATGTAGCGGTCTCGCCCATGCCGGCAGGAATTGTCCAATCGATTGTATCGAAGACAACTACACCGGCAGTTGAGATACTCTTTGGTCCGTCGAGCAAAGCGTCTGAATCATCATACAGAGAGCATGAGCTCATGAAGTCCTCAACTTGTGCATCTGTTGCACCACCCGCTGTCATATCAGCGAAATCAGATGCATCACCGTAACCAGTAAAGGTTAAGCTGGTAATTGTTGCGTCTGAAGAATTTCCGGCAGTAAAGATTGCACCCAAGAAATCAACACCGTTAGTTCCCTGAACAACTGTTGTAGCTGTTGGAGAGCTAGCGAGTTGGACAGTTAGTGATGATGATTGAGCTGTTTGATTGAATCCGACTAGATTTGATGAAGGAACAATAGATGAGGTAGCAACTGTAGTTCCATTGGAATCTTCTGCCACAAATCCTGAGATATCGAGTGTAGCACCAAATTGCACACCGGCAGCATCACCGGAGTCAATTGCTACGTTATTGTCAACATCAGCTGTCAAGCGCAAATTCAATGTCTCGCCGGCAGCTACATAGAAATCGTCTGTGAAGTCAATGGTCTGAGTACCATCCTGGGTTCCGGCTGCACCACAAGTTGTGGTAACACAGTCGAGTTCAAGAGGTCCCAAGATAACAGCACCAGTGTCGATATTAACGATCTTAAGATCTTTAAGGTTTCCCTCACCATTAGTGTTGATAAGACCATCATCATCGTCAGTTGAATCATCGCCAGGAACGAAAGCGTTTCCACCTCCGTTATCTTCACCGTAAACGATCATATCAAGATCTTTCACAGTAATAGCTGACTTAGCGGTAAGACTGAACTCAAAGAGACTAACGTCCTGAGAGTTTACCGAGATATCACCAGCTGATGGTCCATTGAAGGCAAGTGTAATGTCACCTCCTTGGATGGTGCTGTATGAACACTCATCACCGGTTTCATTACAGATTCCGCTTGATGAACCAGCATCAACACCACTGTAAGTACCAGTGTCGAGCACTGCGCTACTTGCACCGATGTATGCAGTCATACCAAAGCCGTAGTCACCGCCAATAGCGACGATATCGACAGCCTTGTCAATGTAAACACCAATACCATCTGTCGCGTCACCACCGATGTCGGCTGTGACTTTTAAGATCTTATTGGCACCCTCAGCAATTGCTAGAGGGCTTGAAGAAAGATCAAACTTGACCAACTTACCACCCAGGTATGTACCTGCGCCCAGTAATGTTGTGCCATTGTAAAGCTTGAAATCGCTGTGATCAGAAGCATTATCAATTTTAAGAGTGATTTCTCTTACTGAAGCAGCTTCACTGTTTGCAGTAATACGGAACTGACCAATTGTGTGGTCTTGTGCTCCAAGCGTAGGGCTTGTGATTGTTCCGTTCTTTTCTACAACAATGTAACCAGCAGAAACAGTAGCTAGTGTGAAAGCATTACCAGTCACAGGGAAGCTACCAGAAACAGTACCAGCTGAAGTTACGTCAGTTGCAGCGCTAACTGCAAATTGAAGTTGATCACCAGCTGCAGAAGATGTGTTGGTTTCTACGCGAACTGTAAGTGTTCGTGTTTGACCGGCTGCAAGAGCAAGATTCAAGTTGTTGAAGGTTGCTTTGCGAGTAGAAGCGTTAACAGAACGAGCTTCTGTTAAACGATCATTACCCTCGTACAAGTAAACGTTAGTCACGTTTGTTGTAGCACCAACACCAACCATAGAAATTGCAAGGCCGTCAACCGTAGCAGCTTCTGAGCCTGCTTTAAGGTCAAACTTCAACACTTGAACTGAGTTTGCACCCAATGGAAGAGTTGCGCCTGCTGGGGTAGAACTTGAAAGTGAAACGTTAACTGCACCACTTGCAACTCCGGTTGTACAACCAGTTTGTGCGGCGTCAGTTAGGTTACAGATATTTGAGGTAATCTGTGCACCTGCTGTCAAAGCTGAATCATCAATTCCGGTTCCATCAAGGAAGAATCGGTCTTGCATGCGGTTTGCAGTGCGTCCAGCAGCTGAAACAACACGCTTTTCACCGGCCCATGATAGAACGTAATTTGCTCCGTCCATGTACATCATTCCGTCGAAGGCTGTTGCACTCATCAAAGATGCAGCAACAGAGTAGTCAACGAAGAAAACGTCTGGGACGTCGTCAATTACTGTATTCCAGTCACTGCCAGCAAAGCCAGTAGCAACTGCTTCTGTTTCGATCCAGTGGATTGTTCCAGAGGTTGAAACAGCGTAGGTCTTAGTATCACTCTGGATTTTAACCCATCGTGAACCTGGTCGGTATACAACGTTTCCGCCAAGATCGATGTCAGCGACAGCGCTGTCGGAAAGAATTGATACGCCAGAAAAGTCTGGGTACCAAGTGTTGTATGTCTTTAAGTTAGGGAATGTGTAGCGCAAACCGTCGTAACCATAATAGTACACTGTTGAAAGTGATGTACCTTTAATGAGGTCACCGGCTGACGCAGCTTGTGCTGTTGCAGGAACAGCAAAAGCAGCAATACCAATAGCCCAGGCAATAGTTGCCACAGCTGTTGCTACTGCTAGCACGCGCTTCCCAAAAGCGAATGTATTACTCATAAGTAATTTCGTCCTTTTTCGATTAGTTTGTAGATGAATTCAGCGGCCATGCGGCCCCGACCTTTAAGCCAAACTCATTTTTTAAAATCCTAGTGGGAACACCAATGTGCCCCCGCCAAGATCAGTCAATCAATGACAGACCTTGGCGGGAAAACATTAAGGCGACTCACCAGGTGAATTAATAATAACGTTAACTTCTTCTACTGGACTTTCCACCTCGATTTCTTCGTGCAAAGAAGAGGCGGCCACAGAAATCTGAATTTCGAACTCAGTAATACTCTTTTCAACATTTTCCAGAGACTGATTGATGTCAATCAAGATATCAAAAGCTGCACGCATGCCACCTTGTGCCACCAAATCCATTGCTTCCGGCAAAAGATCAGTTGCATGAGTTACCGTAAATTCTGCAGAAGTTACTTTTGAGAGATCAATTCCACTGGCTGTTGCTACAGCCTGATCTGCCAAAGCTGCTTTAATTACCGCCAAGCGACCCAGGTCATAAGTCTGACGTGAGTTAATAGCGGTAATTCCATCACGGAATCTACTTTCGAGACTAACGGTTGTTGCAGCCGTTGCTGCAGATTCATGAGCTTCAACCATTACCTCAACGACTGAATCAGAGGCATCCTTAGTAGTTTGTTCGGCCGCTTGAACATTAATGGCATCGCTCTCGGTGTTTTTGTTGGCCTCTAAAGTATTGGAAAGCGCTGTAATCTTTTGATCAACCTGATAAGCAACAGCTACGGTCTGTGCATGACCATCTTCCTGCATTTTACGCACAGCACCTTCTGCTAAAGCAATCTCGGATTGAAAGGCATTCATGGTATTTGAAACAATCTGATCTGAAGCATTAGCTGCGCTCAATGTGACTGCTTCTTGTAATCTGTTTTCAGCAAACTCGGTATGCAAAATAGCTTTCTTATCGGCTGAAGCTAATTTTAACTGAGCTGCTTCTGTAACAAGCTTAACTTGATACAAGGTATCGCCAGGCAAACTATTGGATGCAGCGCTGACCGTGGTCATCCAACCTCCTAATAATAAAACAAAAATTGCCACACCAGCTGCGAGTGGTTTGGAAATAAAATCTGTAAATAGCCATCTGGTATAAACCGGGCTATTGGTTTCAACAACTTCTTGATTGCCAATCGCTTCCATCAACTCAAGACGACGATCAGCCAAAGCCTCACCGGAGATCCAGCCAGCTTTAGCCTCGTGCTTGAGACTCTTTAATTGTGCGATTGCGTCGGACATGTGGTTTATTGTTTTTCGGAAATTTCTTTGAGAGCTTTTTTTGCTCGGAAGAGCAGTACTCGAACATTGTTTGGCGTTTTCTCCAGTGCGTCAGCGATTTCGCCGATGTTCATCTCATCTAGATAGCGCATGACCAGAACTTCTCGATATTCTTCTTTTAATCGTCGCAGCTCTGCAATGAGCGCATCGGTTTCCAGTTTTGTGTCTGCCTCAGCACTGATATCAGTTGGGCTTTCAAATTCTGCTGCTTCATCTAAACCTACTGTTTGACGGCGCTCCCGATAAAAGTCAGTGACCAGATTACGAGCGATTTTGTAAAAAAGAGCGGACGGATTTTCGACTCGTGAGGCTGTAGCAAACTCCCAGCCGCGCAGGAACACTTCAGAAGCAATTTCGTCTGCGTCAGCACCTTGTGGAAGTTTGAAGAAGACATAACGTCTGATCTTCACATAATACAAGTCGTACAACTCGCCGTATGCCTGTGAGTCCTGAAACTGGTAAACCCTGAAAAGAAGGAATTTTTGTCGGCGCATTGTCATTTACTATGACGTTAAAATATACCAATCATTACAGTTGTTTGATTTAGACAGCTAAATTTAGCAAATAATAGCAAAAAAACCAAGGTCTTGTTGACAGATTATTTATTTTTGGCTACGCTAGAGTGGACAAATATCTATAAAATATGACTGATAATTCTGTGATCCGGCTCTCAGTTTCAGAAGCTGCTAAAATATTCGGGGTTAGTACCCGGACAATTCGCCGAGCTCTCACTAAAGGCGAAATCAGCTATATTGTGGTTCAAGGTCGATACAAAATCAATTTTGAATCTCTTTTAAAATGGTCACAATCGAGTACGACTGTACGGAATAAACGAGACAAAGAAGGCATTGGTCAGTTCGTTGAAAAATGGAAGATAAAGAATAAACTTTTCTCTCCTAATCCAGACCAATTAACTGCCGAAGATGAAAAATAAACTTGATCATCAACTTTTTGTTGCCCTTCTCGCTTTGCCACGACTCCCCTTCCCTAAGGCAGTCAAGCAAGACAAAACAACACTCGAACAAAAAAGAGAGGAATTTTTAAAGTCTCAACAAGTCCCAACGTTTCACTATTCCAGAGCCAGTGAGATAGAAATTGAGAAGTACTTGGAAGCTCTAAAAAAATTTGAAGCAAGTATTGAACAAACTGCAACAGATGAAAATATCAAATCGTTGTATCGAGGCAAACTTCAGGAGCTACGAACAAGAGTTTGGTTGATCCGTGCCATCAGCCAACAAGATGATCAACTGGTTACTCGACTGAGTCTCGATTTGTTTGGTCCAGTTCGCCAGGACGAAAAAAAATTACATCGAGAATTTGATGAAATGCTTGGTCACGCAGAAACTTTTATTAAACCAAAAAAGATCGTTGACGCCAAAATGTTCGCTGAGTTTGTTCGCAAGACTTTGGATTATTACGGAATGCAAAACTGGAGAATAAAAACTACCTCTGATAGTTCAATCTCCGTTGGACATAGTTTTCAGTCGGTTGAACCAATTATTCGAATTCCAAAAAAACTTTTGATCACTAAACAACGAGCCGCACGTTTGTTGACTCATGAGATAGAAGTACATGCCTTGCGCACAAACAATGGAGCTCAAAGTCCATTGCACATTTTAGAACGCGGTCTTGATCGTTATCTTCAAACCGAAGAAGGTTTGGCGATTTATTTCCAAAGCCAACTGGCACAAAAGCCACATCATCATGCTCCTGGCTTTTGGGACGCTTGGACCATTGCACTAACAAAAGAACATGGATTCGCTGATGTTTTTAACACCATTTTTGAAGCTAAAGCAGCCTTGAATAACGCCGTTGGCCACAATAGCGCCCAGGAAAAAGCACTCGACAGCGCTTGGCGGCTCTGTCTCCGCGCTTATCGCGGGATTGCTAACCCAGCTAAACCGGGAGTTGGTTTTTGGCGTGATCATATTTATCGTTCCGGTTTGAAACTAATTAATGATTTAAAAAAAGAAGAACCTCAACTTTTAGAGGCTCTCTTTGTTGGAAATATTGGCGTTCAACATCTCAAAGAAATTTCTGCATTAAATCTACCACAAGCCCAGACGCCAGAACTGATTAGCCGAAAAATAGTCGGCTTAGAATAATTATTCTGCGACCAAAAGACCTTCGCGCAATGCGCGATGTTTTTTGTATTCATCTTCGACTTCTCTAGATAAGATCTCCCAACAATATTCTTCTTCAACAAAACTCCGAGCGCTATGGCCCAAAGAAGCTGTCAGTGTCTCATCGGCACATAGTTGCAAGAGACACCAGGCCAATTCATCTGCGTTGCCCGGTTCAAAGAGTAAAGTTTCATCCTGCAATAACACACTATATTCTCCGAGCGAGGCTGCGACCACAGCCTTACCATAACTCAGTGCTGTTAGAATCTCTGCAGGATTTTTTGTGTAAGAAGCGGGAGCAACAACGAATCGAGCGCCAGCGTACAAAGCTGCCAGGACTTCCCTATTTTGGAAACCCACAAAAACTACAGAATCAGAAAGATATTCGGTTAAATCAAGTTTGTTTTCTTTTTCCGAGCTAACCAATGCCAACTTGAGATCTTGGAACAAATCCGGTCGTTCAGCTCGCGCTTTTTGCCAAGCATCCAATAAAGTGAAAACACCGCTTTCTGTATCGTGTGGAGCAACCATAAGCAAATAATGGTAACTCTTGAGATTAAAAGGCTTCAGGACAATATCATTAATAGCCACACGCTTAACGCTAACTCCCGGTGGCATAAATTCAGCCCTAATATTTTTACGAAGTAATAAATCATTAACTATGTTTTGTTTGGTTACAAAAACATGAGCCGCTCTTGTTAAGGTAATTCTCTCTCCAAGTCCAAGAAGCATGCGGACAAATGAATTTTTAACTTTGTTGTTTTCTGTCTCATGAAGGGTCAGAAAAATAATTGCTGAAGGTCTGAAAATTCTAATCCAAGGGACGGCAAAACCGGCAAAGTAGCTGTGTAGATGAATAATATCGGCTCGAATAAATAAAGCAGCATGCCAGGCAGCAACAGTTGAATGAATAATCTGATGCAACCAGCCCTTGAATGGTGATCGAAAATGAATCAAATGAAGACCATTGTAAAGGTCTGTTTTCTGTTCTTCCAAACAATATAGAAAAAGTCTGTGACCCAAATGAGCCAAATGAGTTGTTTGCTGCACGATGTAATCATCTTTTGTACCAGCAACCTCCGAGATTCCCTTCCCTCCGATGTGTGCAATATCCATATGTTTTCTTTAACAACTGACGACCTTAGCAAAGGAAATCGGGGCTGTCAAAGCAAATAAATGCTAATTTTCAACCCAAACTACCAACAATTTTAGCTAAAATTAGAAGAATATCCGAGTTATCCACAGTTTATTCAGTTCTCTTTTTAACCTCTTTCACCTTTTTGACTTCTTTCATTTAAAACGAAGGACCCGGCCAGCACTGTGTGCCGACCGGGTCGCGATGAATAGCCGCAGCTGCGACCGTTCGAGAACTGCTACGGATGGATGAACTGGAAGACCCGCTCACCCTGCTGGCTGCTCCAGGCCGAGCGACAGGCACCGGTCACGGTGACCGAGGCCGGGTCGATGCGGTGGCTGGTCCAGTCGGACTCGAGCCAGTCGATCGAGAAGTCGCTCTTCGGGATCGAGCGCTGGTAGGGATTGTGCCAGCCGTCCTGGGCGTAGAAGGTGCCCTGGAGGAGCCAGCTCGAGTCCTCCCAGACCCAGAAGCGGAGCTTGGTCGCATCCGGATCGATCGTGCCAGTGATGGTCAGGTAGATGTCACTCGGACGCTCCTGGCAGTTGACCGTGAGCTCGAGCACAGCACCCGTCCCCGTGTCGCCGGTATCCATCGTACCGGTGTCGACGGGCACTGCCGTGTCCTCGGGTGCGCACTGCGGGTTCTCGTCCACGAGCCCGTCGCAGTCGTCATCGATGCCGTTGCAGCGTTCGTAGGCGCCGGGGTGAACCAGCGGCCGCGTGTCGTCGCAGTCGGTGTTGTCGGTGACGTAGCCCGAGGGCAGCGTGCAGGTGTACGTCTTCACGTTCACGTTGCCGTAGCCGTCGACGTCGGCGTCGCGGTAGAGCCAGCGCTTCAGCCCCTCGTCGACCGAGCCGTCGCAGTCGTTGTCCTCGTTGTCGCAGATCTCCACGGCTCCGGGATGACTGTTGTGGTTCGAGTCGTCGCAGTCGGTCGAGTCCTCGACGTAGCCCGAGGGCTTCTGGCACTCCCAGGCCTTCTGACCCAGGTTGCCGTAGCCGTCGGAGTCGGCGTCGCGGTACCAGACCGGAGCGTCCACCGGATCCTCGTCCTTGGTGCCGTCGCAGTCGTCGTCGACGCTGTTGCAGGTTTCGGCGGCACCCGGGTGGATGTCGTCGTCGCCGTCGTTGCAGTCGGTCGAGTCGGCCACGTAGCCGGTCGGCTTCGCGCAGGCATCCACGAAGGACGCGCTCTTGCCGTAGCCGTCACCGTCCGCGTCGCGGTACCAGGTCGTGGCGTCCTCGGCGTCGGCCTCGTCGGACTGCCCGTCGCAGTCGTCGTCGTAGCCGTTGCACATCTCGGTGGCGAGGGGGTTGACCGCGGCCTTCTGGTCGTCGCAGTCGTCGTTGTTGGCGACCTGCGAGGACGTCGGGAAGCAGACCAGGACCGGCTTCAGCGGGTCGCCATAGCCGTCGCCGTCGCCATCGAGCCAGCGCGTCTGCTGGTTCTGGACGTTCGGATCGGCGTCGTCGGTCTTGCCGTTGCAGTCGTTGTCGACGTAGTCACAGATCTCCGTGGCCGCCGGGTTGACGTTGGCCCGGCCGTCGTCGCAGTCGGTCTTGTTGGTGACCGCGCCCGTAGGCTGGGCGCAGGCCTTGACCGTGCTGTTCGGATCGCCGTAGCCGTCGCCGTCGTCGTCCGAGTAGTAGGTGATGGCGTCGACTGCCGACTCGTCGGTGTAGCCGTCGCAGTCGTTGTCGTCGCCGTCACAGTACTCGGAGGCACCCGGGTGGATGTTGCCCATCGTGTCGTCACAGTCGGTCGACGTGGCGACGTAGTGGTCTGGCTGCGCGCAGGCAGTGACCGTGGACGTTCCACCGTAGCCGTCCTGATCGCCGTCGAAGTACCAGGTCGAGAGGTTCGAGCTGGCATTCTCGTCGATCGAGCCGTCGCAGTCGTTGTCGATGCCGTCGCAGCCGTCGACCGCACCCGGGTGGATGCTGCCGTCGGCGTCGTTGCAGTCGCTGTCGGTGGCGATGTACCCGAGCGGCGCAACGCAGGCGACGGTCGAGGTGAACTTGTCACCGTAGCCGTCGTCGTCATCGTCGGCGTACCAGGTCTTGGCGTCTGTGGCGTCGAGGTCGACGCTACCGTCGCAGTCGTCATCGATGTCGTTGCAGACCTCCTCGGCTCCGGGGTGCACCCGGTAGTCGAGGTTGTCGCAGTCGTCGTCGTTGTCGACGTAGCCGGGAGGCGCCCGACAGGCGATCTTGGGCGGGTAGGCCGGACTCTCGTCCGTGCCGTAGCCGTCCGAGTCGCGGTCCGGGTACCAGGTGGTCTGGTCGACCACCTCGGAGTCGTCGTCGTCCACGTCGCCGTTGCAGTCGTTGTCGATCTCGTCGCAGACCTCCTCGGCCTGCGGGTTGATGTACTCGTCGGTGTCGTCGCAGTCCTGGTTGTTGCGGACCGCGTGGGCGCTCGCCGGGACGACGTCGGCCGAGCAGTAGTGCTCGTCCGGGTCGCCGTAGCCGTCCTGGTCGTGGTCGGCGAAGACCAGCCCCTCGGGGCAGTCCTCGGTCACGATGTCGGGCTGGCAGTTCTGGAGGCCCTCGTCGACGTCGCCGTCGCAGTCGTTGTCCATCCCGTCGCAGGTCTCGTTGTGCCCCGGGAAAACCGAGGCGAACTCGTCGTTGCAGTCGACACCGGCCGGGAAGCCGTCGCCGTCGCGGTCACGGTTGTCCGGATCGCAGGCGAAGAGCGAGATGATCGGGAGGATGACGAAGAACAGGTTGCGCTTCATGACTTGTCTCCTGACTTATCTTTAGTAGCAGTTGAGTCTCCGCACCGGCCAGGCGCGCAAAGACGTTTTAAGGAACTGATTAGTTCTGGCCTAGTCTCAAGGTTTTAAAAAGCCCTGAGATTAGCCCACAAACAGGCCTCAAAATAGGTTACTTCTTACCAATTTTTCACTAAAAAGTCAAGAACGCAAGTCATCAATAAAAAATAAGGTAAAATAAATTACTTTTTTGGCTAATATAAGCAAAGGACCGCCTCTCCCTAAGGAAAGGCGGCCGAGGGTCTAACGGAAGCTGTGAATCACCCAGCCTCCCGGAACCGAGTCGTCACGCGCGATCGTACAGGTGGCACGTTCGACGCTGTAGAACACGGTCGGATCGATGAAGGAAGCTGCTGCAGTCGCGTCTCGAGCTTCGACAGACATGTCCGAATACGGCACCACCAGTTGGAAAGTACTGCCATCCCCAGGATAGCTGGCCCAGTTGTAGTAGGTGTGGGACAGCAGCCAACTCGAGTCATCCCAGCTCCAGACGTAGAGCCGAGTGGTAGTTGCAAGTGGCTCGAGTGTGTTGCCATTGACTGTGCCGGTCAAATAGAGGCGGTAGTAAGCCCCCAGATCGCGGCACTCGACTGCGACAGCACAGACTGCATCCGGATCGTTGTCACCGAGGAAACCGTCGATAAGTCCATCGCAGTCGTTGTCGATGTTATCATCGCAGGCCTCGGGTGCACCCGGCCAGGTACGGCTATCGTTGTCGTCACAGTCCGAGTAGTCGAGCACGTAGCCGGACGGCTGGTCGCAGGTGAAGAGGCTCACGAACACGTTGCCGTAGCCATCGCCGTCCGTGTCCTGGTGCCAGGTGACTGCCCCAACGACCGAGATGTCACCTTCTTCAACAAAGCCGTCGCAGTCCTCGTCGACGTCGAGTGGATCGCAGACCTCAGTAGCGTCGGGGTTGATGGCACTGTCCTGGTCGTCACAGTCGAGCCCATTCTGAACCCGACCGAAGATCGAGGGACAGGAGAAGACGACATCGGCCGGGTCGCCGTAGCCGTCAGCATCCTGATCAGCGTAGTAGGCGTCCTGCGGCAGACCGTTGTCCACGTAGGTATCGCAGTCGTTGTCGAGACCGTCGCAGAGTTCGGGCGCGCCGAGGTAGGTGTCGTGATCCTCGTCGTCGCAGTCTTCACTGTTGGTGACCGTGCCAGCCGGCTGGGTACAGGTCCGGACGTAGTTCCCCGAACCGTAGCCATCATCATCTTCATCGATGTACCAGATGGTCGCGTCGACGCCGTTCTCGGTCAGGCCGTTGCAGTTGTCATCGTAGGGCGTCGTGCAGAGCTCGGGCGCACCCGGGTAGATAGCTCCGTCGGCGTCGTTGCAGTCGCTGGCGTCGAGCACGGCCCCAGGAGCTGGCTGACAGAGATCTACCGGAGCAGCAGGGTCGCCGAAGCCATCGCCATCGAGGTCCAGATGGTAGGTGGTGAGTGGCAGATCTTCGTCCACGAAGGTGTCACAGTCGTTGTCGTGGTTGTCACAGAGCTCCGGAGCCTCGGGGTAGACGTCATGGTCTTCGTCGTCGCAGTCGACCGGACCGCAGAGCTCACCTTCGGGCGAATAGCCATCGCCGTCGAAGTCGGTGCAGTCTGGGTTCGTGTCCGTGTCGGTGTCCGAATCCGTGTCCGTGTCCGAATCCGTGTCCGTGTCCGTGTCGGTGTCGGAGTCCGTGTCGGTATCGGAGTCCGTGTCGGTGTCGACATCGGTATCCGAATCCGTATCCGTGTCAGTGTCGATCTCCGTGTCCGTGTCGGTGTCGATGACTCCGGTATCGAGACCGGAATCATCGCTGATGTCGATCCGACCAGAGCCGAAGCATCCGGTCAAGAAGAGCAGAAGAACAACCTTCTTATCCACGATGTACCTCTCAATGAAGTAGGAATGGTGATGTTAAAGGGTGCGCAGAGATAAAAGGAACAAATAAGTCCAAAGGGACGATTTAGAGTAGCATTAAACGCCTCTCTTGTAAAGCATAGCCGTTTGACAGATTTTTGCCTACATGCTAGCATTTGGACACTTAGTTTGAGTATGAAAGCAGATATTCACCCAACTTATAACACCAAAGCAACCATTACTTGTGCTTGTGGCAAGACCTATACGACTGGTTCAACCAAGGATTCAGTCTCTATTGAGCTTTGTAGCGCTTGTCATCCATTTTATACCGGTCAGCAAAAGATCGTTGACACAGCCAGACGTGTGGAGAAATTCCAAGCTAGACAGGACAAAAAGGAAGGCGACAAAGTACTTGATCATAAAGCAAAATTGGCTAAAAAAGCCGCTCGTGCAAAGGCGAGAGCTGATAAGAAAATCAAATCTACAGAAGCTTAACTATTTTAGCTTGCAATAAAACACCCTTTTTTGGGTGTTTTGTGTTATTATAATGCTCACTATGATTTTGGCGAACTTTCATCCAAAATCATACGTTCGCAGAGCTCATAACGTTCAGTATGGAAACAAAAGAAATTCTCAAAAAGAAAACAAACGAGCTAAACAAACTGGAAAAACAACTTGTTGATCCGGCCGTACTTAGTGATCCACAAAAATTAAGCCAGATTAATAAGCAATATCAATTTGTAAAGCACATCGTGGAGCTTGCTGACAAGTTAGAAAAAGCTAGAGCTGAGATGCAGAGTGCGCAAGAAAGTTTACATGAGCCAGAAATGAAAGAATTGGCCGAAAGTGAAATTGCTCGCTTGGAAGAAGAAATTCCATTTTTGGAAAATAAACTGACTTTGGCTTTGATTCCGCCAGATCCAACCGACGCTAATGATGCCATCGTTGAAATTCGAGCCGGTGCCGGTGGTGATGAAGCTGCCCTCTTTGCTGCTGAACTGTACCGCATGTATGCCAAATACGCAGAAACCAAGGGTTGGAAAACAGAAATTGTTTCGCAAAGTCAAAATGATATCGGCGGCTTTAAAGAAATAATTTTTGAAATGGTTGGTGACGGCGCTCATGGTGACATGAAATATGAGTCAGGTGTACATCGAGTTCAAAGAGTTCCGGAAACCGAAAAACAAGGAAGAGTTCACACTTCAACAGTCACTGTAGCAGTCCTGCCAAAAATTGAGGAAAAAGAATTTTTCTTGGATCCAAAAGATCTCAAAATTGAAGCCACCACTTCAACTGGTGCCGGTGGTCAAAGCGTTAACACAACTTACAGCGCTGTTCGCATTATTCACATTCCAACCGGCATGATTGTCTATTGCCAAGAGGAACGTTCACAAAAGCAAAACAAAGAACGAGCCATGGAAATCATTCGCGCTCGAGTCTTTGCCTATGAACAAGAAAAGAAACAGGCTGAACTTTCTCAAAAACGAAAAGGACAGATTGGAACTGGCGACAGATCAGAAAAAATCAGAACCTACAACTTCCCACAAGACCGAGTAACAGATCACCGCATTCAAGAATCATGGCACGATTTGCCAACTATTATGGCCGGTGGAATTGGAGAAATAATTTCTGCTTTAAAATTAGCTGACAAACAAGAGCGCGAAACTACTCTATGACCATTCTCGAAGCGCTCAACTGGGGTCGTGAGCGTCTAAAGACTACTCAAGAGGAGAAAATTACTGCCGGGCACAACCCGATGCTCGATGCCCAAGCTTTGCTTTCTACTGCCCTAAAAAAACCGGCCAGTTACCTTTTTGCTCATTTTGAAGATGAAATAGCGGAAGACAAAGCTGAACTTTTTCAGAAATATATTGAACGACGTTTAAAACATGAACCAGTGGCCTACATTACCGGCAGTAAAGAATTTTATAAACGAAAATTCAAGGTCAACAAATTTGTTTTAATTCCGCGGCCGGAAACTGAGATAATGATTGATGAAGCACTGAAGTTGATCGATGAACGAACAACAGTAATTGATGTTGGTACAGGTTCCGGCGCTGTCGCTATTACCCTCTCGTTGGAAAAACAGATACCGGTTATTGCTATTGATATTGATCATCAGGCTCTAGCTCTCGCCAAAATCAATGCAGAAAATTTAGGGGCAGAAAAAAATATTTCATTTTTAGAAGGTGATCTTTTGGCGCCGTACATGGCGAAAAATATTAACGACACTACTGCATCGCGCACCGTAATATGTGCCAATCTTCCTTATGTCCGTATTCAACAATGGCAAACGCTCGATCCTGATGTTGTGCGCTTCGAACCAAAGAGTGCCATTGTCGGTGGCGTTGACGGACTAGATTTATACGATCGTCTTTTAGGACAACTGGTTGAGAAAAGAAAAAGTTTTCCTGAGGATCTTTTTGTGCTTTTGGAAATTGATCCAAGTCAAGAAATTAGTGCCGTGCGTTTGATTGAAGATCACTTCCCTCTTGCGACAATAAATTTAAAACGTGATTTAGCCGACAAGCCAAGACTGATTGTGGCTAAGCTCTAGCGGCTAAACCAAATATACATTGCTCTGGATGTGATAACCATTAAAGGCTGTGTCTTCGTCTCGAGCCGGTCTAATTTTTTGTAGTCTATCCGTGAGCCCTGACAAATGATTATATAAAACTGGCCGATTAGAAGCTGAACCGCCAGAATGAGCATCAATCACGATAGCTAGTCGCGCACCCATGCTGCCGGCGATTTCTTTTAAGTAATCAGTGATTTGTTTGTAGAAATCCGAAACTTTTAAACTGTTAATAACATTCTCCTGAGGGTTGAGTCCGCGAATAATTAGAAGTTTACTGCCATCTATCGCTTCGGCTTCAATCAAAAAGGCTGCACCAGCTAATCGACGAGTCTGTGGATTATCCGGATTCAAGACCATCATTAAAGAAGTAAAATTCGGGAACCTCTCGATGATGCTATCATATTTGGAAGCCCAACAGGCATCTGCGATGTGACCTGAAAATTCTGTTAACAAATTCCTTCCCGGTACGAATTGCATTTTTGTAAGCCCTTTACTATCTTGGTTTTGCAAACGGGAAATTTCCTCTTGGAGAGCACTGACATTAAGTAGACTATTAAATTTCTTAGCAGCTTCAGTTTCAGAAAAATATTTTTTTAGTACTTCTTGGTTGGTAATATGATCGACGAAATCCAAAGCAGTCGAAATATCATCGATCTTCGGCTCTTCAACTTCAATCAACTCATTAACTTGTGATAATGAATCAGGTTTTAGTTGTAAACTCCACCAAAAAACAGCCGGAAGTAGTTCTTCTCTGAATTCATCTTTGAAGGAAGCTAATTGTGTAAAAGTTTCCTGCCAGTTAGTTGTTGGTCCAATTTTAATACTCTCGAGTCGCTGAATACTTTTCTTGATACTTTCTTTTGCTTTCTCATTTGGTGCTCCCTCCAACTTTATTCCAAGTACTTCCTGTTTAACTTTTATTTTTTCGTTGATGCGAGTAATCAACGAGGTTAACGCAGTTGGCTCCCGCAGTAAAGTAACAGCTTCGCGTAACCCATCTTGAAAAACTTTAAAACGAGCCAAGGTTTGCTCAGAAATTTTTGTCGCTTCTTGTTTTTCCTGATCAACACTCTTAATCTCCATAATATGGCTCGGACGATATTCCGACCTCAACGGAGCAGCTTCAGATTTAGCCTTAACATAATTTTCAATAGTTTTTTGAAAATTTAGGTCGTCGTGTGTGCCAAATGAAGCAGTCGAAAATCTGACAATTTTCTTCGTGCTATCCAATAAAATTGTAGAATCTAAGATTTTCTCACCATCTGGCCCATCCATGGTAAAAGCTGTGCCGGTAAACTCTCTAGTGGCTTGCCGTAATTCTTGTATACCTTCAGGACCATTCTTTTTTATTCCTAAAATTTCCAACTCCCTTTTATTTTCTTCAGTTAAATCACCAGACATCATTTCTTTGACTAGTAGATAATTCTGTTTCGTTGTAAAATCGCCAAACAATTCATAAGCGCGCTCCAAATCCTTATCTTGAAAACCATAGATTTTACTGACAGCTAGTATATCTTGAAATTTATTTAGACTAATAAATTCTGAGATTAAAGCATCGACAGTTTCTTTCTTCAATCGCGGACAAATGTCAATATACTTAGCTACTTCACTCGATTGCATTTTCCCTAACATTATAAATACAACAGAATCAATATCAATTCCAACAAATTTGCTTGCATTTTTTAATACTACCGCTCCTACAGCCCTCTCGGCTAACTCATTAGCGACTTTTTGATAATCAATGTTGGTAAATTGGTCAAAAATTTCTGGGACTTTACTCGGGTAGCCGCTTTCAATAAGTCTTGTGATCAAAGAACTGGAGAGTTCATTTCTTTCCTCAAGTGTCAAAATCCCCAGTTCATCAACAATTGAAATCGCATCACCTGACGCCACCATTTTCCTCGCAATCTCGATCTTGCTATAACCAGGAAACTTGTCGATTTGATCAAAAATGAATCTACCGTAGTGACGTCTAATAATTTCATCAATCTGAGAATCACTTAAACCTCCAACCTTATCAATATTCATAATTAAGGCACGGATGCCTTCAGAAGAATGTATTTTAATTACTTGTTCTTTTAGCTTGTTTAAATTAGTATTCTTAAAATTTTCAATATGATTAAATAAATCGGCTAAAAAATAGGCTGATAGTAAAAATAATGGCGCTATTCTTTTATGTTCATATGAAGCAAAAGAATCAATGTTTTTCGCAACTTCTAGAGAATTTCGACCGCCTTCTGAACTCATCAAAAACTCAGCAACTTCGAGATCTAGACCGGTAAATTTCTTAAGATTCTCAGCAAGAAGTAAAGATATTGTCTTTTCATCTAAAGCTTTATCTTTCTTAAATAATATTTCGTGGGCAATTTTATTGTAATCTAAATCGTGATTAAATTTTTCTAGATTTTTTATTAAAGTTTCCGAGAAGCCTCTTTGAATGAATAAATCGGCGATTGCTCGATGATCAAAGCTATTGAATGATTTAATATTTTCAGCAACCTTTTTAGCGTACTTATCGCTCACCAATCCCTTTGCTACCTCGAAATTTAAATCGGAGAATTTATCTAGACGATCAACTAGCATTCTCTTATCTTCTTCTTCCTGTTTAATAGCTGCCAGTGCAATCTTATTGAAATCGATGTATTTAAAATCGTCTAATTTTTCCAAAACAATATCAACCCGCTCATCATCAATTAAATCATTGGCTATTTGACGATGATCGGTGCTCTGAAAATCAGAAACTGTAATACCAAACCCACCGCGAACTCGGTCATACTTGTATAATGGTTCTGGGTTGCCATCATAATGACGCAGTTCTTGCGGCTCTGTTTCTTTTTTAATCGGTTGTGTCTCAAAAAATCTAGACGATCCTTCCATATGCGCCTAGTATATCAAAATTCCATCGATTGCTCGATGGAATTTTGTTTATTCGTGACTTGTTGCTTGACTGAGGCTCGAGACTATTTCTATCCAAGTTGAGCCAGCATTCATTTTAATTTCTTCGCCCTCTGAGTCAAAGAATCTTAATCTTTCAGTGCGTTCTTCTTTGCGCCAACGGCATAAGATAATCTGGCCGTCTTGTGCTACAAGAGCGTCACCTTCGCCAACTGTCACGACACTGCGGCGACCTTCGTTGTCAATAATACGGATGTCTGTGGCAATGACGGCAACATTATTTGCTTCGATCGTTGCTCCGTTTTCCATGTGCATTTCTGTTGTACCTTGATTGCGAGTATAAGTATTGGTCTCTAGATTGTAGCGCCAGTCAACATCGTAAGTTGTTCCTTCAGTAAAATTGACGCTCAATGATTTACTACCAACTTCTACCGGCTCATCATTTTTAAACTGCCAAACTCCATAATGCGGCACACCTAAATCCAATTCTTCCAAAGCAGAAATCAAATTTTGTGTAGTCGTGTAAACATTATGCGGTGCGTAGCGAGTGCTGTTTTGTCGATAAAAATACTCACTCTGCCAGAACTGGTTCAAGTCGATTGTCTCGTAAACATTAGCGATTAAATTAAGGGCTTCTGGTGAGCCACCAACATGAGTGTACACTGCGTCAAATTCATCATTCCAATCCAGATAATACGATCTAGCTGAACGAACCGGGCCAATTGTCGCTTCTTCGCTATCGGTGCTGTAAAAGGCAATAAAACGAGGAATCGTTCCTTCCACTGGTGCTTCAATCACCAAAAACGCCTTATCAAGACCTGAAAGTGGCCAAGCTTCAGCACTGTTTTCCACCATGACACCGAAAACTTGTGGCAAGAACCTTTCTTCTTTATCAACCGGTTCACCTGTTAAAGGATGGCGTAGCACCTCGTCTTCAACAATATTATCAACGATATTTTGTACCGCTGGAGTAACTTTATCGACAGTAGAAGTTAAAGCTAAGACGATGATTAAACTAACCACCAAAACAATCGCCAGCCCAATCCAGACCTCTTGATATTTTTTAAATGTATCTCCTTTTTTCAAGCTTTGTGCAAAAGAAGAGAGCCATTTTACTGGCTCGAACTTCTTTCCTCCGTGCTTGATTTTTTCAAGCTGTTTCATATTTATTCAGACTTCTCTGCTTCGGCCGGAGCTTCCTCTTCCTTCTTTTCGCTGGTTACTTCCACCTTGGAAACATCAGCATCAACTGCTTCATCGAGAGCTTCCATTTCTTCTTCAGATCGTGGAGGCATAACAGAAGCAATCGCTTCGTTTGGATCATTTTCAATTTCCATTCCTTCTGGAACAGAGAGATCGGAAACACGAATTGTGTCGTCAAAAGTCTTCAAAGTTTCAACGCTTACTGTCAATTCACGTACCAAAGCTGCAGGCAAAGCCTCGACATCAACTTCATCTAGTGACTGAATCAAGGTACCACCAAGTTCCTTAACTGCTGGTGCTTCACCAACAAGAGTGATTGGAATGCTTGTTTCAACTTTTTCATTCATGTTAACACGTCGGAAATCAACGTGAGTTAAGAAATCCGTCAGAGGATCTCTTTGTAAATCCTGAATCAAAACGTTGTAAGTGTCATTGCCGACTTTTAAGTCAATAATTGAACTCTCACCAGCTTCATTATAAAGACGGTCGAGTTCGTTACGATCAACTTCAATGTTGACCGGATCTATTTCAAAACCATAAACAATACCCGGAACTTTACCTTCGGCCCGAAGCTGATCGGTAGCTCTTCCCTCGATTGTTCTGGTTTCTGCTGCAATTGTTAAAGCCATAAAATTATTCAAAAAGATGGCGGTATTTCACATTATTTTACAAAAATTGTCAAGTTTTACACATTATACCACGCTTCCCTGACGCTCTCCCGGCCGCATACGTACGGCAATACTTTGGACAATACCTACCAAAACCATAGAGCTGAGTAAGGAACTTCCACCATAACTCATAAAAGGAAGAGCGATGCCTGTGGCCGGTAAAATTGCCAAATTTACGCCAATATTAACAGTCATTTGCACGAACAAGGAGCCAAAAATTGCCACCATCAAAAAACTTGTAAAATTATCTCTGGCATATCTGGCAATAAAAAGCAGCCGCCAGAAAACCAGAGCAAAGGCCGCCAAAACTACAGCGACGCCAAAAAAACCCAACTCTTCAGCAATGACAGCAAAAACGAAATCTGTTTCACTTTCCGGTAAAAACTTAAGTTGACTTTGCGAACCAAATCCCAACCCTCGGCCAAAAAGTTGACCTGAGCCAATAGCGATCTTGGCCTGAGTTATGTTGTATCCACTGACCAATGGATCAAGAGAAGGATTCAAGAAAACATAAATTCGCTCTTTTTGATAATCTTTTAGGACAAAAAACCAGCCCAGAACAGCAACGGCAATACCACTAAGAGAAATAACGCTGGCGTGACTAAGACGCAGACCTGCAAAAAACATCATCACCAGCCAAATTCCCAAAAGTAAAGTTGCGCTTCCAAGGTCCGGTTGAATGGCTGTCAAAATAAACGGCACAGCCACCAACAAACCAGAAGCGCCAATCTCTCGCCAACCAAATCGGCGTCGCGCGTGTTCACCAAAATAACGAGCCAGTTCGATAATCAGAGCGATCTTCATAAATTCAACCGGCTGAAATGAAACACCGGCAACAATAAACCAACCCGTGGTACCGCGCAGTTCAGTACCAAAAATTAAAACCGCGACCAAAAGTAAAACTCCAATAACATAAATGATCCGACCGTAGTTGCGCAGCTGCAAATAATTGGAATAAGCAAAAATGATCATCAAAATAAAACCAATAACAAAAGCAACCAACTGTTTTTTGACCAAAATAAAATCAGCGCTTTCGCGCGAGAGCTCAACTGAATAAATTGCTGCCAAACCAAAAACGAAAAGTACAAAAACACCAAGCATCAAGAGCCAATCAAATCGTTGCAGTTGTCTAAGCCAACGGCTTAAAACCATAGGCCTCTATCTTGGCACATTAAAAGAGGCTTGTCTATTTAGAATAAATCCCTCAAGTCAGTCGGAGTTTCTGTCGTCGGTGTCATGTAAACCTCATCGTCGAAAAAGTCGATGTTAGGCACGATTTCTACGCTAGCCGATGTTGGCACATTGCCAAACCAATTAACATTTACCACTCTGGTCTCCCCTGATTCAAAGCCTGGAATAGTGACTGTATTAACACCGACCAAAGCTCCCGAGCGACCAAGTAAGACTGAAAATTCCGGTGACCAGTAGCTAAATGCTGAGTTGTTAGTGATGGTAAAAGAAGTTCGGGTAATAGCTTCCCCACCCAATTGAACACTGGCTTCATGACTGACGTTTTCAACAGTGAACTTCTGGTGCTCGGCTAACCAAGCGGCGACGTCATTAGTTTCTTTAGCATCAATCCTCTGCCAAGATAAATCTTCGATCACGACTTCAGTATTGAGCGGTCGAGTTGTTGAACTTTCAGCAAAAGTTAACAAATACTTATTTTCTCCCGGCAAAACAAACGCATGATGCTGTTTAGTTTCTCCAGAGGAAGACGTAAAGTAATAAGAAAAAGTTGCCAACCAATCTGAATTCGGATTGTAAACCTGGACATAATAATCAAATTTCCCTGTCTCAGATTCAATTACTCGAGCTGAACCCGGGACTAATGGATCGGCAGCTCTTGCAAGAGTAATTGCATGAGTTGATTGAATGTTATTGACCACCTTTGCTGCTTCTCTCTGAGTATTAGCGCTGCCAAAAAACAAGGAATAGACAAGATAAATAACAAAAAATGCCACCAGCCCAATATCCAGAGACCACCAAAAAATTACTCCCAAACGCTGGAGCAATGGTCGTGCTTCAACCAAAGCAACGTCTCTTTTATACTGCCGGTCAATTTGCAGGAGTTCCGGGTTCTGAGGCTGTTTTTCCTCCATACTTCTTAAAGTATATCACAGCTTGTTGAAACCTGGAGGGTATGGTAAAATACAGCCACAATTTTTACATCTTTATGGCTGAAAAGAAAGCAAAAACTACAAAATCCGCTCAAGGCAAAGGAGGTTATAGCGCTAAGAATATTACTGTCTTGGAAGGTTTGGATCCGGTACGCAAGCGACCGGGAATGTACATTGGTTCCACCGGGCCAACAGGATTGCATCACATGATTTGGGAGGTGGTCGACAATGCTTTTGACGAAGTCATGGGTGGTTATGCTACTAAAGTGGTCGTTCGCTTTTTGCCAAACAGTTGGGTGGAAGTAATTGATGACGGTCGAGGTATTCCGGTTGACATCCATCCTGAGCAAAAAGTTTCTGCCTTGGAATTGGTCTTAACCAAACTGCACGCTGGAGGAAAATTCGGTGGCGAAGGTAGCGGCTATAAAGTTTCCGGAGGTTTGCACGGAGTTGGTGTATCTGTCGTTAACGCGCTTTCAACCGAATTGGAAGCTGAAGTCCACCGTGATGGTAAAATCTGGCAACAAAAGTTTAAACGTGGTGTTCCGGTTGGAAAAGTAAAACCAATTGGAAAAACAAAAGGTACAGGAACAATCATTCGTTTTCATCCTGATGAAACAGTTTTTGAAACTATTGAATTCAATTTGCCAACTGTTATTGAACACTTGCGTCAGCAAACTTATCTAACAGCTGGAGTACATGTTGAAATATTTGATGAGCGAGGTGAAAGGCCAGCACCTTATGGTTTTTATTTTGAAGGTGGAGTTTCATCTTATGTTCGACATTTAAATGCAAAACGCGAGGTTAAGCACCCAAACGTCTTTTACGTCAAAAAGAAGTTTGATGATTTGGAAGTTGAAGTTGCTTTGCAATATTCCACCGAATATCACGACAGCGTACACTGTTTTGCCAACAACATTACTAACCCGGATGGCGGTACTCACTTGGCCGGTTTCCGTGCAGCCCTGACTCGTTCGCTGAACACTTATGCTCGAGATAAAGGTTATCTCAAAGAAAAGGACCCAAACTTGTCTGGCGATGATTCACGCGAAGGTTTGACTGCGGTTATTAGCGTTAAGTTGCCTGAACCACAGTTTGAAGGTCAAACCAAATCCAAACTTGGAAACCCGGAAGCAAGAACAGCTGTTGAATCAGTTTTTGGTGAAGCTTTACAAATTTTCTTAGAAGAACACCCTAAAGATGCAGAAGAAATTATTGGAAAATGTCTTTTGTCAGCCCGAGCCCGCGCAGCAGCACGCGCGGCACGTGAAACGGTTTTACGCAAAGGTGCTCTTGAAGGCCTAATGTTGCCGGGAAAATTGGCAGATTGTTCATCTAAAGATGCCGATGCATCCGAACTCTACATTGTTGAGGGAGATTCTGCTGGAGGTTCGGCCAAACAAGGTCGTAACCGTGAATTCCAAGCAATTTTGCCGCTACGAGGAAAAATCTTAAACGTTGAACGAGCCAGACTCGACAAACTTCTTGCCAACAATGAAATTAAAAATTTAATCATTGCCTTGGGTACAAACATTGGCGAAGGTTTTGAACTGGAAAATCTACGCTATGGCAAAGTTGTGATCATGACTGATGCTGACGTCGATGGTGCCCACATTAGAACGCTTCTCTTAACTTTCTTCTTCCGACATTTCATTGAACTCATTCGCAATGGCAACATCTTCATTGCTATGCCACCTCTTTACCGCCTACAGGTTGGTAAAAATGTACGCTATGTTTATTCAGATGAAGAAAAAGATAAAGCGGTCGAGGAAATGACAAAAACAAAGTCAACCGATAAGAAAGCCCCTGAACCAGAGGCTGTCGCCGAAGATGATTCTCTGGAGGCAGAAATTATTGAAAATAAAGGAATTCGAATCAACGTACAGCGTTACAAAGGTCTTGGTGAAATGAATCCGGGACAACTTTGGGAAACGACCATGGATCCAGAAACAAGAAAGATGAAACAAGTCACTATCGAAGATGCAGAAAAGGCTAGCGAAACCTTTGATATCTTAATGGGCTCAGATGTTGCACCGCGAAAGAAATTTATTCAGACTCACGCCAAAGACGTGGCTAATTTGGATGTTTAGTAATCTAGTGGGGCGTTTTAAAACGCCCCTTGCCAAATTATAATTATTGTAGTATCTTATCCACAGATGGCCCGGACGGGCCTTTTAAAATAGGAAAAATCGTCAAATCTGACAATTTTACTAACAAACTATGTCAAAAATAACTAACAACATTCTCGTCAAATATTTGTTCGAGTCTAAGGAGGAATTAAAAAAGGTTACTTGGCCAAGCCAAAAGGATACCATCAAGTACTCATTGGTAGTCGCTGGTCTCAGCATTGCCGCCGGACTTTACTTTGGTGTTATTGACTGGTTGTTCTCTTTGGGAATTGAACAACTCATTAATTTAACAAAATAAATTTATTCATCACTAACGAGCGTATTGGCTTGGATGCAGCGCTAGGAAGAAATCGAGCCTGCCTGCCGGCAGGCGGGCATGGAGGAGCCGTACCGGACAGGTACGGTGACGACAGCGCAGATTTCTGACAACGCGATGCGCCAAGATAATAGCGAGTTTCATATGGCAAAACAGACCGCAAATTATGGCCGCCGTTGGTACGCCATTCATACCTATTCTGGCTACGAAGAAAATGTTGCAGAAAATTTGCAACAGCGTATCGAAACTATGGATATGGAAGAAAAAATCTTCAATATCTTAGTACCAAAAGAAAAGAAAATTAAAATTAAAAACGGTAAACGTCGTGTTGTCGAAGAAAAGATCTTCCCTGGTTATGTTTTGGTAGAAATGATTGTAACCGATGACTCTTGGTATGTAGTACGAAATACCCCAAACGTAACTGGTTTTATCGGTGCGGGTACAACACCTACACCAATCGCTGAAGAAGAAATCGATGCTCTGATGAAACGTGTTGGTGTTGAAGAACCTGAATTTACCGTTGATTTAGCGAAGAACGATCCAATCACTATTACAGACGGACCTTTCAAGGGTCAGCAAGGTAAGATCTCAGAAGTCGATGAACAACGAGGTAAAGTTAAGGTTTTGGTGTCTATGTTTGGACGCGAAACTCCAGTGGAACTCGACTTCCTTCAGGTAAAAAAGGTATAAGGTGCGCTCGTGTCTGGACAAAATTAATCATTCGTCCTGTCGCGAGACGTGTTTTTCAGACTTTATTTTTGAATCACTGAGTTTGGCTGTTGCTGAAAAATCTGTCTCGCAAATCAGGCCTCATTCATAATTTGTCTAGACACTCGCTTGAGGATACGTTAGGAGTATTGACAAAATTCGCCAATTGTAGCAAACTTGGCTCACTAATTAACGACGTGGTTGCTCGAAAACACTCGGGAATCCACTATAAATAAAGTTCGTATGGCAAAAAAGCCTATTTTGACCGTTATTAAGGTTCAGGCCATGGGTGGTAACGCCACTCCAGCTCCACCACTCGGTCCAATTCTTGGTCAGCACGGTGTTAACATTCAGCAATTTGTTAACGATTTTAATGCTGCCACTCAAGATCGTCGCGGCGAAGTTGTTCCAGCTGTAATTACTATTTTCGAAGACCGAAGTTTTGAATTTATCCTAAAGACTGCCCCAGCTTCTGAATTAATCAAGAAGGCAGCAAAAATTCAAAAAGGTTCTGGTAAACCATTAACTGAAAAAGTTGGTACCATTACCAAAGCTCAACTTAAAGAAATTGCTGAAACCAAAATGTCGGATCTTAATACTAATGATGTTGAAGCAGCTATGCGCATCATTGAAGGTACCTGCCGACAGATGGGTGTTGAGGTTAAATAAACAAAAGTGATTAAGTTAGAAAGTTATTAAGTGATGGAAACACTCTACCACTCAATAACTCAATAACTCCATAACTCTTAGTTCATAATAAACCGTGGGAGCCGTAAAGGCGCAAAACCACAAATACAAATATGAGTAAAAGATACGAGGAGGCAAAGAAAAAAATCAATAAGGGTGCTACTTATCCTTTGGAAGAAGCTGTCAAAATTTGTAAAAGCACTGCTGGAACAAAATTTGATGAGTCAGTTGAGTTAGCAATGAAGTTAGGTGTTGATCCAAAGCAAAGTGACCAACAAATCAGAGGTACAGTTGTTCTCCCATTTGGTTCAGGAAAAACAAAACGTGTCGCTGCTTTCGTTGAGCCAGCTAATGAAACAGCTGCTAAAGAAGCTGGAGCAGACATTATTGGAACCGAAGAAGTGATTAATGAAATCATGCAAAAAGGAACAATTGATTTCGATGTAGCTGTTGCCACACCAGCGA
>CAZYCR010000007.1:0-35076 GCA_964645815.1 uncultured Gammaproteobacteria bacterium
TTGATATCGCGGTTCGTTAAAGCACTAACTTCAAACCAATTAGCACCATCCCAACGCAATACAGTTCCTTGATCACCAACCGCCCAAGCTTCTTCATCATCAATAATGAAGACCCCGTTTAAATTTTTAGTCACCGGCGACACTAAACTGTACCAAGTACCACCGGTTTCCCTGATGATTGTCCCACCGCGACCAACCGCCCAGCCACTACTGACATCTTTCAAATCAACATCATAGAGCTCGTCCATTTCATCACCTCTGGCAATGTACTCAGTCCAACGAGTTGACGAAGTTAACTGAATTCTGGCACTCGCTCCGCTGCCGTAGACCTCTGTATCACTAAAAGTGCCGGTTGAAAAATCAGTGTTTGTTTCATGTGTCACAGAACTTCCTCCGCCCGGTACCCAAGTATCTGGCCCTGCCGAACCGCCTCCTGTATTTTCCGCTAAACTAACCGAAGCAGTTTCACCTGATCCGATTATGGTTGTGTCTGTGAATGTTCCGCCACCAAAGTGAGTACCTGTTGTCTCTCGCCAATCAATAACATCCCAATCTGATAAATATGCGACCGAGCTGACACTTTTAAGTCCCCAGGTGACGGTTACAGTGACTTTCTTTGTTCGAGGATCCTTATTTCCACCATTTATTTCAAAACCACTGTCTCGATCCACCGCTTCAATTGCTACAGTTCGCAGATAATCATCAATTACTTCATTACTTCCGCTAAATTCCCAATAACCATTGGTGGAAGTTAGCCCGTGTGTCCCTTCTGTTAAATCCAGCCACTTGTTGTCTCTGATCGCCCGAGTTGCATCCATTCCTTCATTAACTAACAATGTCGCTCGATTCATTTTTGCTGCGCCTTCGACATCTTGAACACTACTGACTACAAGTAAAGCGATGTTTGTACCAATCAAAGCAAAAATTGCCAACGCAACAATTAGCTCCACCAAACTTTGTCCGTTTTGATCAGTTTTTAATTGTTGCCAGATCATCTCCATATTAATCGGCATCAACTGTACCAATTTGATTTATTGTCACGACGACCGTCTCTTCGACAACGGGATTAGAAAGTGTAATAGTGCCATAAGTGCTCGAGTCACCGAACTGTCCGTCAAAGAGCGCTTCACTACCACCACCATTTAAATTGATGCTTGAAATTATCACTGGGCTTTCCATGTAAATAATGTAATTATCAGGATCGCTTGAATTGTACGTGGGACCATTAAAAAGAACGAACGATCCGGTTTCGAGATGGACGCCCCAATCTGAATCATCTTGACCAGATATTGTTTGCCACTGAGCACGTCGTAAAGTATCAACTAATTGCACACTGACGTCGGTTACACTTACACGTGCCGTGGCTGAACTAATAAATCCGCCGACAATACCTAAAATCAAAGCCAAAATTCCAATGACAATGGCTAACTCGATGATGGTAAAGCCGCGACGATTCATAATTAACCTCGAACACTACCTAAGATTGAATAAATTGGCGTTAAGATTGAAACAGCTATGAGGCCAACCAAAGCACCAATAAAGATTAACAATACCGGTTCGACCAAAGAAGAAATATTTTTAGCGGTATTTTCAACTCTGTCCTCATAAAAATCAGCCAAATAGTTGAGTGTATCTCCCAAACTACCCGATCGTTCGCCCACTGCAACCATCTGTTTGATAATTCCTGGGTAAAGTTTCGGGTAAACACTTACCACATCGGAAAAATTATCACCGGAAACGACACGATTGTACATGTAGCGCACTGATTTTTGATAAACATAGTTTGAAGTCGCATCACCGGTAATTTCCAAAGTTTCCGAAATCGGGGTACCGCTGGCTAACAATGTTCCGATCATGCGGCAAAGCTGAGCTCTTTGAATGTCATGAATAAAATCTCCGATGATTGGTAGCTCGAGGATGAAACTATGCACAAAAGGACGCATAAATTTTTGTCTCACGAGCCAAACAAAGAGAATAATTGAACCAATTATAATCGCCGCTACAAGAAGTCCGTGAGCCTCGAAAATTTCAGCAATCTTGATTAATACCCTGGTTGTCCAAGGCAGATCAACTCGCAATGATCGGAAAACAGCGGCAATTTGAGGTAGGACATAAATTGCTACTCCCAAACCTAAGAGCACTGTCATAGTGACCACAACAACCGGATACAACATAACCGATTGAATATCTCTACGAATCTTCAAACTCTTTTCCATTTGTACAGCCAAGCGCTGAAGATTTTCAGACAAGGTACCCGAATTTTCACCGACCAAAACTGCACTAACGAAAACTGGACTAAACACACGTGGTTCTTTACTGATAGCATCGGCAAAAGAAGCGCCTTGATCAATACGTACGTAAACTCGACGCATAACTCGGCGCAAAAGTCCGTTAGCTTGTTCGTAAAGGACTTCGATCGCCTCTGATAAAGTTAAACCGGCTTCTAACATCACCGAAAGGTGTTTGGTCATTAAAACCACGTCAACTGTACTGACTCGCAACACATTTAAAGACACGTCTTGCTGGTACCACTTTCTCTTGCGCGTCACCGGTGTCATTGGCGCCGTCTGCGTTGTTTTTTTCTTTTTTGGGGCTGCTTTTTTAGGCATATCAAAGAATATTTTTTGCTTTCAATTCTTTTATCGACTGTTCGAGCGATATCATGCCATAACGGCGTCCAGTTTGAATGGCAGATTTAATTGTCGAAAGATTGTTTTGTCTAATGGCATTTTCAACAGCACTATTTGAAACGAGTATTTCTCTGGCCGCAACCAAACCACCTTTTTTCGCCGGCAATAGTCGCTGAGCCACCACCATCTGCAAAGTCGCTGCGAGCTGAACAAGAATCTGCTGTTGTTCCATTCCTTCGAAAACATTAACAATACGCTCTATAGCTTCACTAGCGTTCGGGGCATGCAAAGTCGAAAGGACTAAGTGGCCGGTTTCGGCTGCTGTTAAAGCTAGAGCAATCGTTTCTGGATCTCGCATCTCGCCCACCACCAAAACGTCTGGATCCTGACGCAAAACACTTCGCAGTGCCTGTGGAAAACTTTCAAAATCGCTGCCCAACTGACGCTGTTCAATTAAACTTTTCTTATGTTCAAAACGATATTCAATTGGGTCTTCCAAAGTCATGATATGGTAGGCATGATTTTGATTCATAATTTCAACCAATGTCGCCAACGTTGTTGACTTACCCGATCCTGCCGGTCCGCTGATAATGACAAATCCTTCGGTCATGGTGGCAATTTCTGCAATTTTATCGGGCAGTCCAATCTCTTCTTTTGTTGGAATTTCTCTAGGCAACAATCTAATCGACATACCCAAACCTTCGGTCTGGCGGTGAATGTTGATACGTAACAACACTCCTCCAGTTTCATAACCAAGATCGACACTTCCCTTTTCTTTTAAAATTTTTGCCTGATCCTGATTTAAAAGTGTTCGCAAAATCAAATCTAAATCTTTATTGGTCAAAATTGGTTTCTTAACAGGATAAAGAATTCTGGCAATACGAAAATAAGGAACTGCTCCGGCGACCAAATGAATATCCGAAGCATTCTTCTTGACAGCAAGTTTGATTAAACGCTTAAACTCCTCCATAAAAGATTTACTCTTGAGTAACTCTCAAGATTTCCTCGATCGTTGTAATACCGGTTAGAACTTTTTCTACACCGTCGTGCAGCATAGTGGTCATACCTTCTTTAACGGCAATGTCTCGAATTTCATCTGCGTCTTTATTTTGCATAATAGCTTCGCGGATAGTATCGGTGACCAATAAAACTTCAAAAACACCGGTTCGTCCAACATAACCGGTATTGTGACAAACCGGACAGCCCTTACCCTTAAAGAGTCGGACACCCTGTAAGCTCTTCTTGCCCGAAAGCTCTTTAATATATTTTACAATTTGGGGATAATTCTTGATTAACTTTTCCTCTGAAGCTGAAATCTCTAGACTCTCAATACAAGAAAGACAAACTTTTCTAACCAGTCGCTGCGCCATAACTACAATCACGGTTGAAGAAATTAAAAAGTCTTCAACGCCCATATCGTCGAGTCGAGGGAAAGCTGTAGCAGCATCGTTGGTGTGCAAGGTCGAAAGCACCAAGTGGCCAGTCATCGCCGCATTAACCGAAATCTGTGCCGTCTCTTTGTCACGAATTTCACCGACCATGATAATATCTGGATCTTGTCGAACAATCGAGCGTAAACCTTTAGCAAAAGTTAAGTTCGTATTCGGATTGACCTGGATCTGGTTAACGCCGGTGATGTCATATTCAACCGGATCTTCAATGGTCGCGATATTGACTTCTCGTTTATTTAGCAGCTTCAGTGCCGCGTAAAGCGAAGTGGATTTACCAGAACCAGTTGGACCAGTTACCAAAAGCATGCCCCATGGCCGTTTGATCGCGATTTTTACTTTTTTGAGATCAGCATCGCTGAGTCCCAAATCCGTCAGGTTAAATTGACGTGATTTTTCAGCTAGTAATCGCATTACAACTTTTTCGCCGTTTGTTGTTGGTACAATTGAAACACGAATATCAACTTTGTCGCCCCAAGCACTTCGATGCCGAATTTTTCCATCTTGAGCAGCTCGGTGTTCGTCTATAGCAAGTTTGGCCAAAACTTTAATACGAGAGACAACATATTCATGAAACTGTTTCGGCATTTCAAAAATGTCCTTCAAAACACCATCAATACGATAACGAATCATGGTGTAGTCTTCTTCCGGCTCTATATGAATATCAGATGAGCTGCTTTGATAAGCATAATCAATCATGGTCGATACAAAATTGATAACTCGCGAACCCGGATCTGCAGCAGTACCTTCTAATGTCGCCTTCAAAGCCTCCTCCGGATCTTTTTGGAACATGTACATGGCACCTTCCAAATCTCGCGCTGTGGCATAAACAAAATCAACGTTTCCACGTAAATATTTTTCCAAGAGAGCCGAAAGTGTAGCATTGGAAGGATCAGCAACTGCGATAGTAATATTCTCACCTTTTTTTGAAATCGGAAATACAAGTTGCTTTCTGGCAAAAGATTCTGGAATAAGACGAACCACGTCTTTTTTTACATTAGTTTTTTCAATCGAAATAAATGGCACACCATAATAATCTGCCAATAACTGACCGACTTGTAGATCGGTCAAAATACCTCTGGCAACTAAAACACCATCGACACCTTCTCGTTTGGCATCGCGTGATTTGGCGGCGGAGAGAAATTCCTCCTTCGTAACACCTCCCCCTTCAACCAGAGCTTCGTACAATTGTTCTTTCGTTAGTGCCACGCTACTTTTTAACATCCAAAATTATACCACAAAAAAACAAGTAAAATGGTTTTTCTTCCCCATGTTTACTTGTCTATTTTAAGTAGCTCTTGATTTTCTTAACAACGTCAGCAATAGACATGTCTGATTTAACAATAAATTCCTTAGCACCAAGCTTCTGTGCTTTTTCAATATCTGATTCTTGACCCAGGTTTGACAAGACTAAAACTGGAATTTTTTTCAAAGCCGGATCGTCTTTCATCTTAGTCAAAACCTCAAAACCATCAACCTTTGGCATGATCAGATCAAGCATTAACAACTTTGGTTTATCCTTTTTCATGATCTCTAAAGCTTGCTGACCATCTTCAGCGATATCGACCTTGAGGCCAATTTTCTTAAATTTTGTGGCGTAAATTTTTGCGAGGAATTTATCGTCCTCGGCAATTAAGACGTCTCCCATATATGAAAGAATTATATCACACAAAAAATATTTTCACCAACTACTTGTTCCACCGCCGCCAAAACCGCCACCGGAAAATCCGCCACCTGAAGAACTACTAAAACCACTGCCACCGGAACTTGGCGCTGTTGGCGTGGTCGCGATCGAAAATGATCTAGTAAAAGAATTGATTTCACTGGTAAATAAAATAGTGGAATTAAAAGCAGCCGCACTCTGGTACCAATCTGGCTTGACAATATTCATCCCAGAAAATACTTTTGCCCAATGATCAGTATCTTTAAAAATTATGGCATATGGCAGGTAATCAAAGAAAATATGCTCTTCTTCTTGCCATTGCGAACGATAGCGCTCAGCTGTCTGCATAAAAAGCTTAAAGCCTGCTGCTTGTCTCGCGAGTTCTGCTCCCTTAAGTGTCCGCTTAGGCATCAACAAGCCAAAAACTACAGAGACGATACCGCCGACAAAAAGTAAGATAGCAGTAAATGCCCCAAAGTAAACAGCCAGCATGACTGATGCATAGAGCTGTACTACGGCAAAAATTATGACTACGGTTCTCAGCCAGAAAGATGAATCTGTGAACAACTTATCTTTTTTCATTTTTTGATAAAGCTTATGACGCAATTCGCTTAAATCAGAAGTTTGGATTTTGTTTTTGATCGAGTCCAAAGTTGCCTCACTTTTACCTGAGAAAATAATCTGCATCAGCTTTTGATGAGCCAAATCAAGAGGACTACCATCTTTTTGTTTAATCAAAGTTATCTTTTTATGAACTCGTTTTTCCGGATCGTCAACACGAATAGTTAAGTAACCGGCAACGGCCAAATGAATGATCATGGCAGAGATCGCTTGGCGAGAGACTGAACTATTCAATAACAAGCCCAAATATGGTGCCCAAAGACCTTCTGGCGGTTCATATTCAGGAATTATCGTTTTCCTAAGTTTTGGATCTCTGCCCATTTTCCACCACAAAACAAAAACGCCGATAATTAAGAATAATGGGAAAATTGCGGGTTTATTATCTTTTAAAAACCAAATCAATCTATCTATGGCGGTTGGTTCATCAACAAAACCTTTACTAAAGCCAACCGCGACAGTTAATTGCTCAGCCGCTGCAAAAGCAATGGAAGAGCCGCTTTCCGCCATGCCACAATTTTCTTCGATCGAACCATAGACTCCTGTAAAACATTTTGCTTGAATAACTTCTGCTCCACCCGGCAGGAAAACCACTGCCGTAGCCTCTTCAATCGGGACTTCAGTCGAGCCGGTTGCATTCCAGTAAAGCTCGTCAAAATCATCGTAGTAGAGCAAAGCGCGTTCAACCCGATAACGAATTTCGTAATAGTGTTCTCCAGTGATTGTTATATTCGGATCCCCGATGCGAATAATTTTATCACTGCCAATCCGGTTAACTTGGTAAGTGGCTGGTTGCCCATCTTGGCTGACACTCAAAATCTGAATTTCGGCTCGCACCTTGTTGTAAAAATCGTCATGATAAACAACTGGAATATTGCGCATGATTCCGTGTTTTTGAACGAAAAAATCGACGTCAATCGTTTCCGTGACTGTAAGTGTTGAGTCAGTATTAACTTCAATAACTGAATCAAAATTTTTGATTGTCCAATCCTCTGCTAAGGCGTGTTGACTAAAACCAAAGCTGACGGCTAAAAGAAAAACAGCTAGCAGTAGCTTATGGTAAGTAAAGCTCTTTGTTGCGCACATGCTCATCGTGGCTGATAGCATAAATCACTTCTCCCTCCGGAGTGGTTAAAAAGTAATAGTAAGAATTTGGGGTTGGTTTGGCCACTGCTTTCAATGAATCAAGTCCTGGATTACTAATTGGTCCTGGTGGCAAACCTGGATAAAGATACGTGTTGTAGAGTGAATCAATATCTCGATCGGCCAAAGAGATACTAGGTGTGTCTCGACCGGTCACATAGTTGACCGTCGAATCTGCCTGCAAAGCCATACCAATCTCCAAACGGCGTAAAAACAAATCAGCAACTATTGCTTTATCTTCCGGACTTCTTACTTCGCGCTCTAAAATTGAAGCCAAAGTCAACATTTCGTGAATAGTCATGCCCTCTGGTAGCTCTAAATCATTCTCCTCGAAACGAGTTTGCATGGTGTTGAGTAACTTTTGCACAATTTCTTCTCCAGTGGCATCAGCAAAAAATCTATAAGTATCTGGGAAAAGATAACCTTCTAAATCAACATTATCTGGTTTTTCTGCCTTTACCACAAACTCATGTTCTTCAAATGGTGATTCCATACCGGTCAAAACTCCCCATTCAGCTTCGGAAACATCAAACTTTTCTACAACTAAGGCGCCAATTTGATCCAAAGTAAAACCTTCAGGGATGGTAATCGTTACTTCTTCTGTGTCAGCCAGCAATAAAGTATCAACAATTTTGGTGTAACTCATGCCCTTTTGCAAAGAAAAATCGCCCACTTGTACATTGCCCGAGGCGCCAGTCAAGCGACCATAAACTTTGAACCAAAATTTGCTAGCAATGAGCTCGTGATTAAATAAATCCTCAGCAACAGTCGAAAATCCCTCTCCTTCTTCAACAGTAATAATTTCAACTTCAGCATTATTTGCCGGGGCAGACAACCAAAAACGGTAACTCTGCCAAGCCACCAGTAAAGCTAATAAAATAACAACCAAAGAAATTGCAGCAACACAAGAAATTATTTTTTTAAAAAATTTCATCATAAAAATTGTTCATCACCGTTTTCTTGAATTTTCTCAACGATCAGTTTAACCTGCTGTGCTTTTTCACGTGGACAAACTAACAAAGCATCACCAGTGTCCACAATAACAACATTCTCCATACCCACCACTGTCATCAACTTATCTTTTGGTCCATAAATTAACGACCCGGTTGTTTCCAAAGCCAAACATTTGCCTTTGATTACATTATCCTCTGATTCTGACAGACGATCATAAAGAGTGTCCCAAGCGCCAATATCGCTCCAACCAAAATCACCCTTAATAATTAACACATCTTCAGCAGCCATTTTTTCCGTTACTGCATAGTCAATAGAAATCTTTGGCAATTGTCTATAGAGCGTTTCCACTTCTTGAACATTACCTGCCATAACTGCTGTTTGAATCTTTTGCAAAGTCTCACCAATTTCCGGAGCATATTTCACAAACGCTTCCATGAATTTACGCGGCGTCCACATGTAATAATTGGCATGCCAAAGATAATTTCCTTCGTCAAGATAACTTTTGGCGGTATCGTAGTCGGGTTTTTCTTTGTGTCCGGCAAAATTATAAATTTCAATGCCATCTGTTTCTCGGAAAAGATCACCAATTTTTGTGTATCCCAGAACTGTGCTTGGAAAAGCCGGTGCAATACCAATGTCCAAAAGTTTTCCGGTTTCTTCGATAAGTTGACCACCGATTTCCAAACTACGCAAAAATAATTCTTCGTTGCCGATATAGTGATCAGATGGAATAAAAACTATTGGCTCGTCCGGATCTTCGAGTTCCAAAAGCGCAGCTACATAACCCATCGCTGGACCAGTATCTAACTTCTCCGGTTCAATCAAAATTCGCTCATCTGGCACTTCTGGGAACTGTTGATGAATAATCTCGTCAAAGGTCGGAGAAATTGAAAAATAGATTTTTTCCTCGGGAAATAACCGCAAAAGACGGCGATAAGTATCGCGAATTAACGGCTCATCCCCAACGACTTCAAAGAATTGTTTTGGTTTGACGCGACGGCTCATTGGCCACAAACGCGTGCCAACGCCGCCAGCTAAAATCACAGCTTTCATAGCCCCTATACCATAGCGGAAACTATGATTCCGAGCAATGACCCGGCCAAAATGTCCGAAAAATAGTGAACTCCGACGCTAAGTCTTGAATAAGCGATAATTGCTGCCAAAGTATTAAAAAAGATAATGAGACACACAGTCCGCCAAGTTGGCCAAGCAGACCAAAAGGCCAAAGACAGTGAAACTGAAAAAGCGAACGAAAGAGATGAATGCAAAGAAGGAAAAGAAAAAGAGTTTAACCAAGCAGTATAGTTGGCGTTAGGAAAACTTGGTCGCGGTCGGCGTACAGTGTAGCGAATCAACATTGTCGCTAAAAAAGTGATAAGTAGCGAAATAACTGGCAACAGTTTTTGAAAATCAAAATCATCAAAAATCAAAAGACAGGCATAAGCCACAACAAAAACAAACATACCGCGCAAAGTAATCAAGCGCCACAATTTCTCTTGCTTGCGGCTGTGTTCAAAAACGTATTTAGTCGCTAAAAGGTCAAAATTTTTCATGCCGAAATTATAACAAAAGTAATCCATAGAAGAAAGTAGATGGTTTAAAACCACTTCGCACTCAGCGAGGAGTCGAGGCGAAGTGAGAAGACAATAGTTTGTCTTCGAACCGCCGAGACGGGCTGGGAGATATTCTTGAAAAAGAATCGACCAGCCCCAATGTCATTGTTCAGTGAGCCTGAGCGTTCCCGCCTCCCGAGCACGTTAAGGCTTAGGCTGCGGCAAAAAGTCAGGAATAGCATGGCACAGACCTGACAGAAACAAATATTTTTGTTAAACGAAAAATCAGGACTGTCATGGTCCGTGACATGCCCTGACTTTGACGTAGCTATGCCTTGACGAGCGCAGGCAAGGCGGAAAAGGCTCTTTCTTTCCTCCATTTCTTTGAGCCCACAAAGAAATGGAGTCTGGAGGTCTGGAGGACGAAGTGCCTCCAGTGGTGAATCAAAAGAAACAATACGAAAGATCCCTCCGCTCCTCGCTGCGCTCGTCGGTCGGGATGGTGATTAGACTGGCTAGAGGTCTGGGGCTGGAAGACCCCAGGTGTATAACCTATCTATTCAATTTTGCTTGTATCAATTGTTTCTCGGAAAAAGTTCACAATACCGTCATCGACTCCACCGGACAGATCAAGCCAAGCTACAACAACATATTTATCTGCTTCAAAAATATAGGTTACAAAAGAACGTGGATGTTCAGGACTTGCATTGTAACCACCAATTTGTTCACCGGAAATTGTTGTTAAAACACCATTTTTACTACTATCAGTTGTGACTGAAATATTTTGAAACTCACTACCCTCCTCATAAAGTGTGACTATTTGCTGTGCATATTTTTCATCGCCTAAATCAAGCTTGGTGCGATCGTAAGTATCAATCCTCAAAGTAACTGGCCTTTCCGGACTACATTCATCACAAGTTTCAATTAGCGAATGACTCAACCGATAAGTCAGCAATGGTTGAGTGGCAGCCGCCGGTTGTAAGTGACGTGTAATCTGAATTCCAGCCGGATACTGGAAACCAAAAGTCTGAGATGAAGCTTCAACTTCAGCAACAGACTGTACTCCAGCTTCTTCAAGTTGATTCTGACATTGAACTGTTGCAGCTTGAGCAGTGGCAATGTCCAATTCAAGATTAGAAATCGTTAATTCGCAAGCTCGAACTTTATCTTTTGAATTGAAAACCAGAATCATGGCCACAATAATACTTGTTACCAAAAGAACCATGGAAACAATAGCGATAATTGTCCAGCGCTTTTGTTTTTCCGGCGATGGCGGATTGGCCATCATTGGTTGCATCATACTATCGTCTTCAAGGGGCATATGTTGATTTTATGTCTATCATTATCCCGTTATTTTCCATTGATCGTCAACTTGAACTGTTGAAGACTAAATTAATGCGGTACCAGTCATGTCATCTGGTTTTGGTAAAACCATGATTTTCAAAATTGTTGGCGCGACATCGGCTAGCATACCAACCGGTGGCATCAATGAAAGATCGCCGTTCGGCACATCACCGGCTACGCCAGCCTGGCCCTCGAACTGATTACCAACAATGAAAAACGGAACTGAATTTGTACTGTGTTCTTTATCGATGTCGCCAGTCTGCAAATTTCTGACTTCCTCAGCATTACCGTGATCGGCAGTTATTAAAATCACTCCATCTTGTGCTAAAACATCTTTGACAATACGACCAATACAATCATCAACAACTTCCACTGCTTTTATTGTCGCTTCCAAATTACCTGTATGAGCCACCATGTCGGCATTAGCAAAATTAAGCACAATAAAATCGTAATTGTCCGCTTTAACAGCTTTGACGACTCGTTCAGTTAATTCTTTGGCCGACATCTCCGGTTGTTGATCATAAGAAGCAACTTTTGGCGACGGAATGATAACCCTATCCTCGTTAGGAAACGGTTCTTCTCTGGTACCATTGAAAAAGAAGGTCACATGCGCATATTTCTCAGTCTCGGCAATATGTAATTGCACTAATCCGGCTGCGGAAATTACTTCGGCTAAGGAATGTTCAATAGTGACCGGCGGATAAGCAACGTCTACTGGCAGACCTTTTTCAAATTCCATCATGGTTACAAATTCCAAATCAGGAATGTATTCACGATTAAATTTATCAAAAGTCGGCAAAACAAACGCTTTAGTAATCTGTCGAGCTCGATCAGGCCTGAAATTAAAAAAGATCACAGCGTCCCCTGGTTTCACTGTAGCTGTTGGCTTCCCTTTCTTTGTCATGACTGTTGGCGGAAATTCTTCATCATAGACTTCCTTGGCATAAGAAGTCTTTAAGGCTTCGATTGGATCTTCACTGGAATTTGGTGACTCACCTTTGGCAATTGCGTTGTAGGCTTTTTCAATACGATCCCAACGATTATCACGATCCATGGCAAAATAACGACCAGACATTGTTGCCAGTTCACCAACTCCCAATTCCTTCATCTTTTGCACCAATAAATTAATAAAATCAACGCCGGAATTATAGAGTGTGTCCCGACCATCCAAAAAAGCGTGAACAGCCACATTTTTAATTTTTTGTTCTTTGGCAAACTCAAGAAGTGCATGACAGTGTGTATCTGAACCATGCACTTTACCAGCCGACATAATGCCCATGAGATGAAGCGTGCCGCCGGTTTTTTTCACCTGTTCGGCTACTTTTAGAAAAGCTGAATTCTCAAAAAAACTGCGATCCTTAATCGCACGTTCGATCTGCGGCAGTGCCTTGTAATAAACTCGACCCGTTCCAATGGTTAAGTGACCGACTTCAGAGTTGCCCATCTCTCCCCACATAAGACCAACGTACTCGCCAGAAGCATGAAGATTGACTACCGGATAACGACGGATCATTTCATCGAGTACTGGTGTATTTGCTCTGGTAACAGCATTGCCCTCTGTATCTGCTGCCACGCCCAAACCGTCAGCGATAATCAAAACCACCGGTCGTGGACGATGTTCGCTTTGATTATTGATTTGATCATCATCTGCCATACGTTGATAATTATAGCAGATCTAAGATTTTTTGCGGTTTTCAAGATAATTCGCTTGATAAAAATACATCCGATCGGATGTATTTCCCGATATTTAATTTTATCTTGGTTTAGACAGAAATACACGTGTATTAAAAAATAGCCAATTCTGGCCAAATTATCTAAATTTTCTTTAAATACCCCCTTGTTTTTAACTTTTCGAACGTATTAATTTGGATGAGATGCTAGGAAGATTCTGAGTAAGGACGAAGTGTGCTGGAATGTACGGTGAGTCCGACGGAAGAATCTGACACGGTAGATCACCAAATTAATAGTGAGAATTAATAGCCACGGCGCTCGATGTATTTACATAATCAATCTGACTCAACTCAACCAAACCAAGCATCTGAACTCTGGTTGTCACGCTATCAATTGATTGCAATTTAGCTACTTCCATCTGTAAACGATCGTTATCCAATTTTATTGAATCGATCTCTTGATCAAGATCACGCATGGCAAATCCGCGAGTCGCAGAAATATTAACCTGCCAAATATAGAGAAGACCAACAAGAATTGTTAGAGCAAAGAGAAATATGTGCAGCCAATTAGTCTGTTTGAGTACTGCCGTTTTTGGTTTTTCCACTCCTCTCTTCATAACCCCCTATTTTCTTAGCCACGCGCAGTTTGGCACTGCGGGATCGCGGATTCGACTGCTGCTCTTGCCAAAGTGGTCGAATCGGCTTTTTAGTTACGCGGCTTAGAAGTTCATTATTTTTTATTAATTGTTTAACCAGACGATCTTCCAGTGAATGGAAAGTGATGACACAAAGTCGTCCTTCGGGCTTCAATAATTCAACTGCTGCCAAAAGTCCGGCTTTAATCTGACCTAATTCATCGTTCACTTCCATGCGTAGAGCCTGAAAGACCTTCGTCGCTGGATGAATCTTTCCACGACGAGGCGAGACTCGTTCAATAAGATCGGCGAGTTGTTTGGTGGTCACAATCCGCTCTCTGCGTCTGGAGTGAAGAATTTCTTTGGCGATTTTTTCTGACGCCGGTTCTTCACCGTAGACTCGAAAGAGATCGGCTAAACCATCACGTGGCCAGCTGTTAACAATTGTCTCGGCTGTTGTTTCTTGCGTGGTGTCATAGCGCATGTCGAGAGGTCCGTCTTTTTGGAACGAAAACCCGCGACTTGCATCATCAACATGAAGTGAAGAAAATCCGAGATCAAAGAGAATGCCATCCATTTTTGGCAATGAGTGAGCTCCGATATTCGCGAAAGAATCGTGAATAAAAGTCACTCTATCTCCAAATGCAGCCAGAGTTTTCTCCGCGAGCTCGAGATTTCGTTCATCACGATCGAACCCGCAGAGAGTTCCATTTGGAGATATTTTCTCTAGAATTGCTTTAGCATGTCCACCTAGACCAACAGTGCAGTCTAGAATATGAGCGCCGGGAGCAAGGTTCAAACTATCCAGAACCTCAGTCATCAAAACAGGTATGTGCCCTTTCATAATCTGATAGCTAAATACCTAGTACTCCGAGCTGTTCGGCAATTTTTTCCGCATCGTCCTCAGTTTGGCGACGATAATTTTCCCACTTATCTTCATCCCAGATTTCAATGCGCGTCGAAATACCGACAATCACCACCGACTTTTTGAGCTCTGCATAATCACGCAGATACTCAGGAATGACGAACCGCCCCTGCTTGTCCATACTCACTTCCATTGCGCCCGCAAGCATGAGTCGGGCGAAGGCCCGAGAGTTGGACTGCCCCAGGGGTAAGCCGGCGAGACTAGTCGCCAACTTACCCCACTCCTCCAAGGGGAGCAGAAACAGTGAAGAATCCAGACCTCTGGTCACAACCGCACCTTTGGAGAGATCTGGGCGAAACTTCACCGGGACGGCCATCCGTCCCTTGTCGTCTATTTGGTGATGATACTCGCCTATGAACATAATATTGCTCGCTGCAAATTTGGCGATCTACTTCGTCAGAATCCTCCGCTTACCCTCACGTACATCCAGTACGCCTCGGGTATGCTCAGATTCTTCCTTGTATCTCATCCAAATTTGTACGCTCGCTGGAGTGAAGAAAATACTTCAACTCGTTAAAGCGATACAGCTCACTTAATAAAGAACAAGCGGTTGTAACCCGTCTCGCAACACTCCGAAGAGTGAAGGAGGGTCTACCACGAAACGTTGCAGCAGAACGTTGCGACGTCTCATGATAGAGGGAGGGTTCCCGAGCCGCTTGCTTAAAGTTTCTCTAAAGTCTGTGCCCATGCCTTGAGACACAGACTCCAGAGAAACTGTAACTGAATATTCTTCGGCACAACCCACTTTGTGCCTCACTGAATCCACTCTACCCCACCATTGCCCCACGGTCAACCAAAGTTATCCACTTTGATTGGGGATAAAATCAAATGTTCTACTTTTCAAATACAAAAACGGCTCTGGGCCGTCTTTGTATTTTTACAATTTAATGTTTTAGCGAGTGTTTTGATCTCAATTCTCTGTGATACTTTACAGCAAACCGGTGCGCTTCATCGCGCGCTTTTTGAAATATTTCTTTACCTCTTTTTGCTACCCTGGCCAATTCATAATTCTCGTGGTCAAAGACCAACCGATCTTGTTTTCTGTCAAAGCCTTTAGCAATACCGATTATCGGTACCTCTATTTGTAGTTCTCTAAGTATTTCTTGAACGGCATTAATCTGTCCCTTACCACCATCGATAACCATCAATTCAGGCAATGGCCAATTTCTTTTTAATCGCCGACGCATTACTTCTTGCATCATCGCCGTATCGTTCGCACCTTTGACGGTTTTGATTTTAAATTTTCGATATTGATCTTTTGCCGGTCGGCCCTCTTCAAAAACCACCATCGACCCTACTGCCGAGGTTCCGGAAATATTCGAAATATCATAGGCTTCTATCCTGCCCTCAAGATTGATTAAAGACTCTTCGCGTAATTTTACGACCGGTAATTCAACGTCTTCCCGAGTTATAAAAGCAACATCTTGAATATGCTTTAACGCAAAAATTTTGTTGCGCAGCCCTGCTGCTTCTTCAAAACGACGTTCTTTGGACGCTTTTTTCATCTCCAACTCTAACTTTTTCACCAGCTGAGTCTTTTTTCCATCAAAGAAAAGCATTAACTGCCGAATTATTTTTCGATAATCACTCTTTGAAATTTCACCGTTACAAACACCCGGGCATCGGCGAATATGTCTGTAAAAGCAAGGTCGGCTTCTGCTGCTTATTTCGGGCGGCTCACAATCACTCCACGGAATAATTTTTCGAATATAATCTAGTGCTTTTTTCAAAGAATAGCCACTAGTGTAAGGACCGTAAACGGCTAAAAATTTCTTTTTTGCTTTGGCCGACAATTCTTTATCAAAAGGATTGATACCAAGATGTTCAAGCTCCAGGCCGCGCATCAAAAGTGGCTTAGGAAAATCTTCGTTGGTGAGAACAAGGTACAAAAAACTTTTGTCATCACGCTGCAAAATATTAAACGGCGGTTGATGAGCTTTAATTTGATTTGCTTCCAAGACCAAGGCCTCGATAACTGTTGGAGTAATGATGTAATCAATCTTGGCGATTTTTGCGACCAGCTGGGAAATACGATTATCGTGCGCTTTGGTGAAATACGAGCCAACTCGATTCTTTAATGAGGTTGCTTTACCAATATAGAGAAGTTCCCCGTTTTTATCGTAATAAAAATACACGCCTGGTTCATCCGGCAGTTTGCGATTTTTAATTTTAATATTCTTCGGAATCATATTTTTTACATCTAACTTTATCACTCCATCACTTTATAACTATAAATATAATTGACAAATAACCTTTTTTTCAAGTAGTCTAAAGGGGCCTCACGCCAGGAGAAGCGCCAGTGTTCGACGCCCAGTCGTATCAACCTCATCCCGACGAAACCTTCAAGCTCGAGATCGATCACCAGATGCGGATTGACCCCGTGTCCAGAATCCTCTCGACCGCTGATGGCTCTCAGCCACTCCTTACGCTCAAGATCGTTTCCTCCCTCAGAGGTACGGTAGCTGAGCTGAAGGTTCCGACCGCTTTCTTACCTGAAGATCGTGGTCTTCATGTCGGCCGCTTCCTCGACCAGTACGACCACCTGCAGCCCATGGAAATCCCCAAGCAGAATTGTTGGATTCTGCGAGTATACACGAGGTTCAGCCGCAAGCCTACACTTGTTGAGTCCGAGCGTAAGATCTCCTAGTACCTCACCGTCTGACCCGGGTCCTCACCTCCAAGGATCCGGGTTAACTTCTTTCCTGACTATAGACGGGTTATATCTTAAAATTGTCAAACGTTTGTCCAAGCCAGCAAAAAGTGTCTTTTTATGACAATGTTATAGAATACGGGTCCAGACGAACTACCAAATGACTTGACAATTTTAAAAATAACCCGCCTACTAGAGGACTCTTTTCAAATACTTCCCTGTATAACTTTTCGGAATCTGAATAACTTCTTCTGGTGTGCCTTCTGCAATAATTTGGCCACCACGATCGCCACCTTCCGGTCCCAAATCAATAATCCAATCAGCCGTCTTAATCACATCGAGATTGTGCTCGATGACTAAAACCGAGTTTCCCTTTTCCACCAGTTTATGCAAGACCTCAAGCAACTTTTTGACGTCTTCAAAGTGTAATCCGGTTGTTGGCTCATCCAAAAGATAAAGCGTCCGGCCAGTCTGACGTTTAGCCAATTCAGTTGCCAATTTAACTCGCTGAGCTTCACCACCAGACAAGGTTGTTGCCGGCTGACCAAGTTTTAAATAACCCAAGCCAACTTCTTTGAGAGTTTGGATTTTTGAATAAACCGCCGGAACATCTTTGAAAAAATCAACTGCTTCATCGATAGTCATATCCAAAACCTGCCAAACATTTTTACCATTCCACTCAACTTCCAAGGTTTCTCGGTTGAAACGCTTACCTTTACAAACATCACATTCAACATAAACCGTTGGTAAAAAGTGCATTTCAATGGCAATCTCTCCGTGACCTTCGCAATTTTCACAACGGCCGCCAGGTCGATTAAAACTGAACCGACCTACCTTATAACCACGAAATCGCGCTTCTTCGGTGGCGACAAATAGTTCTCGAATAGGTGTCCAAGAACCGGTGTAAGTGGCTGGATTTGAACGAGATGATCGGCCAATAGCTGACTGATCCATCAAAATTGCTTTATCGATGTACTCAAGTCCCAAAAGAGATTTATGCGCGCCCGGTGTTGCTTTGGTGCCATAAAGTCGTTTGGAAATTGCCTTGTACATGACATCGAACATCAAAGTCGATTTACCCGAACCAGAAACGCCGGTCACGCAAACGAAGCGACGCAGTGGAATATTGACGTCAAGATTTTTTAAATTGTTTTCTTCCGCTCCCCTGATTTTTAAAGCATCTTTACCAGTACTGCGGCGCTTTTTTGGCACCTCAATTTTTAAGTCACCACGCAAATAAGCCGCGGTTTTTGAATTTTTGTCCGCAAAAATTTCCGGTACTGTTCCGGCAGCTACAACTTCGCCACCATGGCGACCGGCCGCCGGCCCAATCTCTACCATATAATCTGAACGTCGAATGGTATCTTCGTCATGCTCGACGACGATCACAGTATTTCCAATGTCACGCAAACCTTCCAAAGTATTAACCAACTGGTCATTATCACGTTGATGTAGGCCGATTGTTGGTTCATCGAGTACATACAAAGCACCGACCAAGCGAGAACCGATTTGCGAAGCTAAACGAATTCGCTGAGCTTCTCCACCGGAAAGTGTGCCGGCTTTTCTATCCAAAGTCAGATAATGCAAACCAACGTCTAGCATAAATGTCAGACGGTTTTCAATTTCTTTAAGAGCTGTGCCAGCAATTTCCCTCTCACGTGGAGACAGCTCAACTTGCAAAATAAATTCAGTCGCTTGATCAATAGTCAAGGCCGTAAACTCGACAATATTTTTACCACCGATTTTGACGCTCAAAGCTTCCGGCCGCAAACGTGCTCCCAAACAAGCCGGACAAACTTCTTCGGAAAATAGTTCTTCGGTTCCCAAACCGCCACAACTTTCGCAAGCTCCGTAAGGACTGTTGAAAGAAAAAAGCCGTGGTTCGATCTCGGGAAAAGAAAAACCGCATTGAACACAACTAAACTTGGCCGAAAACAAACGTTCATGTTCATTGTCAAAAACGACTTGAGCTAAATCATGACCGGTCTCCAAAGCTGTTTCAACGGCCTCGGTCAAACGTTGATGGTCGTCTTTACTTGGATTTTTCAAAGCTGTGAGAGGAATTGAATCAACTACGACCTCAATCGTATGTTGCTGATAACGGGATAGTTTGATCTTCTCCGACAATCTGTACATCTTGCCGTCAATTCTAACTTTAGCAAAACCACTGTTGTACAAATCATAAAGCAGTTGATAGTACTCTCCTTTTCGACCGCGAATTACTGGTGCCAACACCATAATCTCTGCTCCAGTTTGATTCTTTGTTTTATTTATTTTGATTTCGTGTAAAACAATATCTACCATTTCATCGACAGTGAGACGCTCAATTTTTTCTCCACAAGTTGGACAATACGGCTCTCCGATTCTCGCGTACAAAACTCGGAGATAATCGTAAATTTCTGTCACCGTAGCAACGGTTGAACGTGGATTTCTAGTATGCGCTTTTTGGTCGATGGAAATAGCCGGCGAAAGGCCTTCGATTTCATCAACATCAGGTTTTTGCATCTGGCCCAAAAACTGCCGGGCATAAGCTGAAAGAGATTCGATATAACGGCGCTGACCTTCGGCAAAAATAGTATCGAACGCCAAAGACGACTTTCCTGAACCAGAAAGTCCGGTGATACAAATCATTTTATTGCGTGGAAGCTCGAGACTGATGTTTTTCAAATTATGTTCTCGAGCACCTTTGATAACTATCTTGTCTTGCATAATTTATTTATGAGATAATGTTTTTGCGTCAATGTCGTTGGTTCTCCTGCTAAAACTACGGCCGCCGCCCACCTACCAGTGTAGGCTCTCGAGCAGACACTGCAATTGCAGGCAGTAGTGGCATCAGCAACCTAGGTCTAATCCTCCCCTCGTCACGCGCTTCGGCGCAAGCACAAGGAGGACGAGATGCGACATTGCGGATACGGCGGACTTAGTCCGCTCTCCCATGTGCCTATGTTTTTCCCAGTTCCAGTGACCTCCTGGGGCTGGAGACGTCGGAAGCCTCGGCGGGCGCCACCACAGCCGCGCCCCTGGATCAACTTTGTCAACCAGACCGATGGAAGTAGTGTCCCCGTCACTGGTGAAGCCTAGTTGCGCCCCGACCTAACCGGCAACAGCAGCCATGACGCCCGTGCGCCTCCCCCGGCTCTTAAGCAACGGTCGGGGGTAGGCGCCAGGGCGAGCTACCCTTTGTTCTTTAGCTCATCTTCTAAAGCTGCAATTTCGTCGCGCAGCACCGCGGCCGTCTCGAACATCAAGTTTGCGGCGGCTTTTCTCATTTCATCTTCTTTTTCTTTTATTATTTCTTTAATCTCATGCGGCTCAGCCGTCATTTCTATCTTCAATACTTCATGAATGTTTGGCTCATCCAAATCATGACCAAGCATGTCGCGAATATCTTTGATTTGTTTTTCAACTGACTTTGGCGTAATGCCATGCTCTTTGTTGTAATCCAATTGAATTTTTCGACGACGATTAGTTTCCTTGAGCGCTCGTTTTAATGAACCAGTCAATTGATCGGCATAGAGAATAACTTGTCCGCCAATATTTCTGGCTGCCCGGCCGATAGTTTGCACTAATGAAGTTTCAGAGCGTAAAAATCCTTCTTTATCAGCGTCGAGAATGGCGACTAATGAAACTTCCGGTAAATCCAGACCTTCACGTAATAAGTTAACTCCCACAACAACATCGTATTCACCTTGTCGTAATTTTGTTAGAGTTTCGATTCTGTCCAATGTTTTTACGTCTGAGTGCAGATACTGCACCTTGATTCCCAACCCGTGCAAATACTCTGTCAAATCCTCCGCCATTTTCTTGGTCAGAGTTGTGACCAAAGCTCTTTCCCCTTTAGCCACTCGATCTTGAATACGCGGAATAAGATCGTCAACTTGACCGCGAGTCTTTTTGGTTTCTGTCACTGGTGAAATTATTGTTTCCGGATCAATCAAACCGGTTGGACGAACAATCTGCTCCACAATCTGTTCAGAAACTTCTCGCTCATAATCACCAGGAGTCGCAGAGATATAAACTACTTGCCCAACTTTTTCTTCGAATTCTTCGTAGGTTAATGGACGGTTATCCCGAGCTGACGGCAAACGGAATCCATGTTCGATTAACGTTTCTTTACGCGCTCGATCGCCGGCTGACATACCACGGATTTGTGGCACTGTAACATGGGATTCATCGATAACTGTTAAGAAACCTTTAGGGAAATATGAAAGTAATGTCCAGGCCGGCTCACCGGGTAATCGACCATCAAAATGTCTTGAATAGTTTTCGATACCAGTGCAATAACCAACATTTTTAATCATTTGAATATCGTAACGAGTTCTGCGCTTTAATCGCTCTGCTTCCAAAACATTACCGGCTGACTCGAGTTCCTGAAGTCTATCCGTTAACTCAGCTTCAATCGAAGTTAAAGCCTTTTGAATCTGTTCTCCGCCAACAACATAATGTTTCGCTGGAAAGAGCCAAAAGTCTGGTAGTGTTCCTTTTATTTTTCGAGTAATTGGATCGAGTTCAAAAATTTCCGCCAACTTGTCTTTTTCGATCACTAATCGATACAAAGATTCTTTTTCCGAAGCGGGCATAATTTCAACTACGTCACCAGTGGCTCGAAAAGTGCCGCGCAAAACATCGGCATTGGTTCGTTCAAAATACATTTCCACTAAACGATGAATGAGCTCGTTGCGAGAAATTTTTTCACCTTGGTTTAAATGCAAAACAGTTTTTTCATATTCGCTTGGCGAACCCAAGGAATAAATACAAGAGACCGAAGCCACAATAATGACATCTTTACGACTAAGAAGTGCCTGCGTAGCCGCGTGACGTAGACGATCAATTTCTTCGTTAATCTGAGCTTCCTTTTCAATATAAGTATCTGTTCGCGGCATGTAAGCCTCTGGCTGGTAATAATCGTAATAAGAAACAAAATACTCCACGGCAGCCTCGGGAAAAAATTCACGGAACTCGTTACAAAGCTGGGCCGCCAAAGTTTTATTTGGTGCAATCACCAATGTTGGTTTGTTTGAATTTTTTATAACATTGGCCATGGTAAAAGTTTTTCCTGACCCAGTAACGCCAAGTAAGGTCTGCTTCTTGAGACCTTGTTTGAGACCAACGGTGAGCTCCTGAATGGCTTTTGGCTGATCGCCGGCTGGCTTGAATGGGGATTGAATTTTATAAGACATACACAAAACCCCAGATCCATGCTTTTACTAGGTCCTATTGGACCACTTTTTGGGATCTGGTTGCCTCCTAAAGATACCGAACAAACTGCGAACTGTCAACTGTGGATAGTTGACGTTTTATTGAAAATTGGCTATATTTCTGCGGTCACTTGGGGGAAAAGTGATCGTACGGCACGAAATTCTCGAAAACCCAGAAATCTACGAAATATACACCCTAGTGGTGAAAGAAGGTGAGGTAACCATCAAGAGAGCAAAGACAGGTGAGAAGGCCGATTTCCTGGAGATCGCCGGCGACTGGCTGATCAAGCGCAACGAGCGCTTTAATGCCGTCGACCGGTTAGTGCGGGCTTTCCGGATCGTCGCCAAGCGTCATTGGGGTCGAAACCCTGAGGCTAGACGAGTTCTCTTTCTTTGTGCCTACAACGCACAAGAGAAGATCCTGGTCGACGGTAACGAGTACACCGAAACCGCTGGCCAACTCAACAAGGACCTGGTGCGGCTGCTCCGCAAGAAGCGCACGCCACTTCGTACACTACGTTTCATCGTGCTCTAACCCGATGAAAACCTAAAGCCCCCGTGCACACGCGCCGGGGGCTTAACTGTTTCCTAATTACTTTAGCGAAGGCTGATTAAAAAAATATTAAACGTTTGTCATAGTCAAAACTGAATTTCGATTAAAAATGTATAGTCTAGAATACGGGTCGATCCGATTCACCAAATGACTTAATATTTTGTTAATCAGCCTGAGCGGCAATCCAATCCATAACAATATCATTGGCACCGCCTGGTACTTTTTCCATCCAGCCTCGGTCATTGTTTTTAATCATTTCTCTTATTTCTGCACTAACATGCCCTGGTACTGGAACAATTTTTTTAGTTGCAATACCTGCTTCTTCAGCCAAAGCTAAAACGTTATCATTGCCGCTCCAAATCATTGGTTCCTCAGGATCTCCAGCTGCTTCCAAAACTTTATCCAGCCATTCCTTATCTTCAGCACAATCGTGAACAACGACAATATCAGCATCAACAATATCCTCAGCCAATAAAGCAGCACTAATCATTTCCCTCACCTCTTCTTCAGAAAAAAGATCATCCGCTCCCAGCTGGCCTTCACCATTATTACAGATAACAATAACACCGCGGCCACAAGTTTTCATCATCCCATTCACAACCATCAGTTGACCGTTATGAAAAGGTTGAAAACGACCTGGAAAAATACAAGTTGCCATAAGAAAAATTATTGAGTTACGGAGTGGTTGTACGTCTCCACGCTCCAATTATATCATCAAAGTGGGCTGGCTTTTCAAATTCCCTGGTTAATTCATGCATGAGCATTGGCGGGACATCGATATGAGTTAAATCGATACTGCCCAAACCTTCTTCTGCCGCCATAGCCAAATAACCAATATCGTGCGGATCAATTCCCATCAAAGTAGACGCGACAGCGTCAACCGCTAAGGCATCAAAGCCGGCAATAACCACATTCATTTGCACGGCGGTACCGCCTGAAGGTCCGTCACCTTCCATGGCTGTTATTCCGTCAATAACAGCAATATCACAAGGTAGTTGCCGATAAAGCTCCATGATTGTTCGATGATGCGCCCAAGCTCCTTCTTCGTGCAACCATGGCCAGCGAGCCCAAACTCGACCAGTCGCACTTATCCGTGGCGGCACAATCCAGGTGCCAACAGCCCAATTTTTAACCGCAAGAGTTACGCCGACATCACGATGCATTTTCATTGGCGTTAAAGAAATCTTCAGACCAGCTTCGGTGGCTAGCTTGGAACGCCGAATAGTATTTTTACTGCCGTCGGCTTTAATTGAATAACCTTCAACGTATTTGTCATCATTGAGGTCAACCAATTCCAAATTATCGTATTCCTCAAGCAGACGATCGAAACCAAAATTTCTAAAAGCCGCGGCTGTGCCGTGATACGAAGCATCTCCCACATGAATTTTTGCAGCCGAGTGGGTACGAATAGAATCAACTAAACCGCGAACAGCATCAATGTGAGTTGAAGCTATTTGAATTTCATGATGTACCAAATTGACCTTAATCAAAATCGAAGTTGCGGCTTTGACTCGAGTAATAAAATCGTCGCCCAGGGCTTCAACAGCTTGGTGGACGACTTGGCGTCGACTGTGACCGGTTTCTAAGGCGACTTGAATCATGCCGGTAGTTTAACACAGAGGTTTGAGTTGTAAAGTTGAGGCGGAAAAGTGACTGACCAAAAAATTGCAACTCATGAACAACCATTTATCGCTACGGATCAGAGCTCCAAAAACAAAAAAATAAGCCGATTATTAAAGGTGTTACTTAAGTATTGCAAAATTATAAATAAAAAAATGGATAGAAAATCCCAAAAATCGTCCGATCGGACAACAATTGGAATACAAACAAAACGCCCCGTCAACACGAATAAAACCCGTTTATCGGATATATCATTTACACATAATTACAGGCCTGAATCTCCCAGTAATCACGATACAAACTGTCTCGTTTGATTAAATCTTGATGTGTTCCCTGATCCACAATGCGACCTTTGTCCATGACTAAAATCGTATCTGCTGCCATAACTGTTGAAAGCCGGTGAGCGATGACAATCGTTGTTCTGTTTTTCATCACCTCACGCAAAGCTGCTTGCAAATCTCGCTCGGTTTTTGAGTCTAAAGCGCTTGTAGCTTCATCGAGTACTAAAATCGGTGGGTCTTCCAAAAAGACGCGCGCAATGGCAATACGTTGTTTTTCACCGCCTGATAACTTAACTCCGCGCTCACCAACAACTGTTTGATAACCATTTGGCAAGTTTTTGATAAAGTTATGCGCTTGCGCTCGCTTGGCCGCATTTTCTATCTCTTTTTGCGAAGCGCTCGGTTTAGCGAGTTTGATATTTTGCAAAATTGTTTCGTGGAAAAGAACGTTTTCTTGCATCACAAGCCCGACGTTTTTCCGAAGACTTCCAAGCGTAAGATCGCGAATGTCCTGGCCATCGATCAAGATACTGCCTTTTTGTGGATCGTGAAATCGAAGCATCATTTTCGCTAAGGTCGATTTCCCAGCTCCTGATTCTCCAATGAGCGCAAAGGTCTTGCCGTCTGGAATGGTAAAAGAAATGTCCTTCAACACTTGCTTGCCATCTTTATACGAAAAATGGACACCATCAAAAACTACTTCTCCTTTGACTCGCTGTAATGCTTTTGCTGCTTTCCTATCTTCAATATCTGGAACTTCATAAAACAATTGAGAAATTCGATTTAGGCGAGAAAATGCCTCGAGTAAATATGGTAGACCATCAACAACCGTTAACACAGAGCCAAACATCACGTTAATAAACCCCAAAAACATAATCAACACACCCAGTGTCACCGTGCCCTGGATAATAAACAGCGTTCCCGCAATAAAAATCAACAAACGGCCAAACGTAAACATACCTCCGTATCCAGCGTAAGCAATAGCCCAACGTTTATTAATGCGCCGTTGTTCATTGTACGCTTCTTGAAATTGCCGATCGACCGACCGAATTCTTTCACGCTCTTTTACATAACTCTTCACATCCGTAATGTTTGCAAGTGTATCTCCTATGTACCCCGAAATACCTTCCCATTTTGCATTGATCTTGTCCTGAATCGGCTCTGATTTTTTCAAATTGTAAATCCCAATGCCTATAATGATCATGACGGGAAAAAGAGAAATCAACGTCAGCCGCCAATCTGCGATAAACCCAATCGTTGCTGCCGAACAAAATAGTAATACAGCGCGTAAATACTTCATCACAATAGACTCATGAACGCGCCAATGTCCATCTTGTGCTTTATCGATCCTTTTGAGCAATTCTCCAGATCGAAATACTTCGAACCGTTTAATATCCAAGGCAAATATTTTCTGCAACCACCGGTGAAGTAAATCCTTCATTTGTAAATTACCTGATGCCCATGTGGCATACACGTGGGAAGCTCCAAACAATGTCCCAAAGACTAAAATTCCTCCCCAAGCAATAAAATACGGAGAAATTTCTGTAAATGTTTGGCTAACGGAAAATCCGTTTGTTGAAGCGCGAACGACAACGTCAACAATAGCTCCAAAAATATACGGTTCACTAACCGAAAATCCTGCTTCCAAGATGGCAAAAATAAATATTGACGGCAACACAAACCACGCCTTTCTTACAGACGGTTTTACCATCTGCCAAATCTTTTTGTATTCAATATTTCTCCGTTCCTCCTGATTCATGCAACTATTATAGCATAGCCATTGACGATTTTCTCATCCGCCTAACCCTATGGATTTTGTCGTGCTCGCTCTAAGCTCGCTTGTCCTGAGTTGGCGTCAACCTGCCTCCTGGCAGCTTGACGGACGCTCGGTTGCTCACATTAGTTCGCACCTCGCTTCCAACTCGTTCGAATCCCTGCTACACAGAAAATGAAAAACAGCCACCTTACGGTGGTTGTTTTTCATTGGTTCCCGGACAGGGATTCGAACCCCGATTCCCAGGACCAAAACCTGGTGTCCTGCCATTAGACGATCCGGGAGCGATGCGAGAGAAGAGCAAAGCTTGCTTTAGCTCTTCCGAGCGAGCGAACCGGATACCGAAAGTATCCGGGAGCGATGCAATCAATGTGCCAAAATAATACGCTAAAACCCCGGACTTGTCAATCACTTTACTGCCTTCTCGTTAAGTCCTGACGAATATGATCCAAAACTCTCGATGCTTGCTCGCGGCCTCCCAAACCAAAGGCCAAACCACCAGCCAAAGCAACCATCGCCACAAAGCCGGTGAACAAAGTCTGAATCAAACCTTGAGCAATACCTAACTGCACCAAAGCGGCCATAAAGCTGAAAACTACAATTGACCACTTAGCAATTCCAGCTAAGAAAGTAACGTTGTGCAATTGCGCAGCTTTGACAGCTGACATAATTACTCCTTGAACAAAATTCGCCAACAGAACACCAACCAACAAGATGATAATAGCAATTATGACGTTCGGGATGTAAGAAATGACTTGTGAAAGGAAAATTGTAACTTGCGTCCATTCCAAAACATCAGCAGCAGCGATCAAGGCAAAAATGATGATAAACCATTTAACAATCCAACCAAGCACTGCGCCAACGTCTAATTTTAGTCCCATTTTGGCAAAAAGATCGTTAACTTCTAATTTTTCTAAAAGTTCATCAATTTTGAGCATCTTTACAATCCTCTCAATCAGAGACTTTAAGACCTGAGCAATAATCAATCCGAGTAGGAAAACGACTACTGCAAAGACGAATCTTGGCAAGAAAAGTACGACCTGGGCCCATAAATCGACAAAGGCCGATCGTATTACTTCAACGTAAGAAGGCATATAATGAGAGTTATTAAGTTAATGAGTTATATAGTGGCCTACAGATGAATCCTATCACTTCAATTTCCGCTTGAGACTATCTCTTGTGGATTTCGTGATTTGTGGCGTATTTTCATAAATCGGTAAAAGTCTCTCCCCTTTCTGTACAAATTCAGCCGTGTCCTCTTGAATCGCTCGGACTGAATCAATATCTTGTTCATCTTTCACTTTTAATAGTCCGAATAGTTCCAGATTTTGAGTCAAGGCTAAAACATTGGCAATCGTAACTATTGTTCTGAGTGATGTGGCTGACCCAGGCCCAATGATTAGATAAATCGTCTCAATGTCTTTAACTGATTTTTTTCGAGCTAACAAAAAATCTTCTATTGCCGCAAGAAAAGTTTCTGGCTCACCGGAATGCGTGAATAAAGATTTCTCATCATCAATATCAGCTAAAACTAATTCTTTGATATCTTGGCCATTGAGGTACAGTCTCATATCACTTCATCTAAACTGTTGATAAGCACAACTTTATCAGTGTTTATTAGTGATTCTAAAAATCTGTCTTTTATATCACAGCGATACAAGAACTCATCCTTTGGCATATAAGTGTAATTCAATTCTCGACCTACTTGCCGTTCAAAATTTTCAATGGCATTTTGCAGGCTTTCCGCCTCAATTTCACCTACAATCAATATATCAGATGGTACGTCCATGTCATCGATAAAGCGTCCGGTGAGGAACAATAAATCAACCGTTCCTTTTTCTTTCAATTCTTCAACAAATGATCTGTTCATGAGTACCGCTGACTTTTTCATGATGCCACGCATCTCGTTGAAGAAAGTAAAACCAGCATTAGCTTTGTAGTATTTTTTCTTTACGGCTTTTTTGCCACCGGATTTTTCTTTTGGCAAATCTTTTTCTTTATCAAGAATCTTCCCCTCAACTTCGAGAACAATTCCAATATCCACCAGGTTCTTTAGTTCTCGTCTAACCGAATTAAGCTGCGCATCAATTCGTCGCGTAAGCTCACGAACATAAAAAGCTCTTTCGGGATTCTCTAAAAAAAGACTAAGAAGCCTAACTCTGGTCTTTGAACCAAATAACTGTTCAATCTTGAACTCCACCTCGTTGTTTTCAATCTCATTTGTCATAAGCATGGTAAATTTTGTATTCAATCCCCCTTGCCTGACTTGGCGCTTTATATATACTAAGTGTAGAATGATAGTGAAATTTCGTAAAGGGCTTATCCAATGTCTGAAATTTATGTAAAATCAGCGGAATTTGTCTATACTCCAGATGAAAATGAACCGCTTTTAAAGACTTTGCTCCTACCACTACCACAAAACAGAGGTACAATTTTCGCTTTAATCAGGATTCTGGGTGCCACGGATGAGAAAAAAATAAGACTTAAAGATGCTATAGAAGACCATCTAAAACGTCTTCAGAATACATTAGGTGATCAAGTAAATGTTGCTCGTCGATTTGAACAGGTCTTGCAGGCTATTAATGAAGATATTTCCAGGATATCTTATGACGGTAAAAGAATTCCCATGACAGACTTTCATGCCGTCATCGGGGTTCAAGAAGAGAGTCAAATCTTCTTTTCTGGTGTTGGTTCACTCTTCACTTTGTTCATGCACAAAGCCGCAAAACAAAGATATACTCTTTACGAACTCAGCGATCAGTATCGAAGTGATGACGGACCAACCTGGGATAAACCATTTATCACGGTGCTCGATGGCGAATTATCATATGGCGATATTTTCTATCTAGCCACGCGCGTTTCGGCTCGAGAGATGAGCATTGTTGATCTGCAGGATACTCTGGTGACTCTACCGCCTTCAGGTGCTCTCAAAAGAATCCAACAACATCTGTTTACTGACACACCTTATGGAGCGCTATGTTTCCATGTCGAAGATCGACCATCTGCTGGAGCTCCAAAAAAAGTTAATCCTCTTTCATCGATTGAACAATTTGAAAAAACTCAAGATGATACAGCCTCTCTTTTGGGCGAACAAACGCCAGACGTTTCTAATCTCCTAAATAAAGTAGCTTCTCCTTTACTAAAAAAGCTATCTTCCCCGGGATCATCTGGCTTTAAAGCGACAGTTAAAAATATCTTGAGAGCAATAATCAAGTCAATAGTTATTGTCGCGACATTGATTTTCAAAGGTATCCTTGTTGTTTCAAAATTTGTCTATAAGATCGTCAAGGTGGTTGTTCGCGCCTTTCTTGATCCAAACAAACGCAAACAGATTCAAGGCAGAACTAAAAATCTTGTTAAGAAAACTTTGAGCTTTGTTAAGAATACACCAAAAATCGCGAAGATTGCCGCCGGTGCTGTCCTTGTCAGCCTAATCATTGTTTCATTCGGTTTGTTTTTGAATGCTCAACAAAAGGAAAAACGAGATACAGATCAAACTTTTGAAACAATCGTTTCACGAATCAATGAGGACACTGACGCTGCTAGTGCCAGTCTAATTTACAACAATAATAATCAAGCAAGACAATTACTCGAGGAAGCTTTGGCACTTTTGGAGACCTTACCGCCAAGTCATAAAAAGTATGAAGAAACTTCCAAAGAATTAAAAACTAAAATTGAAACAATTTATTCAGAATTAAGAGGTGTTAAGACCGTTGATCTAACTACTCTAGCTGACCTTTCAAGCGTTAGCCCAGGAGAAGCTTTCACAGATCTAGTTTCAGTCGATGGCGTCATTTATGGTGTTAGTCAAAATCAGCGGCTTTACCGCTATAGCGATTTAGAAAATCAATTGATTCATGAGAATGCCTCTTTTGGTGCCGTTGGACAAATTGTTTCAGGTTCCCAGTATCCGGGTGGTTTTGTTTTTATTGATTCAAATCAAAGGATCGGCAAAGCTAATACAATCAATAATACTCTTAATCCTGTCACCAGCGGTGCAGAGAGTATTCAGAGTGTGGAAGATATTACCGCTTATAATGGTAATTTGTATCTACTTTCAGCTGCAGCTCAGCAAATAGTAAAAATGCAGCCGCAAGGTGACGGTTTTGACGCTGGGACTCTTTGGATAACTTCATTAAATAGTAATATTTCAAATGCCCAGTCTCTATCTGTTGATGGTAACATCTGGCTTTTGACGAGCAATAATCTTTATAAATTCAGTTCTGGCTTAGAACAAAACTTTGTTCTTGCGACTATTGATCCTCCAATGCAAACCGCCAAGTCCATCTGGACAAGCCCTGAAAGTAATTATATCTATATTCTCGATCCAGCAGGTAGCAGAATCATCGTTGTTGACAAAGAAGGTAATTTTATAACGCAATACAATAATCCTGATTTTCAAGGTGCCATTGATATATTTGTAAATGAAGAAAAGAAATCTATCATCGTGGGAACGCAAACCAGATTACTGCAATTCACTGCCGCACATTTGCTCCAATAATAAAACAGGGCCAAAAGGCCCTGTTTTATTATTTCATGCATTTTTTGCATTTTCCTCCAAAGAGCATAACAATCGCTGAGATACCTACTAAAACGTAGACAAGGTCAGCAACTATTTGCCATCGTCCAAGAAGATAATCAACGAGATCAAAGTCGAGAATACCGACTAGACCCCAGTTAAGACCTCCGACGACAAGGAGAATAAATGCAACCAGATGAACTGGACACATTTTTCCGCCGTGCATAGTGTGGTGATTATGAATAAACTAAACTAAGTATAACAAAGACTGCGACTTTTAATCAACTGTTCAACTGCCAAATAACAAAAGTTAAATAACTGGCAAAGGCCACCCAAGCAACATAAGGTATCAGAGCAGCAGCCGCTACCTTGTCTTTTGGCCAGATCAAAATGATCAAAGCAATAACAGATAAGTCCAGTAAAATCGCTTCTAGAAATGCCCAGCCAAGGAGATGCCAACCAAAAAAAACCTGGCTCCAGAAAACGTTCAAAAAAGCATTGAGAAGAAACAGACCGGCAACTAAATTTGAAAGATTCGCCTCTTGTTTTGAACTCCAAAATTTAATTGCGCTGAAGATGCACAAGGCGAAAATAGTTGTCCAAACCGCTCCAATAAATGATCCTGGCGGTGTAAAGGAAGGTAGATTGATGGTGTCGTACCATGTCATACCAGCACTAGTAATAGCGCTACCAACTACAGAGACGAGTAAAACAATGAAAACAATAAGTATTGATGATTTTTTAATCATATAGATTTGTGGCAACTAGCCAACTTAGAGTTGATTCGCGCAGTATTCGATAACCGCGGATACAACAACGATAGAAAAACTTTGTTGAGTCTTCAACCGGTGTTATTTTATTTACTTTAAGCCCACGGCCAGTAACCCCTGCCCGACGGCATTGCTCGATTAAACGCGGGAGATGATAGCCTTGCGAAAGAAAAATAACCGACCTGCCTTGTGGATAAGTCTGTTTTTCGGTTAGACAAGTGTCCAAAGTTGTCTCTGCGGTACTGTCAATCTCAATTGAAGTCTCTGGGATTCCCTGCTCGATTAAATATTTTTTCATTACCTCCGCTGCCTGAACAGTATTGGAAACAACAATTTTTGCTGTTCGTTTTGAATTAAAAAGTTGAATTGCAGTATCTAATCTTTCTTGTAGTAAAGGACTCACCTTATCTTCATCAATTCCGGCGCCAAAAACAATAGCCGCATCAGAATAACGAATATGATTAACATTGGGCTGGATACTAATAGGTGCGGTGAGAATGAAAATCAGTTGCGGCGCGAAAAAAAGTAAAATCAATAACGACACTACTGTGACGATAAAAACTTTTCTTCGAGTTAACTGCACATTAGACAGTTAGAAAAATAAAAACCAATATGATCGCTAAAGCGATTAATACAAAAGCGAAAAAGATTGTTGAAGTATCTATAAAGAGCTGGAAAAATCTGTTGCTTTTGGCCTTGGGGACAGATTCTTCAACGCCACAAAGATTACAACGATAATCTAAGGTTTTAATAAAAGAATCGTAAGCGGCAAAAATAATAATAGCTGCAATGTAAATTGCCCGTACCGGAGGTTCGAAGGTACACAAAATTGGATCAGTTTTTAACTGGCTAATCAAAATAAGCCCAAGGATCAAAAAGACCCAAAGCGCCAAACTGGAAACTGGAGAAATAGATCTCCCCCTCAGCATCGTTGTCGTTTTGCAAACTTCGCAAAACTCTTTTCTACCATTCTTTTCCATTAGGCTATTATCTCAGAAAATAACAAAATTAAAAACCCAATTCTATCCACAAACTTTTACCAACCGCGTTCATGTGCCTTGCCTTCTTGATAGCCTGATGCAGTCTGTACTCCGACTACAGCCTGCTCAAAAAATTCTTCCAAATTAGTTGCTCCGGCATAGGTACAAGCACTGCGAAGGCCTGCAGTAATCCGATCAATAATATCTTCCGCACTTTCTTCACCGGCTTTTAGGTACATCCTACCTTCACTGATTCCCTCTTCGAAATACTGTTTCATTGCCTGGTGATAAGGATCGTGCTTTTCATTTCTATTTTGCACAGCTCGACGCGAGGCCATACCATAATTTTCTTTATAAAGTTGACCTTCGTTATCTTTGCGCATATCTGCCGGCGATTCATAAGTCCCGGCCCACCAAGAACCAATCATCACACTGCTGGCACCAGCTGCCAAGGCCAAGGCTACATCGCGTGGATACTTTACGCCACCATCAGCCCAAACGTGTGCCCCTAGAGTTCTTGCGACCTCAACCGTTTCCCTGACTGCACTAAACTGTGGCCGACCCATACCAGTCATCATCCTTGTAGTACACATGGCTCCAGGTCCAACACCGACTTTTAAGATACTCGCCCCGGCCTCGATAAAATCCTTGGCTGCTGCCGCTGTAACAATATTCCCGGCGACTAGAGGCCGGTACGCGCCAATCATGCCACGAACCATCTTAATCGCTTCGATCATTTTGTTTTGATGACCATGAGCAGTATCCAAAACAATTATATCAACGCCGAGATCTAATAGACGCCCAATTCTTTCTTCCAAATTTCGATTAATACCTACGGCTACGGCAGTCATAAGTTGCCCGTTGTGGTTAATTGCCGGTCGGTACATTTCTGCCCGGAGTGCTCCTTTCTTTGTCAGAACTCCACGTAAAGTTCCATCTACTTTAACCACCGGTACAATCGATAATCTTTTTTCGTGAAAAATGGCAAAAATCTCTCGCGGACTGGCATATTCCGGCACAGTGATCAGATCCCGAGTCATAATCTGCCCCAAAGAAACAAATTTATCACGCATGTAAGCGTCTTTCTCGGTAAAAATGCCACTGGGTCGATTATTGTCATCTACTACAATAATGGCGCCATGAGCCCTTTTGTAAATCAAATTTAGTGCTGTTTGGACTGATTCAGACTCATGAAGCACTACCGGAGTCTCAAAAACATGGTGCGCACTTTTTACAAAAGTTACGATTTCTGACACTCGTTCGATGGTTAAATCTTGAGGTAGAACTACCAAGCCGCCACGTCTGGCCACGGTTTCAGCCATCCGGCGACCAGCCACAGCCATCATATTGGCCACAATCAGAGGAAGAGTTGTCCCAATGTTCTCGGTTGGTGTTAAATCAACGCGAAAACGAGATTCGACGTCAGACCTTTGAGGCATTAAAAAAACGTCGTTATATGTTAATTCTTTATTTTCGTCTCCTGGATGGAAAAATTTCATATAAAAAAATTCGTCCATATCTTACAACTTTCCGGTTAATTGCCCAGAAAACAATCCACAGACGAAGGCTTGACTATTGTGAAATTATCAAGTCATTTGGTAGTTTGGGTGGACTCGTATTCTAGCTTGCCAATTTTTAATCGCTGACGTGTACCAACTGAGACAAATATTTGATAACTTTGACAATGCCCTCGCTCTGAAAATAAAGACTGATCTAATCGATAACTGGCTGGTCTGTTGGATCAACGCTAAAATAAGAGATTTTCCAATTCTCATCTTCTTCGACCATTTCAATCGTTAGTGGTGCTTCTTCGCTCCAGCTAGATAATGATCCGCTAAAAAGACGAACACCTTCATTAAAATCTCGATAAGTGATTTTCATACGTTTCGCCTCATCAACAACCGAATAATACTCGGCAAACTCTTGTAAAGCCTCAAGTGATGTTTCGTTTTTAAATTCTTCGCTAGTCATCTCATACGCGGCTTGATATTCAGCTGCAGCCAGACTTTTAATAAATCGCTTGGAATTAGACATAGCCTGATGCGAAGGACTAAAAAAATAAGAGACACCAAGAGCGATTAAAACTAAAAATGCTGGAGCGGATTTTAGAATAACTTTTTTGTTCATATTAGCTAATCAATGATCCTT
>CAZYCR010000008.1:0-29484 GCA_964645815.1 uncultured Gammaproteobacteria bacterium
GAGATGCTTTTTCCCAAACCGAGGAGTGTTACCGATGTATCTCATCTTTTGCATAGAAAACTTCCTATCTCTTTACCAAAGCTTTTGCTACAATGTTAAATATGCCAACAATCCCGGAAGATGAAATCAAAATTGAATTTGCTCGCAGTAGCGGACCTGGTGGACAAAAGGTCAACAAAACCGAGAGTAAAGTAACTGCTCGTTGGCCGATTGATACTTCGCAAAGTTTTAGCGATAAACAGAAAAACCGGATTCATGAACTTCTTGGTAACCGTATCAATCAGGACGGCGAATTAATTGTCACCTCCGAAGAAGAACGCTCGCAACATCAGAATCGTCTACGAGCGATTGAGCGATTACGAAACTTCGTAGCTGCGGCCATAATCCCGCCAAAGGTTAGACGAGCAACAAAACCTTCAAAAGCACAAAAGGAAAGACGACTCGAAGAAAAAAAGAAGAAGAGTGAGAAAAAAGCTCTACGCCGAAAAATTATTTGACTTAAAACACCTGCCGATTGGGCAGGTGTTTTTTTATTTCTTTTGATCAACACTTTCTTGCAACTGCTGGAGAGTCTTCATTCTCGAACGATCAATCTGAGCCTTTGAAGTTACCGGGCCAGCAAAAATAAATCTCGGATAAAGCGTATCGTCAACCTGGATAACATAGTCCTGCCAATTATCTCCTAAAACAGAAACTGCGTATTCTTCGTTAGTAAGCTCAAACAGAATCGGTTGATAACGATCATTTGAATTTTCAGCAATTACATACACCTTGTCTGTTGAGTTGAATGAAATCAAAACTACACCTGGGTTGTAGAGTTGTACCTTGCTAAAATTTATTAATCGAACAGATGCATCGGCAACACGGCGGATTACAGTTCTTGTCGGCTGATAAGTATAGAAAGTAATTAAGTCAAAAACTGTGTGTCTCACCAAATTACCCAAACTGTTCTCATCGATAAAATAGATCTCAGGTAAGGTTTCGCCCTGAATATAATCACCGGAAACGATTTCATTGATATCTTCTACAGGAACTTCCGGTTCTTCTGAGCTCAAGATGTCTGCTTGTGTAAATGAAGTTGAAACGGGATTACTTAATACCTGTGTTGTGCTTCTAAAAATACCGTAGAGATCAAAAGAATCAGCTTGAGGATTACTAAAGCTCCAGTCAACAAACATCGTTGGCACAGAATCACCAGATACTGTTGGCTCAAAATTCTGCCATTGTGAATCTTCGAAATATTGTGTCTCGGACAACGCAAAATCTTGAATATCTTTTCCGGAAATCGCGACATTGGCAACGACTTTGGAAGTGGTTTTTTCAACTGAAATAATTTTTAATGAAGCGTCCAGAACTGGTGAAGTAACTTCAGCATGAGGAGTGTAAAAATCCCAATTTAAGTTGTGCCCGGAATCGATTGAATCAGTCTGCATGATTCTATCCCCACCGCTGGCATTTGAATCTGCCACATCCACGAATGATACTGAATGGGTACCGGTAGATGCTAAATTCCAATATGTTCCAGGTGAAGAACTTCGTAAGGAAATTAAATTCCCATCTGTTCCTGTCAGAGTCAAAGTGTGACTGATGGTTTGTGTGTCTCCGGCACCAAACTCTATTGACTTTCCAGCAACCGTACAGGTAAAATCGTAAAATGTGGTATCACCGGTAACCGTGGCGGCTGTAGCAGTACTCAAAATAACAGTAGATGTATCTGCATTAAATGTACCTCCGGAGTGTTCAAAACTTGAATAACTTTTAACACCTGTTGAACCACTACCTGCATTAAAAGTTCCGCCTGAAATTGTAATTGAATCTGCTTCGTAGCCATCGGTTCCAACATTGAACGTTCCACCGGTCTGTGTAAACGGCCCGGAATATGACCCAGAATACGTCGAACCGCCAGTCCATGTCCCTCCGTTGATCGTTACACTTTCGTCAATGTCAAAAAATGAGTTACCTTGGCAAGTTAAAGTGCCTCCATTCATAGTAAAACTACCCTCCGTCCAAAAACTTCCACCTGTTGGCAGAATAACATCGCCTTGTGTTAAAAGTACGTCCGCATCAGTTCCGACACCACTAGGACCATCATTTATAGTCAAGGTTCCGCCGGTTTTATTGATTTCTAGTCCCGGCAGATTACCGCCATCATCTATCGTTTGCACAGCACTATTAGCAAAGTAGATCGGCCCAGGTCCACCGTCAAAACCCGCTCCTGCCGAAACATTGCTCTGAGCTTCAATCTTTCCTGAAAGTTTACCATTTGTCGTAGTAACAAGTCCTTCAGCAATAAGTGAGTCTCCGGACGCGATTGTTATGGTATCAGTTCCTCCTGTAAGATTGATTGTTATTGCATTGAGCGTCTCTGATGAATTTACATCAACACTTGCACCAGTGCCATCAAAAACAACTGTTCCACTGCCGTGGTTTAGTGTACCGCCCGAGGTGGTCAAAGCTCCAGAAATATTTGTATTACCGCTGGATAATGTCGCTGTGCCGCTCGACAACGACAAAGTACCGTTTACATCGAGTGTCCCCGCATTACCACTAAAAGTGCCGCCGGAAACATTCAAAGTTCCTCCTGACGAAATTAATAGAGTACCAGATGTTGCACTGTGCGTTCCTCCGTTTAAATTGTAGGTTCCAGAAATTGTCAAAGACTCTGTTCCAGTCCAAGTTCCACCATTTTGAGTTACGGTTCCTGAGGCACCGACAGTGACACTCATTCCTGCACGGTGTGTTAGCGTCCCTGCAGTGATAGTAAACGTGTCATTAATGCCTGTGGTGCTATAAAATTCGAGCGTACTAGTAGTATTAACTTCAATAGGTAAATTAAGCGTTGCGGCACTTCTTAAAGATTGCGGGCTCGTTCCATTAAACTTAATTGTACAAGTTCCTGTGGTTGTTGTGTTGTTATTTAAATTTAAACGATATTTCAAATTAAAATATGCTCCTGCCCCACAATTAAGATCAGAATTGCCCGTAATATCGACATCCCCATTGACAGTGATCACATCTCCAGCGGCCACTGTCACAACATCAGAGTCGGCCTCATAAAACTGATACCAATTTCCAATGGTTAAGGCTGAATTTATGTCTACAGATGAAGTACCCGTCCCTGACCAAAGAAGATCTGAATTGGACGAAAAAGTTCCTCCGGATATAACTAGATTGCTACTATTTTCCAATTCAATGTAATAGTTAACATCGGCATTAAAAGTTCCACCTGTTTGTGTAAAAGTTCCGTTGGTTACCTTGAAGACATTCTGGTTATAGATAGTGCCAGCATTTAAATTAACGCCGCCAGTACCAACGTATAATCTCTGGGTAATTGTTAACGTGCCGGTATAGCCAGAATTCAATGAAATACTTAGTATTGATTTTGTTACAATATCTTGAGTTGAATCTTTTGTTGAAGTTCCATCAAATACAACATCATCAGATGCTCCAGGAATTGTGTCACCTGACCAGTTTGCAGCTGTAGACCAATTATTGTCTCCTCCTTCCCCGTCCCAAGTAATTGTTGCGGCATGAACATGTTGGGCATTCATCAAGAACCACAAGCATAACATTAAGAAAGCAAAAAAGCTTGTGGTTATAAAAGAAATATTTATTCTCATAAATTTTTTGATCTATTTTTCACTTGGATATTTTCAATGGATTGTGCTGTATCCTGAATGAGGGTTATTGGGCGGATAATTTGTTGCCCTTCAGCATCGATCTTTACAAGCATTTGTTCTGCTTGCGTCTCTGGAATCTGAAATAATGAATAAGATACTGAATCAGCTCCAACAAGAACATCGACCCAAGTTAACCCATCGTCTGTTGAATAGGACAAAGTTACACTTCCTTCGTTTGCTGTCAGACTCCACTCGGCTCTTATGGTGTTCCCCACACGTGAAGAAGTAGGATCATCAATTGTAACTGGATCAACATCATAAACAACAAAATTTACGTCACCCGTACTCCTAGACATTTCAAGATAGTCTACTGGCTCCTCTGAACTCTCACGATTAGTTCCAGTAGCCATATAAACTGTCGAGGTGATCACCAAGCCCATAATGGCGAAAACTGCCAGGTAAGAAAAATGGTGCAATTTAATTTTTTGTTTCATATATGAGAATTATAGCAAATTTTATTCGAGCATGCCGGCGCGATACAAATCTATCATCACCATAATCGCAGCTAAAAGTGTTGGACCAATAATAAATCCGATCGGGCCAAAAGCAATAACACCACCTAAGACCGAAACCAGAATCAAGACTTCTGGCATTTTTGTTTTTGCGCCAATGATCATTGGTGTCAAAAAATTATCGATTGTACCAACAACGACTGCCGCCCAAATTGTGAGACCAATGGCCGAAGGTACATGACCTGTAAAGGCTAAATAAATTATTGCCGGAATCATGACAATACCAACGCCGATCGATGGAATCTGAGAGGTCACTAAAACTAAGGCGCCCCAAAAGAGCGCGCCTGGGACGCCGAAAACTGCCAAACCAACGGTTGCAAGAGTCGCCTGAACCACGGCCACAATCAAAGCTCCAAAAACAACTGAGCGTACTGTGGTCACGATGCGATGAATAATGTTTTCATCGAGCGAATCTTTAAATGGGCTGAGTTCCAAAAGCAACTTGTAAACACTTTCACGATGTACCAAGAAGTAATAAAGAGTGATAAAAAAGATGACAGTATTGAAAAGCAAACTAACACCACCGGAAACTGCTCCGCCCAATTTTTGGAAGACCCAGTCAGCAACAAATTGGCCAGCGCCAACAACATCAATGGCTAGAATCTTTTCTTGTATAGCCGTTGGGAGCGCCAAAAAGAGAGGTTGGCCTTCAACATCGAGCGTCTGCAGCCAAGTAACTCGCTCCAATGCCCAAGTTGAAACTTCACCGGCTTGCTGAGCCACTAAAATACTCAAGACAAAAACCGGTACCATGACTAGCAAAAAGACAACCAGCAAAATTCCCAGTGCTGTTGCTCGTGGCCAGTTGTGTTTATGAACAATTTTTTTGTGAAGTGGTGCCAGTACAACTGCAAAAATTGACGCAGTTACCAAAGAGAGCGCAAACGGTTGCAACACCTGCCAATATAAATAAACTAAAAGACCGCAAACAATTAAAAAAAACCATTGAGCAATTGAAAAATGTTTTGTGACTGTCATACAGACACTATTGTACAAAATTTTATTTCATTTTCCTAATTCGTAGCGAGTTCAAAACCACAGAAACAGATGAAAAGGCCATGGCAATTGAAGCAATGATCGGATTTAAAAGCCCAAGGGCTGCCAAAGGAATGGAAGCAACGTTGTAAAAGAAGGCCCAAAATAAATTTTCCTTGATTGCTTTGTCAGTGATTCGTGAAAGCCGAATGGCTTCTGGAATTTTCTCTGGTCCGCCACCAACTAGAACAATTTGTCCGGCTTCGATGGCGACATCTGTTCCGCTGCCAATGGCAATTCCCAAATCTGCTTGTGTTAAAGCTGGAGCATCATTAATTCCATCACCCACAAAGGCCACTGATTTATTCTGCTTCTGCCATTTCTTAACTATTTCCAATTTTTTACTTGGCAAAACATCTGCTTCAACTTCCAAAATACCAACTTCCTTTGCAATGGCTTCCGCTGTTCGACGATGATCTCCGGTGATCATCAAGACTTCAAGCCCTGCTTCCTTTAAAGCTAAAACCGCTTCAGCTGCGTGCGGTTTTAAAGTATCGGCAATTCCCAAAATGCCCAATATTTTTTTATTCAGAGCAACCATGGAAACAGTCATGCCTAATTCTTGCAACTCGATTACGTCTTTCATGGCTGCGTGCAAATTCACTCCTTCTTCGCTCATATAAATGGCATTGCCGACCAGAAGTCTTTCTCCCATAAAGACGCCCTCCAAACCACGACCAATATGAGCCACGAAATTTGTTGTCTCAGCTGGAGAAATTCCCAACTCTTTAACTTTATTCATGACCGCATAAGCAATTGGGTGTTCAGAAAATTTTTCCAAACCAGCCGATAGTGACAAAAGTGCATGTTCTGGATCATGATCGTGCTTGGAAACCTTCATAGCCAACTCCTGATCCATCTCAAAAAGAACAATCTTTTTCACACTTGGCTTGCCCTCAGTGATCGTTCCGGTTTTGTCGAGCATGATCACATCCAAATTTCTGCCTCGCTGCAACGCTTCACCATTCTTGATCAAAATTCCTTGTCTAGCTCCCATACCAGTTCCCACCAAAATCGCTGTTGGAGTTGCCAAACCTAAAGCACAAGGGCAGGCAATCACTAAAACCGTTACTGCTGGCACAAACGACGCTTCTAAATCGCCGGTTTGCCAGTACCAAATAATAAAAGTTATAAATGCGATAACAATAACCGACGGGACAAAGACGGCTGAGATGCGATCAACTAGTTTTTGAATCGGTGCTTTCTGCTGCTGAGCTTCCTCAACCAATCGAACTATCTGGGCCAAGACCGAGTCTCCGACTAAGCTGGTAATTTCTACTGTAAGCACACCCTTTTGATTGATTGTGCCGCCAAAAACTTGCACACCCGGCCACTTTGAAACCGCGATACTCTCTCCGGTTAACATTGATTCATCAACAAATGACTTACCTTCGATCACCTGACCGTCGAGCGGCACTTTTTCACCAGGTCTTATTAAAACAACGTCGCCAATACGTAAAAGATCAACTGGAGTTTCAATTACTGTGCCATTCTTTTTCATTCTGTGCGCAGTTTTGGCACCAAGCTCCAATAATTTTTTTATAGCCTCACTAGCCCGACCCTTACTTTTTGCTTCAAAGTAACGGCCGAGCAAAATAAAACCAGTGATCAAAGCGGCAGCATCAAAGTAGACTGCTCCACCTTCAAACATTTGCCACCAACTAAAGATCAAAGCCGCCCCGGTGCCCATACTGATCAAAGTGTCCATGTTGGCACGACCAAGTTTTAATTGTTTGATCGTCACCCGATGAAATTCCATACCCGGGCCAAGCACTATAATCGAAACTAATATTGCTTGAAGCCAAAAGACAGCACCGACACCCAGAATCTCCCCTGGGATTTCAACTTTAAAAAGAGCCAAGAGAAAAGCAATCAAGCCAAAGCTCAACGACAAAGCCGCTCGTTGTGCTTCGGTCTTTGCATTCATGGTCGGATGTTCATGACCGCCAGCATGCTGATGGCTTCCCTTCTCTTGTTTCTTTGGAGTAACGGTGTAACCACTTTCTTTAACTATTTTATGCAATGCGGTTGGATTAGTCAGATCATCCTCATACTCGACGCTTGCTTGTCCCAGGGCATAATTAACATTTGCCCCATGAACGCCTGGAGCATTTTTTAAATCCTTTTCGATCGTCACCGCACAAGATGCGCAGTGCATGTCTTCGATTTGAAAAGTAATCTTTCTCATATATATAGTATAGCTTAAAACAAGCGCTTGTGATAGCCAAATAAACACTGTAAAATATCACCATGGAGGTTTTATTATCTTTCTATTCTCTGCTTTCGATTCTATTAGGATTAGTCTGGCTACTTTTATTTTTGCGTTCAAAAGAAGTCAGACAAGAAATGTTAATTCTGGGAGTCATGGCCATGTTCATTTTACCAACCACAACACTGGTCTTAGGTTCAGCCGAGGAACTAAAAAACAGCTTAGCCCAACTCACAATTTTCGACTTAAGCTTCGCATTTTTTATGGCCGGTATTGCTGGCGCTATTTACCACAACCTCTTTGGTAAACATTACCACCGTCTGATGCCAAAAAATGCTGTACCCAAAAAGCTCGATGCCAAGTTCTATCTTCTGCAGATGTTTCTCATTTTTACAATCTTTGTTTGGTCAGTAGTAATTCTGAGTCTTTGGCTTGAACTGAATACTGCTCTTTCAATTTTAATTAGCGCCGTGGTTGCCGCAATGTATATGGTGCTCCATCGTCTAGATTTGCTGCGCGATGCACTCTGGAGTGGTCTTCTGACAATGCTCGTTGCTTTCGTCTCCGGAACCTTGGTTTCCATAGTCTCAGGTGCTACTCTTTGGTCAAACCTGGTTGAATCATCAATTCTCATTGGCTCTGTGCCGCTGGATCTGTTGCTTTGGTCAATGAGCCTGGGTCTTATCGCCGGTCCACTTTATGAATACACAAGACATTTAGAAATAAATTGATATGCTCGAATTTGAAAATGAAGAAGGCCAATTGGCCGTTGATGTAATCGAAACTCGCGATGCGATTATTATTCGGACAGCCATCGCCGGCGTTAAACCGGCTGATTTAGACATTAATGTCAGCAGCGATTTAGTAACCATTCGTGGCGAACGCCACAGCCACACTTTACCAACAGAAGCTACGCTACATTTTCAAGAATGTTTCTGGGGTGCGTTTTCGCGCTCGATCATTTTGCCACACCACGTTAACCCTGATGCTGCCGAGGCCGAAATTGTCGATGGCGTCCTAACATTGACTCTACCTAAAACTCGTGGTGAGATGCACCTTGAAGTAAAAGCTAAATAACTATGATCACCTTTCATCACACTGTCTTTGCCCATCTAAAATCCTGGTGGCAACGGCGAAAAAAATTAGTTCTCTGGAGTAGCCTGGTGATTTTTATGCTAGCCTTATTGCTCACTGGCTCAATTTTTGCTTACTACAAAATCTATGAGGGTAGAATTTACCCTAATGTCTTAGTGGCTGGAATTAACTTTGGTGGTCTAACTCAAGAGGAAGCAACTGAGGTTTTGCAAAGCAAATTTAATAGCCTTTTGGATAAAGGTTTGGAAGTTAGTTTGGCTGGCGAAGAAAAGCACCTTGATCTGAGAACCACCGGTTCAACCGATCCTGACTTGGTTTTTGACTACATTGATCTTGATGTTCGAAAAACTATTAATGATGCTTACGCTGTTGGTCGTGATAATGGAAATTTACCTGCCGCACTTTGGGTCTTGGCCTCGCCAAAGAAAATAAATCTCCCAATCACCTTCTTGGAAGACGACATTTTCGAAGCAATTCATACGGCTTACCAAGATATTGAAAATCCCGGTGAACCAACCGACTATGAAATTTCTATTGGTCGCTCGGAGATTACTGTGGAAGTTGTTGTTGGAAAATCAGGTGAAGAAATTGAGACTGCTGAAGCTCTTAAAACTTTGAAAAAAGATGCTGACGATCTAACTCTTCAAACTTTGCAGCTCGCCATGAAAGCGACCGATGACCCAATCACTGAAACAGAGGCTTTGGCTTTAGAAGATGAAATTAAAGCGGCCATCGAAGCTGCTCCTTATTATTTGACCCATCTGACTGATGCTCAAATTCCTTATAGCTGGAAAATCACTGACAAAGATATTGCCGAATGGCTGATCCCGGTGAAAAATGATGCTGGACAGATCGAACTTGGTCTCTCGGGCGAGGATTTAGAATCATTCTTTGGAGATATCAAAGACAGCGTGGATGTTAAACCACAAAACGCCCGCTTCACCATCGAAGAAAACAAGGTTGTTGAATTTGCCGGCAGTTTAAACGGAGAAAAGTTAAATGAAGAAGTGACCACACAAAAATTAGTTGATGCTTTGGGAGAAAAAAACCAACGCCTAGCTATCGTCGTCGATGTTGCTGAGCCGGAAATTACCACCGGTAGTGTGAATGACTTTGGCATTACGGAAATATTGGGTGTTGGAATTTCTGATTTTGCCGGATCACCTGCGAATCGTATTGCCAACATCAAAAATGGAGCTTCAAAACTCAACGGCTTGCTGGTGCCGCCAGGAGAAACAATCTCCTTAATTGAACAACTCCGCCCTTTCACTTATGAAAACGGTTATCTGCCGGAATTGGTTATTAAAGGTGATGAAATCAAGCCGGAAATTGGTGGCGGACTTTGCCAAATTGGAACAACCACCTTCCGAGCTGTGATGAATTCTGCTCTTGAAGTAACAGAACGACGAAATCATTCTTTGGTGGTCAGTTACTATAATGATTTATCCAACGGTAATCCTGGAACTGATGCCACCATTTACGAACCTGCGCCGGATTTTAAGTTCACCAACACTTACGAAAACTACGTTCTCTTCATTACTGAGGTCGATGAAGTTAACCGTCGACTCTACTTTACTTTCTGGGGTACCAACGATGGTCGCAAAGGCTCTTACACGCCACCGGTTGTTCTTTCTTGGACCGGTTACGGTGCACCGCAAGAAACTGAAACCGATAGTTTGCCAGCTGGGGTACGTCGTTGCCAATCTGCCCACCCGGGAGCCAATACTACCTTTGATTACATTATTGAATATGCCGACGGCACTGAAAAAGTTGAGACATTTAACTCCACTTATCGCAGCTTGCCGCAAATCTGTTTAGTTGGAAAAGAAACGGCCAGTGAACCAACCGAAGAAACTCCGGCAGAGACTCCCGCAACCGAGCTCGAAGTCGGCGATGTGGTGGAATAGAAAGAAAAAAATTAAAAATTAAAAGAACGCCCGCCTTTCGACGGACGCTCTTTTTTATGAAAGTGCGTCGTGCCGCTCCCTTGTTACTGCAGCCAAGAAGATATATCTATGGTAGAGGTCCAGCCGGAGCCGGAGCTTACAACGGATACATCCCCATGCTTGTCGTGGCTGCAGAAATAAGAGAGCAATCACGAACGAGCCACTTTAGCATGCTCCGACGAATCTGTCAAGAGTCACTGCTATTACTCGATTACTTTATCAATTAGGCCGTATTTTCTGGCTTCTTCGGCACTCATGAATTTATCACGCTCCGTATCATCGGTAACTTTGGCCAAATCCTTACCAGTATGTTTGGCTAAAATCTTATTTAGAGTCTCTTTCATCTGTAAAATCCTCTCAGCATGAATTTTAATGTCTGTTGCCTGGCCTTCAAAACCTCCCAAAACTTGGTGAATCATTACCTCAGAGTTTGGCAGGGCAAATCGTTTCCCTGGCGCACCGGCCGTTAAGAGAACCGCGCCCATCGAAGCAGCCATACCAACGCAGATAGTAGAAACGTCCGGTTTAATGTATTGCATGGTGTCGTAAATAGCGAGTCCTGCTGTAACTGAACCACCGGGTGAATTGATATAGAGTTTGATGTCTTTTTCACTGTCTTGGCTCGCTAAGAAAAGCAGTTGAGCAATAACGTTATTAGCGACATGGTCGTCGATAGCATCCCCTAAAAAGATAATTCTATCCTTCAATAATCGAGAATAGATATCATAGGCGCGCTCGCCATAACTTGTTTTCTCGATCACGGTCGGAATCAAAATTTGTGATCGAATTTCGTGATTTTGTTCATCTGACATAAATGGATATATAGATATCGTTTGGAAGCTTTTTAAATTCGATGAGATTTCGGTGCAAAACAAGCGACCTGCCTACCGGCAGGCAGGCGAAGCGAAACGTACTTGGAATGTACGTGGACCTAGGAGCGACGTTTTAAGCCGAAAGATCGCGAATTTTAAAGGCTTCTTCTAGCAGTCTAACATAGTGAGTGCTAATGGGTCAACCAGCTAAACCACATCTCCATTTCTCTTCACAATCTTCCACTCTCCCTCTCTTTCTTCTAAGTAAGCATCAAGAACCTTAAAACCGGCCGCTCGAATGTGGCCGCCGCCACCAAAAGCTTCTGCTTGTGCTGCCACATCACGAGTCAACGAACGAAAACTGCCCTTTACTGCTCCATCTTCAACTTCGCGCAAGACCAGAACAACGTCTGTTCCTTCAACCATAGCGTTCAAAAAATTTGAAAGGGCTTTGGTTTCCATTTCATCAACGCCCAAATCAAACACATCTTGCATGGTGATAGCGGTCGTTAGAGCATCAAAACGGCTGTTATGATGTAAACGCTCAAAGGCCAAACCCCAAAGCCGCAAAGTAGCCACACTTTTATTCATCATCGTCTCCCTAATAATCTCTGAGATCTTGGCACCATAACTGATCAGCTCATGTGCCGCGCTAAGACACGCGGCTGTAGTATTGTTTGTTAAAAATCCTTCTGTGTCAGTCATGATGCCGGTTAAAATTGCCTGAGCTGCCTCTTTGCTCACTGGTAAATTCTGATTTTTAATAAAACGCCAAACAACATCGGCGGTGGCTGCAGCTTCGGCTTCAATAAAATTGATCGTGCCATAGCGAGGATTAGTCGCGTGATGATCAAAAACAATCAATGGAATTCTTGGTGCCAATTTTGGTAGATGCTCTTTAAAATACTCGCCGTCGGAACAATCAAAGACAATGACTAAATCAATGGAACTAGCTTCGAAAATACCTGGATCACGCTGGATCACTTCTGTTCCCGGAATAAACTTTAGACTGGCCGGCAACTCTCCCGGTGAAAAAACTTCCACATACTTTCCCATCTCTTTTAGAACATGGTACATGCCCAAAGTTGAGCCGATTGTATCGCCATCGATCCGCTCGTCGGTCAACAATAAAATATGTTCGGCTTTACCAATCAAATCCATTGCTTGTTTTTCCAAAAGTTTGGACATAAGTGAATTAGACTACTCGGGATTGAAAAAAAGGTCAAGATAAGCTAGACTAAGCACGTATGATTTTAACTGGACTGCAAAAAACTCTCTATAAACGGCTATTAAAACCGATTCTTTTTCTTTTTGATCCGGAAGTTATTCATGATCTCTTTTTAAAAATTGGCAAACTCTTGGGAGCTTTTGCACTAACTCGCTGGAAAACAAAATTACTCTACAACTATTCTAACCCAGCACTGCAAGAAGAAATCCTTGGACTAAGTTTTAAAAATCCGATTGGCCTGGCAGCTGGCTTTGATAAAAACGCCGAGCTCACTAAAATTCTCCCGGCTGTTGGTTTTGGTTTTCAAGAAGTTGGCTCAATTACCGGCCGCTCTTGCCCAGGTAACCCCAAGCCACGACTTTGGCGTCTACCAAAATCAAGAGGTTTAATTGTTTACTACGGTCTCAAAAACGACGGCTGCAAAGCAATTGCCAAAAGACTAGCCGGTAAACACTTCGATTATCCTCTTGGTACCAGTATTGCCAAAACCAATGACGCCCGCACAGTAACCGAAGAGCAAGGTGTTAAAGATTATGCTCATGCTTTCGAGGCTCTAAAAGATATCGGCGACTTTTTTGTAGTCAATATTAGTTGTCCTAATGCTTTTGGCGGCGAACCTTTTGCTGAACCGCATCGTTTGGAGCTCCTCTTGGATCGACTCGATCAAATTCCGACAAAAAAACCAGTCCTCTTAAAATTTGCCGTTGATCTATCGATTGACGAAGTTGATGCTTTAATTGAGGTAGCCAAAAAACATCGAGTACATGGGTTTGTTGTCGCCAACCTCACCAAAAACTATGCAAACAACGCTATCCAACAAAATGAAATTCCACAAAAGGCAAAAGGCGGAATTAGCGGACAACCGATTCGTCAAATCAGCAACGAACTGATCGCACACATTTACCAAACTGTCGGCGAACGCTTTGTGATCATTGGTGTTGGCGGCGTCTTTTCTGCTGCTGAGGCTTACGAAAAAATAAAAAATGGAGCCAGTCTGGTTGAACTCATCACTGGCATGATTTATGAAGGCCCACAACTCATTGGTGAAATCAATCGCGATCTAGTGAAACTCCTCAAAAAAGACGGTTACAAAAATATCAGCGAAGCAATTGGAGCAAATTTTCGCTAAGTTGTCATTGCGTGCCCTTCAATCGGAAAGAAAGGATCTTCGATGATTCACTCCTGGAGGCACTTCGTCCTCCAGACCTCCAGACTCCATTTCTTTGGGCTCAAAGAAATGGAGGAAAGAAAGAGCTTTTTTCCTGGCTCGGCGGCCTTAACTCTTTTTGAGTAACGGCCGATCGCAAATCATAGATTGCGGGCTCCTTCCCACCCTTGTCCCGTAAAACGGGACTTCGGGTGGGTCCCAGTCGCCAACAATGATTTGCTCTCCTCGCTTTGGTCAAAAAAAGAATGTCGCAATCCTGAGCTTGACGAAGGATCTCTTGAAGATTTTTCACTTTTGTTCAAAATTATATTTTACTTCGTCACTCCATCACTTTCGTTACCAAATCTGCTATAATACCCATGCTATGCATCTTACTCGACTCGAAACTCAAGGCTTTAAAACATTTGCCAAAAAAACCATTGTCGACTTTTCTGGACCAAAAAAAGATCTTCATGCTCTCACCGTTGTTGTCGGTCCAAACGGCTCTGGTAAATCCAACCTCGCCGACGCCATTCGCTGGTGCTTGGGCGAACAATCAATGAAACAACTCCGCGGTAAAAAAACCGAGGATATTATTTTTTCTGGAGCTAAAGGAAAAACTCGTTCAGGTTTTGCCGAGGTGACGCTGGTCTTTGATAATTCCGACAAAAGCATGAAAGTCGATTACAGTGAAGTCAACATCACCCGACGACTTTATCGCGATGGTGAGTCTGAATATCTACTAAACGGCAAACAAGCTCGTTTGGCTGACATTCAATTATTACTCGCCGAGGCCGGCATTGGTCAAAGAAGCTACACAGTCATCGGCCAAGGTATGATCGACCATGTTCTCACTGCTTCTCCGGAAGAGAGAAAAGTGTTTTTTGATGACGCTACCGGTGTTCGAGGTTTTCAAATCAAACGGCATCAAGCAATGCTAAAACTGAGAAAATCAACAGAAAATCTGATCGAAGTTGAAATGCTTTTATCAGAAATTGAACCGCGACTTAGACTCCTTAAACGCCAGGTAAAACGTTTGGAAAAACGGGAGGCGATCGAGGCAGAGTTACATGAATTGCAAACCAGATATTTTGGCACACTTTGGTGGAATTGGCAGGAAGATTTGAAGCTTGTTGATTCTCGTTTCTCCCAGATCGATGAAAAAATTCAGGCCAAAAAAAATGAGTTAAAAACCGGTGACGAAGAACTCTTGGCTATTGAAAAAGACGTTACTGCCGGTGCTCAAGACGGCGGAGCCATGAAAGCGATGCAAAAAAACTATCGCGAGGCTCAGAATAACCTTCGCCAAGCTGAGCAAGCGGACTTTGCTGCCGAACGTGAGTTGGAGATGGCAAAAATTAGAGCTCAATCGAGCTGGGCGCCTTTGTCACTTTCGGAAATCATTAAGGAATTGGACGACATCATCAGACTCGATGAGTCGGTTGGGCTTTTAAAGATCGTCAAAATGGTTCAAAGGTTGCGAGAAAGGCTCACCAAACCAAACCCAGACGATTATCAACCGGATGCCAAGCTTCTTAAAGCTAAAAAAGAAGCCAAAGCTAAAGTCGAGGAAGCTTTTCAAAAATTAGCTCAAACTGAAAAAGAACTCGATGACCTCAACAAAGAAAGCAAAAAACCAGACACGAGGATTTTTGAGTTCCAACGCAAATTACGTCAACTGCAAACTGAATTGCACACGCTGGAGCAAGAACAAAATGTCGTTAATATTGAAAAGGCTAGACTTGAAACTCGTCTGGAAGGCTTGGAGCAAGAAATGACGGAAGAGTTGGGAGAGAGGTCACAGCAAATCAAACAAAACAAACCAAAGGAGCGCGAGCGTAATTCCGATGACAGTCGCTCACAAATGCTTCGTCTTAAGCATCAACTGGAACTCATTGGTGGTATTGATGAAGAAACAATCGCTGAATACAAAGAAACCGAGGAACGTTTTGATTTCTTGAGCGGTCAAACTACAGATTTGAAAGCTGCCATTGGCTCCACGGAAAAAATCATCGATGAACTCGATGAAAGAATTCAAACTCAATCAGAAAAGGCTTTTAAAACAATCAACGAGGAGTTCAAAAAGTACTTCAAAGTTCTTTTTGGCGGTGGAGATTGTTCTTTAATCAAGCTGCGCGAAAGCGAAATGCCGACCGATGAAGAAAGCCGAGTTGCTCTCGACCGCGCCATGGAAGAAATGGCTGAAGAAAGAATCGAAAAGCAAGAAACCGAAGCCGAAGCAGCCTTAAAGCGCTTTAAAAAGCGTCGTGATACTGTGGCTGGTATTGATATTCAAGCCACACCGCCGGGTAAAAAACTAAAAGCTCTGAATTTACTCTCAGGTGGTGAGCGAGCGCTAACTTCGATTGCCCTTTTATCTGCCATCATGGCCACTAATCCGTCACCATTCGTTGTTCTCGATGAGGTCGACGCAGCGCTCGATGAAGCGAACACAGTTCGCTTTGCCAATATTTTGAATGAACTCCGCAAACTGACTCAATTTATTGTGATCACTCACAATCGAGCAACCATGGAACGTGCCGATCTGTTGTACGGCGTGACCATGGGCGACGATGGTGTCTCAAATCTACTATCAGTTAGCCTGACCGATATTGAGGAAACCGGTACAGCCAGACGTTAATATGGAAAAGCCAAACAATCCGGAAGGCTTCATGCAACGCTTTGGACGTGAAGCGAAAAAAATTGCTCGCGCAGCTGGTTTTGCTGCGGCCTTTAGTGCCGGAACACCGGCTTGTGAAGGCCCGCAATGCAAAAGTGATGCTGAGGTAGAAGAAATAAACAAATTAAAAGAAGTCGCAAAAACAGAAGCTGTCGAAGAAAAAGTTGGCAAAGAAATCTTTGATGATAACCCAGAATATTTTGAACATTTTAGCGGTGGTGAATTCACCAAAGAAGAGCGAGAAGCTAGAACTGAAATCATGCCCGGTGGAGAAAAAATTTTTCATGATGTCGGTCTTGATTTTTACTACGTGCAAAAAGGAGACACGATTAGTGGTATTAGAGAAGCACTTAGTCAATACGAAAAGTATGCGTATCTCAAAACTCAAACCAACAAATTAGAATCCTTTAACATTCCGGCAAAAAAATTAAAGGCTGGTATGTGGTTACCGATTCCGTGGGAAAATGACGCAAGAGAGCTAACAGAGGAACAGTTAGCTCATTACGCCAGTCTGGGCATTGAAGACATAATGAAGAATCCTGATTACCACGATGAAATTGAAGACATTCTCCAAAAAGTTTCGAAAGAAGAACTCTTAGCTACAGTGATTGCCATTGCTAAACAGGAATCAGGTAACAAGCCGATCGGACAATTTACCTGGCACCGCTGGGAAGATCACCAAAAAGCTTTTTCCTTCTCACTTTTTCATGTGCTCATGAAAGGACCGGGACTTACAGCAAGACACAAACTTGAACTCACCGAAGGTCAAACATATCACCCGGAAAATTCTACAAAATTATTGTTAGCCTTCTTAATTGAAAAAGCGGCAGAAACAAAAAAACAACCTGATATTTATTTTCCGATCGATCAACATCTAGATGACTTTGCAGTTTTCTACAACGGTCGTTTCTGGAAAAAAACAAATCCCGACTATACTGACAACATCATGCGCTACTACGCCCAAGCGCTCGACATGCTGCAAAAATAACCTCTAGCTTGCTGTGGAACAATGCTTTCCCAAAGTTAGCGGTTTTTTTGTATACTATGTTCAATTCTTAATCTTTTTTTATGATTCGCTTCAAACGTCTCTTGTCCGTCTTTGTAGCGATTTCCATGATGGTTAGTGTCGTTAGCTTTGCCACACCAGTGCAAGCGGCAACAACCATCAATTCAGGCGACCTTATAAAAGGAAGCATGTCCACCGTCTATTACTATGGCGCGGACGGAAATCGTTATAATTTCCCAAATGAAAAAACTTATTTCACTTGGTACAACGATTTCAGCAGCGTCAAAGTAATTGATGACAGCCAGCTTGGTACAATCCCGCTTGTTGGAAACGTTACCTATCGCCCAGGCAGTCGCATGATCAAACTCATGACTGACCCAAGAACATATGCTATCGAACGTGGCGGCACCTTGCGCTGGGTTACATCTGAAGCAGTGGCCACCAGTTTGTACGGCGCAAAGTGGAATACCTACATTGATGACATGTCAGATGCTTTCTTCCCCTACTACACCAGAGGCGAACAAATTGACAATTCCGATGACTTTGCCAAAACCGCTCAATACGATTTCTCAAGTACAATCAATATCGACAAAGGTTTAGTTGCCGGTCCTTATGCAGCACCAAGCAGTGCGCCGGTTCTTACTGATCCTGGAACTTCGGTTCCGAGTGGCTCAACAATTACTTTCCATTGGACTGCTGTCAGTGGTGCAACTCGCTATCGTCTTGAGCGCGACACAACAGCTGCTTTTACCAACCCAACCAAAGTACATTCTGGAGCCGTTCTCGTATCAACCGATTATCAAGTTCCAAGTACTACAACGACTTACTACTACCGTGTCTCAGCAATCAATCCGGCCGGATCAAGTTCTTGGAGCAATACAGAAAATATTACAGTCTCTACAACCGGTGTCCCAACAGCCCCAACTCTTTCAGATCCAGGTCTGTTTGTTTCAGCCGGCGCGAGCTTTACACTTAGTTGGTCAGCGTCTTCGGGTGCAACTACCTATCAACTTGAACAAGCAACTAACTCATCATTCACCGGGTCGTCGGTTATTTATTCTGGCTCATCGACCTCATACAGTCAGGCCATAACTCCTACAGTCGACACAACCTATTATTTCCGAGTTCAAGCTAGAAACGCTATCGGCCACAGCGCCTGGAGTAATACACAAGATCTTTTAGTCACTGCCTCAGGTAGCCCATCGCCAACTATTACCATGATCAGCAATGTGCCAGATGCTAGTCACCCAGCGAATAATGTTTTGGGAGTTCCGACTGTTGAACAGTATTCTCATCCTTTAGCAGCTGCTAACATTACCGCGTACTGGGATGACGTTCAAAATCATGCGTACGCAAACGGCGTTAACTCCACTTATGATGCACGGACTGCTGCCAACTGGATCGGTTGGTTCATGAACACTAACGACGACGGAAGTACTGATCGCTCTAGCGCTGTAACCTTTGGTACATCTCTTGCCAACGCCTATCTTGGACTTGTTGACTGGGTTGTTTGGGATGGTGTGGTTGGAACATCGTTTGGTTTTGATGATCCGGGAGTTGGCCTTCTCAGTAAACAAAGTTATGTCTCTTGGGATTTTGACCCGATTGAATCAAATACGACCAGTCAAGCAACTGCTTGGACACGTTTGAAACAAGAAATCAATGCCGGTCGTCCAGTTTGGGTCTCATTCTCATATTGGAATCCGGAAAGTGTGGGTTACAGCTACAACAATGTTTACTTCTACGACTGGGGTACGGCTGTCACACAATCAAGTTCAGCGACAAATGCTGACCCAGATGCAAACGAACAATGGCAAACAAGCTCAAACTGGACTTTGTCCGTTGGTCATGGAGCAACGGCGATTGGCTACATCGAAAATTACGATGCTGGTACCGGAAGTAACAACTGGGTGATTGTCCACGACACTTGGGATACCACACCAGAGAACTTAGCGATTCCGTTCGAGAACTGGATTGCCAGCACCCACATTACTTTGCAAGCAAACTCAACTCCTGAAGCACCGGAAATGTACGACCCTGGATTTACTTCAGCTGACGGTATTGCCTACAATGTTGGTTGGTCAAAAGAACAAGGAGCCACAACTTATTGCTGGGAGGTTGATGATAATTCCAGTTTCTTAAGCGCGATCGGCGCCTGCAGTTTCAATGGCAGTACAAACTACATGCCAGGTTCAACTGCGGCAACGTCTGGTTACGCAACTTACTACTACCGTGTGAGAGCATGTAACACTTATGGTTGTAGTGCGTTTAGCAATACAGTTGACATGATCGTCACCAATTACACTGTTCATGATGTTTCAGCCGATTACGGGGGTAACATTAATGCAGCTTTGGCAGCCGCCAGTTCGGGAGACGTTGTTCTTGTCTCTGGAGGATCGTATGTTACCGGTACTATTATGATTCCAGATGGTGTATACCTCATTGGTGCAGGGCCAGATACAACTACCATCAACGCTAATAATGCACACTACGCCGTGATTCTTGGCAGCGGTTCTGTAATTCGCGGCTTCAAAATTAAGGGAGCAACGACAGCGCTAGTTTATGCTAGCTCAACAAGCCTAGCCATGGTTCAAAACTGTGTTCTCTACGCCGAAAACATCGCCGGATCTGTTCCTGACGGTGTTCTCATTGAGGATTCATACAGTATTTATCTCTACAACAACACTATGGTCGATACGGCTGGAGGTTCTCAAAATGCTGGAGTTCGTACCAACGCCTCGGCCAACAACTACGTTGTTGTTATGAATAACTTAATTGATAATTTCGCCCAAGGAGAAGTTGAAGTCGGCGGTGCTATCAGTTCAAACTACAACGCCGTCTATACGCAAATGCCGGGCCAAGAATGGATTGGTCTTGCACCAGGTGCCTCAGACATTGTTGGACAAGCAACCTTTGGCGCGCGTTACTCAGATCTAACACTAGAACCTGGTTCAATTGGTATCAATACAGGTAATCCAGGAGCGGGCTTCCTCGATATTGACGGAACCGTCAACGACATGGGAGCTTACGGAGGACCAGCGGCAAATAAGATGTAATTATAAGAACACAAAAACCACCAACTTTGGTGGTTTTTGGTTTGCAAATACAGTATACTAAAGCCATGTCCCTCGGTACCAAACTACTTTTCGCTTGTGCTTTTCTTCTGCTTTTTAGTGGCATTATTAAAAGTATCGAAAATGCTCAAGCAATTACCTTAGCTCCAGGAGATATTCTTCGCGGGGATGATTCGGCTGTCTATTATTTTGGTGCAGACAATCAGCGTTACGTTTTTCCGAACGCAAAAACCTACTTCACCTGGTACAAAGATTTTAATGATGTCCAAGTTGTTAGTAATGCAACTTTGAGTACTCTACCACTCGGCGGGACTGTAACTTATCACCCGGGCAGCCGACTTTTAAAACTAGAAAGCAGTCCAAAAACTTATGCAGTTGAACGCGGCGGAGTTTTGCGCTGGCTGGAAACCGAGTCCATGGCAAAAAGTATCTATGGCACTGAGTGGAGTTCTTATGTTGATGACCTGCCGGACTCACTTTTGAACGCCTATACAATTGGTGATCCAATAAACGACAGCTCCACGTATTTCAAAGATGCGCAGTTTGCTTATTCGCGAACAATTAATATTGATCTTGGTCTGAAAGACGGAACTTATGGAGTTCCAGAAACTCCAGTTTTAAATGATCCTGGTGATTCAGTCAGCAAAAGTACAACTATTACTGTCAGTTGGAGCGATATAGATAATACAATCATCTACCAATTCGAACGAGATACTAACATCAACTTTCCCAACCCAAAAATAAAATACACCAAAGCATTCTCAGTTACTGATTCAATCTCAGCTGATGAATCAACGGTTTTTTACTATCGAGTACGAGCAATCAATGCTGCTGGAAAAAGTGACTGGAGCAATTTGGAAAATATTTCGCTCTCCTTCCCCCTCCTACCGGCACGACCGACTCTCATAGATCCAGGAGTTAGTTATAATTCCGGTACACCGTTCAATCTTGGTTGGCAATCATCCGAGACTACAGCAAGTTTCTCAGTTGAACGAGATACGAGTACTGCCTTCGACGATGCTGTCACTATCTACTCTGGCACTTCCAAAGCTGTTGCTCAAACTCTGACCGTGTCGACAGATACAACGTATTATTTCCGCGTCAGGGCTAAAACTAACGCCGGCTATAGCGCTTGGAGTACAATCGTTGATATCGTCATTTTGGCCACAGAATAGCTAAGGTGTTATCTTGACTTTTCCTTATATTTTGATAATAATGTATTTGTCAGCCCGGGTGTCCTTGCCTGCCTGACCTTCGCAGCACCTTCCACGCTCAAAACCGCGCAAGGCGCGGTCCCGATTCACATATGCACTCCAACGCGAGCTAGACTCGCGAAAATGTCCCAATCGTTGACTATCGGCGGTCACGACCAGGGATTCGTCACCAAGTTGACGAGAGAGCCAAGTCAAGCCGAACCGTGCCGGTCGTCCCCTCGTGGATGGCCGGCGCTTCGTTTTGTTTGGTTTTAGGCTTGACAAAAGCCTCTTTTTTTGTTAATCTCTTTTCTTGTTTCACAGGGAGGAAACGTGAACAAGCTTTGCAGAATTCTTGTCGTCGACGACGACCCGCCGGTGCGTCGAGCCATCATCCGGATGCTCCGACCCCTGCAGGCCGCGGTGTTCGAGGCTGACAACGGCCTCGATGCGCTACTGATGCGCAACCAAGCACTCGACAGCAACGGCGACTTCGACCTGATCGTCTCGGACATGCAGATGCCCGGGATGGACGGGGCCGAGCTCCACAACCGGCTCCAGCGAGCCGGCTTCGTCATGCAGCGATTCGTGCTCTGCTCCGGCGGGATGAACGCCGAGCAGCGTTCCTTCATCGCCGGGCAGAAGATCAAGCTGCTCGAGAAGCCCATCGACCCGGACAAGTTCCTCGAACTCGTCCGTACTCTCCTTTCACCGTGAACGCTCTGTCACGGTGCTAAACGCCGACCCCTCAAGGTCGGCGTTAGTGCTTTCACATAATTATTACTCTACCTAATCAAGTACTTTGCGAGGAGTCGAGGCGAAGTGAGAAGACAATAGTTTGTCTTCGAACCGCCGAGACGGGTGAAGTGATATTTCTGCAAGGAATCACTGAACCCAAGGTCTGGAGGCCTGGAGGACGAAGTGCCTCTAGGGGTATTTATTAAAATCATTTCCAAACCTCAATCATCGCCGTGCCGAGATTTCCAACAGGCTCATGATTACCTGATTCATAATCTCTTAGTGACGCCATTAAAACATCTTTAGGAAACCTCTGATCATTTCCGTAAATGGTTCCCGGGTCTTTAACAATGAATTCATCACTTGCCACATCATAGCCATTAATCACGATCATGTGCCGTAATGGACCAGCTCCAGTGTAATGCGGATTACCGATCGTTTGTCCGTTAACAGCAACAATTACTAAATGATTATTTTCCAAGGCCGCGAGTATATCATCAACTGAAACATTTCTCTTTACTTCAAAATTATTAAAATTTAAATAGGTTTTCATCAATCTCTCGGCCGTGTCATTAATGCTTGTATCTTCAAAATAACCCCACTGACTTTTTTCCCAGTCAGACATAGCTATAAAAATGTCTCTTGCCTCAGCAAGAGTAAAACTTTCTCCCTGCGCCCACTTAACAGCCATAAAAACGCTTGCCTCCTCGCAGGCATCTTGCTGACGAGGATCGCTCCAATTGCCTAGTGGTGCTTGCGCAGTGAAAGTTAGTGGTAAATAAAAATTTTCTTCACTATCCGATGTTATTTTAGCTATCGAAATTCTAGCCAAATCAGCCGAGGTGATACCCAAACTCCGAAAACGCATGATCTCATAGGCATCGGCCGGCCGGCCGAGGTAATATCTTTCCAAACTTACAGGATCAACGTACCAAGCTTCGCCATGTGCTTCGACCTGCAACAAAATTCTGCCAGCCAGTCGTTGACGCATTGGCCAACTACCAACTTCTCCACTGGCAGCAACTGGGATCTGCTCTAAGTCTCTATTGGTGATCCCCAACCCCAAATCAGACATAATTTGCATCGCTGCATTTCCATCTTTCAAATAGTAACGCCGAAGACCAACTGGATCTACATACCAGGCTTCACCATGTTGCTCCACGTCTAAAAGAATAAAACCGGCCGTTCGCTCAGTAATTGACGCGGCCAAAGCAAAGCTTGGTAAGGTAAAGAAAAAAATTAGAGTAAAAATCCAGCGCATAATAATTCATTTTACCCTAATTATAGTTTTTCAAAAAATTACAATGATTTCCGTAGTTTTTCAAAAACAATTTTAGCTTTTTTATTTTTGAGAATCACTTCTTCGAGTGCCGAAAGTACTATTAATTTATTTTTGTTCTTCCCAACGACTGTCAAAACTGAACTGAGTGATAAAACACCTTCAGCAAATTTTTTTGATTTTCCTTTCTTGGCTAGTTCTTTGCCAAAAGTATGATTGCAAGAAGTTTCACTAAAAGCTGTGGCCAAAAAATCTGGCACACCAGCTTTAGAGTAAACGGTTCTCTTTTTTCCACCAAGCAAATCAATAAGCAAATTCATTTCCTCAATCGCTCGACTAGCCAGAACTGCTTTCATATTCTCTCCCCAAGACAAACCATCTGCCACACCCAAAGCAAGCGCGTAAATATTTTTTAAAACTCCAGCGACTGCAACACCATGGACATCTTTTGAACAAGACAAGAGTAAGTCATCTCTAACAAATTCCTGCAAAATCTTAAAGGCTTTTCTACTTTTTGTAGCCGCAACTGCAGCGCCTCCCTGACCATTGCGCATTTCTACTGCCAACATTGGTCCATGGAGAACAATGAATCTTTGTTTGCGACCAAAGACATCCCGACAAACTTCATCGACTGTATGGTTTGTACCGCCTTCTACTCCTTTGGAAAGAAAAACAAGTGATGTTTTTGAATTTATGTATGGTTCAATTTCTGAAAGTACTGGTCGTAAAGCAGTCGAAGGAACACAAAGAAAAATGAGCTTTGCTCCTGGAATTATTTCAGCATACGGTCGACTACACTGAGTTCGACTCTTGGCTTTATCACAAAGAAAAGCCTGTTTTTTATTTTTAAGTAAATAAAAAATGGCCTGCCCAATCTCCCCTGCACCAATAATGACAATTTTTCCTCCTAACATAGGAATATTATAACATGATTAAAATTACTACCCCACTTCGCTCTCCTAGAGCTACGTTGGGGTTTTCGGCACAGAGTGCCTCGACAGGGCTTGATCCTCCTTCGCTCCTTTGGAGCTTCGAAGGACAGGCAAAAAAACAACTTTGCCCTCACAGGGCTTGACAATAATTACTATCTCAGCTAAGCTCTAGCCAATAAACATTTCACACAATTCATTCACTATGTTAACTATTCGACTTTCACGAACCGGCAAACGCCACCAACCACAATATCGAATCGTGGTTCAAGATAAAGCTCATGATCCTTGGTCTCCTGCTATTGAAATAATTGGTTTGTATAATCCTGCCACTTCTCCTAGCACCATTGAGATCAACGAAGAGCGAGCAAAGCATTGGCTGGAGGCTGGCGCTCAACCATCAAATACCGTTCACAACATGCTTGTTAATGCCGGTATTTTGAAAGCTGATAAAGCAAAGTCAGTTAAAATTACCAAGAAGCGAGCTGATAAAATGGTTGAAAAGAAAGCAGCCGCTGAAGCCGCCAAAGCTGAAGCCGAAGCAAAGGCAGCAGAGGCAAAGAAAGCAGCTGCAGAGGCCGCTGCCGCTGAAAAAGCAGCAGCTGAGGCTCCAGCTGAAGAAGTCGCTGAAGCACCAGCAGAAGCAGCCCCAGAGGCTCCAGCTGAAGAAGTCGCTGAAGCACCAGCAGAAGCAGCTGAATAACAAAGACAAATCAAAAATGCAATCCTTTTCAAGCGCGGAGCATCGCCATAAAGATACTTCGACAAGCAAAAGGATTGCTTTTTTATTAGATAAAATACTACTTTCCCAAAATCTTGACCTGTGTTACCATATTTTCAAGTGATGGCACTCATTTTGCAAAAGGTCGATTGCAGAAAGCTGTTACTAGTAGAAACGTAAGAAATTGTATGGAACAAGATCAGACATTTGTTGAGTACGTCGTCAAGGCGATTGTTAATCACCCGGAAGACGTCCGTACTGAACGAACGATTGATGAACGCGGTGTTCTTATCACTCTTCACATCAACCCAGAAGATATGGGTTATGTGATTGGTCGATCAGGACAAACCGCCCGTTCAATCCGTACTCTCTTGAAGATCGTTGGTGCTAAGCAGAATGCTCGCGTGAACCTAAAAATTCACGAACCAGAGGGTTCTCGCCGACCACCACGTGAGGCTCGCGAAGAACGAGTTGAAGAAGAGGATGCAGATACTTCAGTCGTTGACAACCTATCATTGTAAAAAACAAAAAACCACTTGGCCGAGGCTCGGTGGTTTTTTATTTCACCTGATGTTTCTAGCTATGCGAAGTGGCGGCTTGAGGGAGTACTATGGGCGAAGCGTAGCGAAACCGCATAGCCAATGTTAGGTACAGAATACTAATCTAATTTGCAGAAAGCGATGAAATTATAAGTGAGAAAACTTCTTGCCCACCCGGGGTAGCTGTCTCGTGTCCGCCAATAATCATATCTACAGAATAAAATTGATTCTGGATCTGAATGAGTTTACTGTCAGCGATGGGACCATCTGAAGCGTAATTTGGTGATTGACGAACATCGTAGGCTTCTTGAGTGGTAGGTGATATTGTTATCCATATATCTCCGTTCTCGAGTTCAAAAGGACTTTCGGCATCGTTATCTTTAATGTAAACATTCCCGAATTGTTCAGTAATTTGAAAATCGGAAGGGTAACTGAATGTATATCGTTCAGTGATATAAGTCTCATTGATTTCGTTTGTCACTTGAGAATTGTCTTTTGTGTCGTTGCTACGCTGAATTGCATAGATAGTACCTACTGCAACAGCCACTATAAGTAAAAGAATCGAAATTTTTTGTATCTTGTTCATATTTGTCATGAATTATATTAGTATTGTGACGAAAGAGCCTGCCTGCCGGCAGGCAGGCGAAGCGATTTCGTCACAATGCCCGGCGGATAGGCGATGTAAATTAATTTGCCGTACTTAACTGCTGAATCGCTTCTAAAGAAAGTGCTTTTACATTTTCGCGCGCATCGAGGTTTTTTATTTCATCAGCTGAAAACCATTTTAATTTGGCTGTCTCCCCATCTTGCGGATTCAACTCATTGGATTTAGAAACAGCATAATAGATAAAATCAATATGCTTGTGAAAATTTTCTATATCTACAAGTAAGATATGAATTGGACGAATGAGTTGTCTTACATCACTTAAACCCATCTGTTTATCTGGATTGTAGAGAGTAGCAACTAAGCCGGTCTCTTCTTTTATTTCGCGCAATGCAGCGTCCTCCGGAAGTTCATTTTCCTCGATATGACCGCCAACCGGCAACCACATGCTAAGTTTTTTATGAAAATGTAAAAGCACTTTCTTTTCATACACGATGAATGTGGTGGCGGTAAAATGTTTAATAGTTTCCATAGCAAATTAATTTATTTCGCCTAACATCGCGATTAAGAGAAGTTTCTGGAGCGTAGCGGAAGAAATTTGGGAAATTTGCGAGCCGAGCAAATTTCCTCTTAATCGCTGTTAAGTGAGGGTGAGCGTTAGCGAAAGCGCAGCGTCCCCTTAAGTAATTTTCAGGGCGTTCTATCTGATGAGCGAATGCGATACATAAAGAACAAGAATCTAGGGCTTAAGAGTTTTCCATTTTTGAAAAGTAGCATCCAACAATATATCAAAAGTATCAAGATATTTCAGACCTGCATTTTTTAATATTGTAGAAAGTTCCGTGCATGCAATTAATACCTTTTTTTGAGGATACTTTTTTATTAGATTGATAAGCTGTTGTTCTAATTCTTTTTTGTTTTTTCCAGAATTATAATCAAGAATCATTTTGTCAATAATCTCTGATTCATCTTCACTTATTGGTTCAATTTTTATATTGTTAAAATGAAACAGCTTATCAATGGTTTTTTTAGAACCAAAAATTGTTATTTTTTTAAGGTTAGTTTTGTTCAGAATCTTCTTAGTTTCTTTGTTCAAGTCAAGAATAGGAATATTCACAAGATTTTCAAATTGGTCGATAAAAACATACGCTGTATTGCATATTATTACAATAAAATCTGCTCCTGCTTTTTCAAGATTTACTAGGGCTTCTTTATACATTGACAAATCAGGATTTTTTAAAAGAAGCTCAGGAGCAGGTATGCTTTCTAAAATAATATGTGGATATTCCAAATTTGATTTTATATTATTGGATTGAACAAGTTGTATCAGTTGCTCATAAAATAGAGCAGAAGATTCTGGACCAATTCCTCCAAGTATTCCAATTTTTGGTTTCATATTATTCTATCCTCAAAAAATATTTTTTACATTTTTTACATTTACAATTGCATGGAACTTTCTCACCATTTTTTTCAGTTTCATTATAATTCACGGTAATTTCTTCACCAGCTTTAATATCTCTTTGGGCAATCAATTTTGGCAGGTCTGAAATATCTAATCTGGAATTGGAATCACAAGAATGATTAATATAATTCAACACTTTCTCATCTGAAACCCATCTGTTTTTTCCGATGTGAGCCCATCTTTCTTTGGGATCATTTGAAATTAGATCCATTGGAACTTCGTAAAAAACAACATTTTTCTTAATATCCTGTTCTGTGAAGATTCCAATTCCGTGGATGCTACTTTTCTTTTTAATAAGGTTACTCATACAATTAACAAATATCTTAGTTTATATATAGTTTTTGAAAACTCTTAAGCCCCTACAACCTTTTAGCCCTGAAAATTATTTCACTTAACATCGCGATTAAAAAAAGTTCGCGAAGCGAATTTGGGAAAAATCTGCAAGATTTTTCTTTTTAATCGCTGTTATACGCCCCGACGAGTGAAACGAGGAGAGCCTGCAAGGCGTGGTGCGAACGAAGTGAGCAAGTCAGTGGAGTAGCGTGCATCTAATAAGAAGTCGTTCTCGTTAAATGATATGGTTTATCATTTTTTAATTTTTGTTGCCCTAAAATCCAAATATGGTCGTTAACATGAATAGAATCTGCGTGTGCAATCTTCTTTTTTACCTTTTGTTTGATTAATTCTACAACCCAAATGGTATTTGCTCGTAACTCTATTTCTTCCTCGCTGTCTTTATCAATTTGAATTTGATTATCAATTTTATCAGCGAGGTAATCTGAATAAGAGAAAATACCCGATCTTCTTAAAACAAAAGGTAATTTATAATCGGCACACGCAGTTAATTTATCAATATTTTTTAACCTACCAAATTCGTGTCCGTTGAAAGCTTGCACAATATCGGCGACTAAAAGTTGTGCACGCTTGTAAAAATAAACTCTTTTTCCGTTGTAAGTTGATGAGTCTTCAAAGGAAGGAAAATTCTCAATTATCAAACTCAATAATTTTTGTGAATCGCCATCTGCTTTTTCTATGAGATTAGTAAAATCGCCATCAAATTTTTTAAGTAATGTTGTTCCAATTTCTCTTAAAATATTTAATCTTTCTTCAAAAAGAGGGATTTGAACATTTCCCTCTAAGATTTTACCAAGATCTTCTTCTTTAATCTCAGAAAGAAATTTTGCGTCCAAAATGGGAATTTTATTTTCTATTGCTCTGGCAATAGCACTTATCATTCCATAAGCACCATCAACTTCTTCGGAATGATAACTTATTTTCCATTTTGGGTCGCCCCAATAAGAAAAGCTAATTGAGTTAAACACGAGCAGAAAATGTAATCTGTCTTTCGGGTTTAACTTTCTGAGATTAAATGGCGATTCATCAATCCAATGTTTGATATGAGAATGATTAAAATAATCAACAAACTCATCAACTTTTTCAGAGTTTATTTTTACGTGTTGAGAATTATCAACAAAGAATTTGCAAGTTTCAATTATTCTATTCATGTTATCCATTATAAATTAAAAAATGATTGTTTTTAATAAAGTTTTCTAAACGACTTCCACTTTGTAGCCACTCCACTGATTGCGTATAAC
>CAZYCR010000009.1:0-25501 GCA_964645815.1 uncultured Gammaproteobacteria bacterium
AATCGCTTTTACTTCCGCTTCAACTCCGGCCTTTACTGATGCGGCTTCGCCGATTATCACTCAAATTTTAACAACAGTATTAACCAGCAGAAACATCATAGGTTTTACATATTCTGAAACAATGTACGTAACAAACGGTGCTTCTACTGCGACTAAAGGAGATATCACAACAGCCGGGACAGTGGCCGGATTCGGTAGTTTTGCCACTTCGGGAGATGCAACCGTGAATACGACAAAGAACAGCGTATCCGGAAATGCTTCCTCGACGCTCTATGTGTATTTAGCAAACTTCGCCGGCGCTGAATTAACTCACACGGGCAATCCGGGAACAGCACCAAGTGGTGTTTTCACTCCTGTTGCTTCCGCTGAGGTGGTTGATGTGAATAGTAATCAAGTTAACACAGCTGTAACACCGACTACTTTACAGGTGACTCCATGGGATCTTACCAATCCGACTGTTTCTTCTATTACTGTTTCAGATCAGGATAATGACGGAAAGATGGATCGAGCAGTCTTGGTATTCTCTGAGAATATGTATGACTCCAACTTGTTGGCCGCTGATGCTGCTCTTGGATCAGCTTCTGCTGCGGGAACATTCACAACCGGAACTGCAAACGATGCTACAACTACTTTTAATGTAACGGATGATAGTTCAAACAGCGTCGATACTTCAATTAGTGGTGGAGATTTTCTCTTTTCTGGTGCAACACGTAAAATAACAGATTATGCCGGAAATCTACTAGACACCGCAACCGACGGTGTAATTGCCACAGCGGATGTTACTGAAACCGACGGAGCTTCTCCGATTGTCACCAGTATCTCTCCAGCCTCTGCCGCTACGGCAGTGAGCAAAAGTGCAAGTATTGTCATGATTTTCTCGGAAGCGATGGATACAACGTTTGCCGAAGGCACAGAATTTACAGTTACTCCAGACCCGGGAGCTTTCTCGGCAGCATGGACAAACGGAGATAAAACAGTGACTTTAACGCACACTAACTTTATTTGCGGGACGGTGTCGGTTGCCACTGACGAAACAGAAGTCGTTGATGCCTCTGCGGGTGCTAACACGCTTAACACTTCAGCCACCGAAGACGGTGATTGGTCGTTTGGTGTCCTGGGTTGCAGTTCATCATCCTCATCCGGCACAACCGACGCTAAAACCTTTACGGTTGATGTTTTAGGACCCGGTGTCGGTGATAATTTCAAACCGGGTGACGCTGTAGAAATTACTTGGGAAGCCGGTGGTACTGGCACAGTTGAATATGCCAACTTGTATTTCTCAGCTGATGCCGGGGCAACTCACAGCTTGATAGCAGAAAATGTTCTAAATACCGGCAGCTATTCTTGGACCGCACCAAATATTGATACAACACAAGGAACAATTCGGGTTCAATTAACTGATTTAGCCGAGATCGTGGCTGAAGATTATTCCCAGGGTTATTTCACGATTGAATTTATTCAGGATCAAGGTTCAATCTCAGATGATGTAACCGCACCAAACACCGGTACACAAGGCGTTTCACCGGTGACCGGTCAAATGGAAGATATTTCACTCGTTGAAGCCGGAGATTATATCAAGAGTCCATACTTCGATACTGTTTACTACGTTGATAATGCCTTGGTTCGTCATCCATTTATGGACAAGCAGACGTATTTCACTTGGCAAGACTCGTTTAACTCAATTTCAATAGTCACCGACGCAACTCTGATGACTTTACCACTGGGTGCGCCAATGTTGCCCAAAGCAGGTGTAGTCTTGGTCAAATTGCAATCCAGCCCACGAGTTTATGCGATCGTTGACTCGGGAAATATTTTCTCTCCAATACTCCGAGCAATTGATAATGAGGATACGGCAGCAACGATTTACGGCTCTAACTGGGCAGATTATGTCATTGATTTGCCGGTGACTCTCTTTCCACGCTTCCAGTTTGGTGATTGGATCTATCAAAGTTCAGATATTTCAGTCGATCGTTCGATCATGAAGAAGCGAGTCAATCTAAACTAACGAAATCGACAAAACGCCCCCTAAAAGGGCGTTTTGTGATACAATAAAGCCATGTTTAAAGTAAAGAAAACCAACGGTTCTGCTCGTCGTGCGCGTTTGGAAACGACCCATGGCACTATTGAAACACCATTTTTCATGCCGATCGCTACTCGCGGTGCTGTGAAAACCCTAGCTTCCGAAGACATCTTAGAACTCGGCGCTCAAATCATTCTTTCCAACACCTACCATCTTTTGTTGCGTCCGGGATCTGAAGGAATGAAAAAGTTAGGGGGTTTGCACCGGTTTATGTGTTGGGATAAACCGATTTTGACCGACAGCGGTGGTTATCAGGTTTTCAGTTTATCAAAAATTAATGCTGTGGATGATGACGGTGTTTCTTTTCAATCACACATTGATGGCACTAGAATTCGGCTTACTCCAGAGGGTTCAATGGCCATGCAATCGGCTATTGGTTCAGATATTGTGATGCAATTTGATGATGTTGCAGCTGGCGACTCGAGTCGGGAACGTTATCAAGAAGCTATGGAGCGATCACTAAAATGGGCCAAGCGCTGTAAAGAAAGTTATGATACGCGGCAACAACTTTTTGGTATTGTTCAAGGTGGAACACATGAAGATCTGCGACGTCAAAGCGCAGAAGGTTTAATTGATCTTGATTTTGATGGTTATGCCATTGGTGGACTTTCAGTAGGTGAGCGTCGAGAGGAAGCTTTTCGCATTACCAAGTTTTTAGGCCGGCTGTTACCAAGCGATAAGCCACGCTATTTTATGGGCGGCGGAATGCCCGAGGAGATTGTTTATTATGTTTCGGTTGGAATTGATATGTTTGATTGTGTTTTACCGACCCGTAATGCTCGTCACGGCACCTTGTTTGTTTGGGCGGGAGAACCAAAAGAGGTGGTCAGGGAGGCTTTTAACCTAGCTCAGGAAGGAGCGACAGATCAGATGATTGCCGAAAAATTGTACAGGACAATTTCAATTACCAAAGAACAGTTTGCCTATGATTTGTCGCCAATAGATTCCTGGAGTCAAGCACAAAGTTCTCGAAATTATTCCAAGAGCTATTTGAGGCACCTCTTCAAGACCGATGAGATTTTAGGTCTCAGATTAGCCACAATACAAAATTTAAGCTTTTATTTGCGCCTCATGAAAGAACTGCGCAGCGTGATATAATGAGTTTATGAGTAAAATTTTGGCCGGAATTCAATATTTTTTCGTAGATTTTTTGACCGACTTGGTTCGTTGGCCTGTTTGGTGGTACTCACGAGGTCTAATTTTAGTGACCGGATGGGTTATACAAGCCGTCAGGAATTATGGTCGTTCCCTTGCTATTTGGGTTTGGATAAAAAATATTTTTGTTCCAATGTTTGGCCGGCAAGACATCCAAAGCCGAATTATTAGTTTTTTTGTTCGCCTGGTACAAATTTTTGTAAGATCGATCATGCTTTTAGTTTATTCGATAATTATTTTGATTTTGTTGGCAATTTATTTATTGTTGCCAATTCTTTGCGTTTACGGGTTGGTCACCTCACTGATCTAAAGAAATGTAAATATGACTGAAGAAACTCAGAAAAGAGAGGGAATTCCCGGCCTATCAATAGGCGCGCGCTTTTGGTCTTTGGAAAGCAAAATTAGTGAGTCTAGTTTGCGGGGTCGAAAGGCAAAGGCTTTTGGACAGCGTTTGATTCTAATTCTCAGCATTGCTTTTTCTATCTTTTGTTTTGCTCTAGCTGGTTTTGGGTTTGTGGTGAGTTATGAAAGCTATAATGCCATAAATTTTAGCCCAGATTTATTTTTCTCGGCTGATCCTTACCGTTTTGCCTTTTGGCTAGGACTTTTGACCCTAACTTTTATTTTCTTTCGTAGTTTTGAAGCGCGTACCAAACAATTAAAGATGCCAAAAGTAGATAGTAAAGCGGCTCTAAATATCTCATTTTTACCTTCCTTGGATATTGTTGAACGTCACTCAGATATTGCCGGACTTTTATCGAAAGATGCCTGGGAAGCTATTGGGGCCTCTTTTGATCTGGCAAAACAAGGAGGTCACGCAAGAGTTTTACCAGTTCATATTTTTGCAGCTTCTCTGAGTACTATTGGTGTGCGGACGCTCTTTATGCGTCTCGGAATAACTTTTGATCAAATAAAAGATGCTTTGCGTCGAAAAATGAGTGCTTTGGAAAAGGGAAGTACACTGTTTGGTGGCGAGGCTGAAACAATCATAGCGGCTGCATTTTTACAAGCCATTAAAGAAAAAAGACAAGCAGTCTCTTCGATTGAATTATTTTCGGCTTGCTACAGTCAAGATGAATTTCTTCAGGAACTTCTCTTTTCTTTAGAAATTGAAAAGGAAGAGGTAGAAAATGCTATTGCTTGGATTATAATCAATGAACGTTTGGAAGAGCGTTATCAACAATTCCGTCGTTTGGCCAGATACAAGGCAACCGGAACCATGAACAAGGCCTATACTTCAGTACAAACGCCTTTCCTCGATCGTATTAGTGAAGATTTAACATTGGCTGCGGTACGTGGGCGTTTACCGATGCTGATTAATCGGGAAAAAGAAATGAACGAACTGTTGCGGGCAATTGAAGGCGGTCGTCAAAGTGTTATTTTAGTAGGTGACCCAGGAGTCGGTAAAAAATCGATTATTAGCGGTTTGGCGGAACGGATGGCAGCCGAGGACGTGCCGGCTGTTTTGAAAGATAAACGATTGGTTAAGATTTCTTTGCCGCATATTGTGAGTGGTAGTAGCGGCGGCGAGGCTGAAGAGAGACTGTTGTATGTGTTGCAGGAAGTCGGTCGCTCGGGAAATATTATTTTAGTCATAGAAAACATCGATCAGATGATAGGCGGTTTGGCTGGCGGACTGAATCTTGCTCCGGTTTTAGCTTCGGAATTGGAGAAAGGTTATACCTTTGTTATTGCCACGGCAACACCTCAAGGTTTTACAGCGTCAGTGGAGCGTTCAGTTTTAGCTCAGCAATTTACTAAGATTCAAGTTGATGAGCCAGAACGAAACAATGCGATTAGAATTTTGGAATCAAAGGTGGGTGTTGTGGAAAACAGCAATAAAGTCATTTTTTCATACCCGGCTCTTGCTAAGATTGTTGACCTTTCGGAGCGCTATATGCATGAAAGTTTCTTACCTCAGAAAGCCATTCTATTAGCTCAAGAAGTCGCCAATTCAGTTATGAATAAAGGTCAGGAATGGGCTAAGGTTACTGAGGACGATGTAGCAGCCTTGGTTGCAGAAAAGACTAATATTCCGGTAACTGACGTCACTCAAGAAGAAGGCGCAAAACTACTTGATTTGGAACAAAAGATGCATGAGCGCATTATTGGTCAGGATGAAGCGGTTAAGGCGGTGGCAGCGGCTTTACGCCGAGCCCGGGTTGAACTGCGGAGCGAAAACAGACCAATTGCGAATTTCCTCTTTTTGGGACCAACCGGTGTGGGAAAAACTGAATTAGCTAAAACAACTGCCGAGGTTTATTTTGGCAGCGAAGAATCGATGTTGCGTTTTGACATGTCCGAATATCAGGAGAAGTCTTCAATTTATCGACTTATCGGCGGTCAGGGTGAAGGTGGCTTACTAACCGAAGCAGTGCGAAAAAATCCGTTCTCACTACTCCTCCTTGATGAGTTGGAAAAAGCAAACCCTGATATTTTAAATCTTTTCTTACAAGTCATGGACGATGGCCGTCTGACCGATGGTTTAGGACGTACGATTGATTTCACTAACATAATTTTGATCGCTACCTCAAATGCGGGCACACAATACATTCAAGACGAGGTGGGAAAAAATACTCCACTTGAGACGATTAAAGAACACTTACTGGAAGAAGAATTACGATCAGTTTATCGACCGGAATTTTTAAACCGTTTCGATGGCATCATGGTCTTTACGCCACTAAGCCAAGAGGACGTCGAAGCGATTGCTCACTTGTTGATGGCAAAAGTTGCTGGACGACTCGAAGCCAAAGGAATTACTCTTGTGGCTAGCGATGAAGCAATTAGCGAGTTAGCGCAAAAAGGCTATGATCCAAAGTTTGGTGCCAGACCATTACGTAGAGTAATTCAAGAGAATGTAGATAACGCTGTTGCTGAGTTTTTATTGCGAGGGACAGTGAGTCGTCGAGACAAATTGATTCTAGATCCCGGTGGCAATATCCGGGTCGAAAAGGCGGCTGAGTTGTAGTTATACAAAAGCCACAAATTTTGTTAGAGTCTTATTATTATGCCAATCTGGTGGATTTATCCTGTTTTTGGAGCTTTTTTGCTAACCGTTATCTTCACTGACACAGCACGTCAGTTAGCAATTAAGTTTGATTTTCTTGATCGACCAATCAAAAAAAGAAAAAAACACCTCGAAGCTGTACCGACTTTAGGCGGAATTGCGATTTTCTTTGGTTTTCTTATTCCAACCTTGGTTGTTTTGGCTCACAGTGATTTTTTTACAGCTGGGGACATTGATCTTCATCATTTTGTTGGCTTTTTGCTGGGCGGTTTAGTTCTCATTCTTGGCGGCATGCTCGATGATAAGTTCGACCTACCACCAAAATATTCAATTCTATTCCCACTTTTGGCCGCTTTGATCGCTGCTTTCGCCGGTATTGGACCATCAAAAATTACTAATCCCGCCGGTGGTGCATTTGAAATTGCACAAACCACGGCCTTCATCTTCACTTTTATTTGGTTGGTGGGAATGAGCTACACGACAAAGCTCCTCGACGGTCTTGATGGCTTGGCGACAGGCGTAACAGCAATCGGAACACTCATGATCACCTTATTGGCTCTCTCAGCCGCTTACTTTCAGCCAGACGTTGCTTTATTATCATTAATCGCTTTTGCTAGCCTTTTGGGTTTTTTATTGTGGAATTTTAATCCGGCTAAGATATTTTTAGGCGAAGGCGGCAGTACTTTTATTGGCTATCTTTTAGGAACTATAGCAATTATTTCAGGCAGCAAAGTTGCCACAGCTTTATTGGTCATGGGCGTGCCGGCTTTTGATATTATCTTTGTCATTATTCAACGTTTAAAGAACGGCCAATCTGTTTTTGTTGGCGACAGGCTTCATTTGCATCATAAACTTTTTGATCTTGGTTTTTCTCAACGTCAGGTGGTAATTTTTTACTATTGTATAGCGATAATTTTCGGTCTCTCGACACTCATTTTTAGCAGTTGGCAGAAATTGCTTGCCCTACTTTTGCTTTTTGCTATGATGGTGATCGCCAGTTTTATCATTAACCGTCAACAAAAGAAGTTATGAAACCGATATATTTTTTCATGATTGCACTCTTTATTGCGCTCACAATTATTGCGATTGTTACTTTTTTTCCACGTCGAGCTCATGAAACTCGAACGATCCAGGTGCTCGATAGAGAACTGACTGTCTTGGTCGCTGATTCTACTTCCGAAAGGATTAAAGGTCTTTCTGGAGTTGAAACCACAGGCCTGGCTGAGGATGGTATGCTTTTTGTTTTTGGAGACCGAGCTGTTAGAAATTTTTGGATGCATGGTATGGAATTTGATCTGGATGTTGTTTGGATCGAAGGAAATAAAGTGGTGAAAGTTGATTCAGCGATTCCGGCTCCAAAGACTGGTGAGGAACCGGCTAGAATGAGTTCAGATCCGTTTAAAGTCGATTATGTTTTAGAGCTCCCGGCTGGTAAAGCAGCCTATTATGATCTAAAACCGGGGCAAACTATTGATTTAAGGTAATTTATTATAAGCGAGGCTAGAGTAGTTTTGATAGTCGCCGGAGGAGTTTTGGCATGGTCTTTCGCCAATAGCGAAAGCAAAACTCTGAGGCAACAGGATGCTGCTGCCGCAGGAGCAGCAGACATCCGGTATCAAAACTACTCTACACGAGCTCCCTTGACGTTTTGAGACTATTTTGATAGACTCCCATCATTGAAATTAATTGCTTGGAGTAGGCTAAATCATCTATCGATGAGCCGAGTCCAGCTAAAAAATATGTTAGCAATCATTAAAACTGGAGGTAAACAATACCTAGTTAAAGAAGGGCAGGAGCTCAAAGTCGAAAAACTTGACTTAGAGGAAGGTCAGAGTTTAGAACTTGAGGCAATGCTACTAACCGATGAAGAAGGAAAAGAAGTTAAAGTTGGCACACCATTTGTTGCCGGCAGCAAAGTCAAAGCAACAGTTTTGTCTCAAAACAAGGATAAGAAAGTGTCGGTGGTAAAATATAAGCCAAAATCCCGATATCGCCGTAATGTTGGACATCGTCAGTTATACAGTTTGATTAAGATCGAAAAGATTGCAGCTTAAGAGAAGAATTAAAAAACTGATCAGGACACAATGTCTCGATCAGTTTTTGTTTTGCTAGAATGAAAAACTATTGAGCATGGTCGAGATCTCATTACAACTTCCCATGGAATTAATCCGACATCCATTAGTACCATCAACTACATAGTAGGTTCCATCAGAGACTTGGGCTGCAGGGTAGCCGTTAATCGAGACTTCAGCGTATGTTTCACCATCAGCCACTCGAGCTTGGAGCTCTCCGATATCATCGAGCGCCCCTTCATAAAGACAGAGAACTTGAAAGTTGCAAGAAGCCGGTTCTAATTGTTTAGCAGTGTATTCAAAGAAGGTGCTGGAGACGTTGTTGAACATCACATAAGTTGGTGGTGGTGGACAACAAGCATCCGGAGTATAAAACCAGCCGGAAGGATACATCACAGAATATCCATAGGTTGGATTGCTGTACGTTTTCCAGGAAGTCTCAACTGTTCCGGTCTCGGGTTCAGATTCGGGTTCATCCGTGTCGTCTGTTGATTCACCAGCTTCGTGAGTTTCGTAATCTGATTCAATGACCTCACCTTCGGCTTCATTGAGCTCGTGAGGTAATTCGAACGCGTCTTCGGTTTCATAACTGCTCTCAGGCTCAGATGAAGTACACCCTGCGCCGAGAGTAATTAGAAGAAGACCAATGGAAAAAAGTGGCAAGATTTTTTTCATATAAAGATTTTTAAGTAGTATAACAAAAAAACGGACGAAAGTCCGCTTTATGCGTCACGTCTTCCCAGGAGTGCATCTCCCAGCGTGACTTCGTCGGTGTATTCAATATCAGCACCCATCGGTAAGCCTCGAGCCAATCTAGTCGCCCGTCGACCGAGTGATTTTATTTTTCTCGAAAGATACATGATTGTTGTTTCTCCATGAACATCAGGTGAGAAAGCGAGAATGACTTCTTGAATTTCAGGATTTGTTTCCAAACGTTTGACCAGGGCGTCAACATTCAATTGATCTGGTGTATCACCTTCAACGGGATTTAGACGACCGCCAAGAACAAAATATTTTCCACCAAAAGTGTCCGTAGCTTCGATGGTAGCAATGTCACGTGACTCAGCAACAACACATAGAATATTATTTTGTCGTTTCTGATCGGTACAAATATTACAAACCGTAGTTTCTGAATAAGCAAAACACTCTTGACAAGTTTGAACATGCGATAGATTAGCTATGGCTCTACCAATCATCTCCAGGTCATGAGGCGACATACGAAGCAAGGCAAAAGTATAGCGTAGGGCTGTTTTTGGCCCAACGCCGGGGAGCTTTGAAAGAGCCGCCATCACGTTGTGGATAGGTGTAGGAAAACGTCGCATAGCTCTAGGAGTTTATCAAATATTGAACGAATAAGCCACTGATATGCTATCATTCAATTAGAATCGATTTTATGCAAAAATAAAACTCCGAGGTTTTACGACCTCGGAGTTTTATTATCCCAACATATCTTTCAATGCATCTAGGCCGCCCATATCTTTCATTTTACCGGCTAGTTCTTTTTGAAGTTTTTTGGTGGCGTCATTGAAAGCTTCTTTAACACCTTTTTCAATTTCTGCCGTCGCCAATCCATCTTCAATTTTTACGCCTTGGACTGATTGATTGCCATCAATAGTGACCATGATTTTGTTGCCCAAGCCTTTTCCAACAATCATGACCTCGGCCAATTGACTTTGTAAACTCTTAGCTTGCTTTCGAATATTTTGAATTTGTTTGAGTTTGTTAAACATATGTTATTTAAAAGTGATGGAGTGGTTGAGTGGTGAAGTTATGAAGTGCCCGGAGCTTTAATCAAGCTTTCTATATGAGAGTTGATTCCAGCATTAAGACCTGAATATTTTTTATCCAAGTAATAATAATCATCTTTTTTCAAATAGTGCAAGTTATAAGAAATGTGTAGTTGTGCTTGGATTTCACAGATCGAACCTCTGGATTGATAAAGAAATCTAATAAAATACTTTTTTGTTGACCTACCCATTCCTTCAGCGATATTCGATGGTACGAAGACAGCTGCACGACGTAATTGAGATGTTAGACCAAATTGTTCTTGAGCCGGAAAGCTATCAGTGACTTTGTAGATCTTCAACGCTAATTGATGTGCTTCCTGCCAAGTTCTAAGATCTTTAAAGGATTAAATCATAAATTCCTTCACTCCGCCATTCCTGCACTCCATAACTTTGTCACTTTTTAACTTTTAGTTATTACTTTTTGGTGGAATTCCCGGCGGTAATCCAATGTTGTCCGGATTTGGACCTTGATTCATATTAGCACTAGGAGCTACATTTGGCGACCTCGACGCTTCGAGATTGCGGAATGAAGCACGAGTTGCATCCCAAAATAATTTTACCATACCGGTTGGCCCGTTTCGATGTTTAGCAATATGCACCTCACCAATATTTTTTTCTTCAGGAGTTAATTCGTCTTGAGAGTAGTTTCTGTCGGCTGATTTTCGATAAAGAAACATAACAACGTCAGCATCTTGCTCAATGGAACCAGATTCACGCAAGTGTGAAAGTTTTGGAATCGCCGGCTTGGACATTTCAACAGCTCGAGAAAGCTGAGCCAAAGCGACGATCGGAATTTGTAATTCACGAGCGATTTGTTTAAGACCGCGTGAGATTTCAGCCACTTCTTGAGTACGGTTGTCAGATTTTGTTGTGCGACCTTCCATCAACTGCAAATAGTCAATAATAATTAGGCCGATACCGTGCTCGGCATGTAGTCGTCGCGCCTTTGTTCTGATTGACATGATATTGGCCGATGGGGAATCATCAATATAAATCGGAGCTTCAGAAAGAGTAGCCAAGGCTTCGCCGATTTTTGGAAAATCGTCTTCTTTATCAGACAAGTTACCGGAACGTAATTTCCACAAATCAACATTAGCTTGCGCACAAATCAAACGATCAACCAACTGTTCTTTGGACATTTCCAGAGAAAAGAGTCCAACCGGTCTTTTTACATTCACTCCCACATGACGAGCGATGTCGAGGGCAAAACTTGTTTTTCCAACAGATGGTCGAGCTGCCAAAATAACCAGGTCTGATTTTTGTAGACCTCCAAGTAAGTTATCGACGCCTTTAAAACCAGTGGCCACGCCTCGGAGTTTTCCTCTTTCGCGGTGAAGCTCGTCGATTCTTTCAAAGGCACCGGTCAAAACCGAGTGAATCGGTGTAAAGGCTTGCTTAATAAAGTTCGAAGAAACATTGAAAAGACTTTGTTCAGCTTCATCGATCAAAACATCAATTTCTTCTGTTTCATTGTAGCCAAGTTCAACAATTTTTCCGGCAGCATTGATAAGTCTTCTGAGAGTCGCTTTTTTCTGGATTATGTCAGCATAACTGGCAATGTGTGCCGCGGTTGTAACTTTATTGGTCAACTCAACCAATTTAGTTCGACCGCCAATTTGTTTTAATAAATTTTTATCACCAAGTCGGTTACCAATCGTCAGAAGATCAATTGGTTCGTGCCGCTCAAAAAGCTCAACCATGGCAGCAAAGATCAAGCCGTGAGATTCTTTATAAAAATCTTCTGCCCGAACCATATCTGCGATTTTTGTCAGAGCTTCTTGATCGATTAGAATAGCACCAAGTAGAGATTCTTCGGCCTCAATGCTGTTTGGTAAAATTTTTGCTTCCGGGCTAGCCATAAGAACTCCATCTTAAAGCTTGTGGGTGATCTTGGCAAGTTGAAAAACTGAGGAAAGAGCAGGGATAATTATGGTATGATTAGCTCGTATGCAAGGCAGTCAGCGTAATTTTATTCGAAGCATTTATCCGTTTATCGGTTCTGTGATAGGCGTTGGAATTTTTGGTTTGCCTTTTGTTTTCGCGCAAACCGGTTTTTGGATCGGTTTTGTTCATCTGATTGTCTTGGCTATTGTCAATGGCGTAGTTCTTTTGACTTATGCTGACATTGTCATGAACACTAGCGGACATTCGCGTTTTTCCGGACTGGTCAAGAAATACTTGGGGCTTCATTGGTCTTGGCTGGCAACAGTCTTTATGTTCTGCAGTGCTTGGGGAGCAATGATTGCCTACATCATTATTGGCGGAAGTTTTTTAGAGGCGCTTTTTGGCAGTTCGACTGGTTGGTCACTCGTTGCTTTTCAACTAATTTTTTTCTTTGTCAGCGCTTTTCTTCTGATCGGTGGATTAGGGTTTATTTCAAAACTGGAAGCAGTTTTCGTTTTTTCATTGGTCTTGATAATTGTTTTGATCTTACTCGGAGCAGCTCCTTCAGCAGATTTTTCTAACCTAGCCACTGTTAACTGGTCAAATTGGTTTTTACCTTTTGGAGTAGTTCTGTTTGCTTTTGGTGGTATGGCCGCTGTGCCGGAAATGGCCGATGTCTTAGGGCGAGAAAAATCTTCTCTGCGTCGAGCGCTCTTGGTCGGCATGGTAGTTGTTAGCATCATTTATTTAGCTTTTGCCGGAGTGATTGTTGCTGTAACCGGTTCAGCAACTTCGGAAGAGGGAATTCTGGGATTAGGTCAGATTCTTGGCAATTGGGTAGTTATTGCCGGCTCATTACTGGGATTATTTGCTGTCTTTACTAGCTTTTTAGTTTTGGGCATTTCCATTATTGACACCTTGGTTTTTGATTTCAAGCGACGCTATTTATCGAGTTGGCTTTTAGCTATTGCCGTGCCTTTCACAGTTTTTCTTTTCGGAGCCAGAGATTTTATTGACGTGATTGGTTTCACCGGCGCCGTGCTTGGTGGTGCTACTGGTCTTTTGGCTCTCTATACTTATCTCAAAGCAAAAAGGCACGCTTGTTTACCCAAGCGATGCCTCAATTTACCTTATTGGTTGATTGTGATTTCTGCTTCAATTTTACTTTTTGGCATCATCGCTACTTTTGTTCAATAAATTTATTTTTCCTGTAATTCTTTGGCTTCAATAACGTTGTTCAAAAGATAAGCCACGGTTAAAGGACCAACCCCGCCAGGAACAGGGCTGACAAAAGCAGCATGACCAATAACATCCTCAGCAACATCACCAACGGTCGTTGCTCCTTGTTTGTTAGTGCCGACGTCAATAACGATGGCGCCATCTTTAACCATGTCTTTGTTTAAAAAGTCGGCTTTGCCAACTGCTACTACCACTACATCTGCGCCACGAGTTTTTGCGGGAAGACCTCCTTCATCACTTTTAACAAAGTTTGCATCCATACCTTCGCGTTCAGCGAGAATAGTGAGAGGTTCGGCAAAAATGGCATTATTGGCGACGACGACGATATGCTTTCCTGAAAGCGGCTGGTTAGTTGCCTGAATCAGGCGCATGATTGCCAAAGTGACAGGCGGTATTAGACCGGTTTCACCAGTAATTAATTTACCGCGGTTAGCCATGTGAAAACCATCGACGTCTTTGTTGGGATCAATGGCAGCAATAATTTTGTCTTCGTCCTGATTTGGTAAGGGCAGTTGAACCAAGATACCATTAATATCCGATCGCTTGTTTAGTTCGTGAATTTTATCGATGATTGTTTTTGTTCTCGCGTCACCTTCAAAAGTAAATTTTTCAAAATAGACACCAACTTCTTTGGCTGCTTTTTCTTTGAGGCTTACGTACAACTGTGAGGCAGAATCGTCGCCAACTAAAATTGCCGCCAAACCAGGAGGTTGGTCTAATTTTTCAATTCTTGCTTTGGCCTTTTCGCGGATGGCTTCTGCCAACTGCCGGCCTTTAATGATTTCAGACATAATGCGGTGAGAATATACCGCATTTTCATGAAAAAAACAAGTCTAATACTCCAGTCCTTGGTAGAGAGGAAAAAGGCTGGTTAACTCCTTAACTTCTATCTTAATTTCCGCCAATTTATCGTCATTTGTATGATTCATTATTGCCTCATCGATCCAGCCGGCAATCTGCTTCATTTCTGCCTCTTTCATGCCTCGAGTCGTTAAAGCCGGGGTGCCTAGGCGAATTCCTGAAGGATCCATTGGCGAGCGAGGATCATCAGGAATCATATTTTTGTTAACCGTGATGCCAGCTTTATCAAGTGCCGCTTCTGCTTCTTTGCCGGTGAGCCCTTTATTAGTTACGTCGATAAGAAGCAAGTGATTGTCTGTTCCGCCAAACATAAGGGCATAACCTTTATTGGTCAGTTCCGTTTCGAGCGCCTTGGCATTTACTTTAATTTGCTTGGCGTATTCTTTAAACTCGGGCTGCATTACCTCTTTAAAAGCAATCGCTTTAGCTGTGATGACATTTTCGTGTGGCCCACCTTGAAGCCCTGGGAAAACTGCTTTGTCAACAGCTTTGGCATGTTCTGCTTTGCACATAATCATCCCGCCACGTGGACCGCGAAGAGTTTTGTGAGTTGTTGTTGTAACCACATCAAAGAGGGGGACTGGGTTGGCCATTTCTCCGGCGGCGATTAAGCCAGCAATGTGAGCAATATCGGCCATAGTGTAAGCACCAACTTCATCGGCAATCTTTTTGACACCCTTGTAATCAATTTCGCGCGAATAAGCAGAGTAGCCAACTAAAATAAGTTTTGGTTTATGCTCCAGTGCCATTTGTCGTAAGTTTTCCAAATCCAGTTCACCTGAACTGTCAGTCTTGTATCGAACAAAGTTGTAAATACTGGCTGACTGGGTTATTGGATGGCCGTGCGTGAGATGTCCGCCATGCGAAAGATCCATGCCGAGAACTGTATCTCCAGGTTCTAATAATGCTTCGTAGGCGGCGATGTTGGCTGGTGCACCAGAAAGCGGTTGGACATTTACGTGCTCGGCGCCAAAAATTTCTTTAGCCCGATCGATCGCTAATTGTTCAATTTGGTCGATAAATTGGCAGCCGCCATAATAGCGCTTGCCTGGATAACCTTCGGAATATTTGTTGGTTGCCACTGAGCCTAGAGCTTCCAGTACTGCCGGAGAAACAAAGTTTTCAGAAGGAATCATTTCTAAGCCTTCTCGTTGCCGATCGAGTTCACTTTGCAACGATTCAGCAATTTCAGGATCAAAGTTTCTGATAAACATAAAAAATAGTGTTGTTAGAGAGAGTTATTTCCAAGTTCTAACAGTATTTTGTTGGGTCACGCTGCATACTGAAATATTGTATGCTCTTTCAGCCGCATGTACAAATTCCGTCATTTTGATAATATGAAAAGGGTATGCCCTGTAGAGAAATTTTCAAATTATGTTCTATAATTACGTCCTTTTAAGCGAAAAAACCGGCAAGCTCTATATTGGAAACACCGGAAATTTAAGAAGACGTTTTTTGGAACATAATCAGGGTCAAAATAGATCAACTAAACTTGGGGTGCCGTGGGAACTAATTTATTACGAGGCATGTATAGATTTCGAAGACGCTATTCGTCGTGAGAGATACTTAAAGACAACACAAGGATTAAGACTTTTAAAAAGACGATTAAAGCAATATTTTTTCAAGAAAAAACATTGAAAATTCTTCTACAGGGTATGATTCAAGCAAAAAATGTCCATATTATCGGTGTTGGAGGTATTGGAACTTCAGCTGTTGCCAAATGGTGGCATGACCAAGGTGCAGAAGTTTCTGGTTCTGATATGCACCCTTCGGCAATTATCGATGAGCTAGAAAAAATAGGGATAATAACTAAAATCGGCCATTTTGCAGATAACGTTCCAAGTGAATGCGATCTGATTATTTATTCCCGAGCAGTACCGGAAACCAATGTTGAAAGACAAATAGCCTCCGAGCGTGGTTTGATCGAATGGTCCTATCCACAGTTTTTGGGTGAATTAGCGAAAACCAAAAAAACAATTGCCATCTCTGGAACCAACGGAAAAAGTACAACGACCGCAATGACGGCCAAGATTTTAATTGAAGCAGGATTTGATCCAACAGTTATTCTTGGTTCAAAAATGGTTGATCTGCCAGAAGGAAATCTTCGAATTGGAGCAGGTGATTGGTTTGTGGTCGAGGCTTGCGAGCACATGGCGAGCATGCTGAACATTGTGCCTCAGATTGCAGTGGTCACTAATATCGAAGAAGATCATCTGGATTTCTATAAAGACTTAGACGACATTCGCAATACTTTTGCCAAGTGGCTAAAGACTGCCGAGCAATTTGTCGTGTTAAACGCCAAAGATGAAGAATCAAACAAACTTACAGCAACAAATTTGCGCAAGTTTAATATTGAAAATCGTCAACTTGGTAACGGTCAACAAACATTTACTGTCAAAAGCCCTGGTACTGCCGCAAATGGCGCTGAGATTACTTTGCAGATTCCGGGAGCATTCAATGCGATGAATGCGGCAGCAGCGGCTACAGCGGCTTCGCTCGTGGGAATTGATTCAAATACAATTTCAAAAGATTTGAAAGATTTTCGGGGCATTTGGCGTCGATTTGAACACGTTGGCAGTTGGCATGAGGCTGATATTTTCAGTGATTATGCTCACCATCCAACCGCCATAAAAGGAACACTCGAAGCTTTTCGTGAGTTCTTCCCAGATCGTCGCTTGGTTGTTTGCTTTGAACCGCATCAACATTCTCGAACCCATGAATTGTTCGACGAATTTGTTGAGTCATTTGATTTGGCCGACGTTTTGATTCTTTCCGAAGTCTACAGAGTTTCTGGTCGAACCGAAAAAGAATTCGAAGGTTCGAAAGATTTGGCCGAGAAAATCACCGAGCGCAACACTGTAGGGATAGTGAAATATGCAAAAGATCAGGGTGCGGCAGAAGATTTGTTGCGTGATTTGGTGGAAGCGAACGATATTGTAGCGATCATGGGCGCTGGCACGATTGATAATTTAGCGCGAAAATTAGCAGATTAATTATGGCCGATATTACTTCACAACTTCAAGAAATTTTTGGCGAGCGCTTAAAGATCAATGAACCATTGGCCAAACATTTGAATTTCCGTCTTGGTGGGCCAGCTAAATGGTTTATTGAAGTTAAGTCGATTGAAGAATTGGAAGAGGCGATGGTTTTAGCTCAGGATAATGACGTGCCTGTCTTTATTCTTGGCGGTGGCTCAAATACTTTGGCGAGCGATGATGGTTTTGCAGGTTTAGTTTTGAAGATAGCTTTGCGTCAGTTGAATATTGACGGCACAACAGTAACAGCCGAAGCTGGCGTGATTTCGGCAGCCATGGCTCGACAAACAGCTCTTGCCGGTCTTGCTGGTTTTGAATGGGCTGTTAGTTTGCCGGGTACAATCGGTGGAGCAGTTCGCGGCAATGCCGGCTGTTTTGGCGGTGAAACTTGGGATAATTTGGTCAGTGTTCAAGTTTTGCACGATGGTCAGGTGCTGACTATGAAAAAAGATGAGTTAGACTTTGGTTATCGCAATAGTATTTTTAAGCACAATGACGACATTATTCTCAAAGCAACTTTTGAATTGAAAAAAGCTGATTCAGAAGAACTCGCTAAGAAATTAGAAGAAACTTTAGAAAAAAGAAAAACCTCACAGCCGACTCATGCCGGATCTGCCGGTTGTATGTTCAAAAATTTTGAATTTTCCAATGAGGAAGATCTGGAAAAATTAAAAGCTGATACCCAAATCCCAGAATCAATGTTGACAGCGAAAAGAATTTCGGCAGGCTGGTTAATAGATCAACTTGGTTTTAAAGGGAAGAAAGTTGGTGGCGCAATGGTCAGTGATGAACATGCCAACTTCTTGATAAATTTGGGTAATGCGACAGCTAGTGACATTGTTCAATTAATTTCGATGATCAAGACCGCTGCTCGTGATCGTTTTGGTATTCAGTTGGAAGAAGAAGTTCAGTACCTTGGTTTTTAAATTACAACTAACTCACATAATTTTTACATATGCGCATTGCAGAATTTCAAGGAACAAATCTTGAACTCACCGACGCCATCAAAAAATACGTCGATGATAAATTAGCCGGCGTTGCCAAACTCACAGAAAAATTTGAACCGTGTGATGTGCGTGTTGAAGTCGGTAAAACAAAAACTTCACAACAGAAAGGTGAAGTTTTCCGCGCTGAATTTAACTTAACCATTCCTGGTGTTGTCTTACGCTCAGAGGCTGTAAAGGATGATCTTTACGCAGCTATCGACGAAGCTTCAGATGAATTAAAGCGCCAAGTTAAGCGCTATAAGGAGAAGTTGCAAGACGCAGACAGGGTTCAAATGGAAACAAGCATTTTTGAACACGAAGAAGAATTCTAGAAAAATGGTCAAAACCTGGTAAAAATCGCCAGGTTTTGTGTTCCTTCAAAAACTTGAAAAAATTGCTGATTTCAGGCACAATGCCTCCATTATGACAAAATTTCTTCATCTCATTTTTGGTGACCCAACTAAAAAAGTTTTAGCTGAACTCAGTGAACTTGCTGCGGGTGTTAATGCTTTGGAAGACTCAATCATCAGCTTGAGCGATGCTGAACTAAAAGCAAAGACCCTCGAATTTCAAGAGAGACTCAAAAACGGACAAACTCTCGATGATATTGCGCCTGAAGCGTTCGCTGTGGTGAGAGAGGCGGCCAAAAGAACTCTGAAGCAACGTCATTTTGATGTGCAGTTGATGGGTGGTTTTGTTTTGCATCAGGGAAAAATTGCAGAAATGAGAACCGGTGAAGGTAAAACTTTGACTTCAACTTTAGCGATTTATTTAAATGCTTTGGAAGGTAAAGGTGTGCACGTGGTAACTGTTAACGATTACTTGGCAAAACGTGACGCTGTCTGGATGGGTCAAGTTTATCATTTTCTAGGTCTATCCGTTGGTTGTATTCAGCAAGAAAACGGCTATCTTTATGATGAAGAATTTAAGGCTGAGCCAGCAGAAGATGAAGAGCGCGATGAAACCGGGTCGTTTAAAGTTCAAATGGATTTTTTACGTCCGGCTAACCGTAAAGCTGCTTATGATGCCGACATCACTTACGGAACGAATAATCAATTTGGTTTTGATTATTTGCGCGATAACATGGCAACTCAGGCTGACCAAATGGTTCAACGCGAACTTAATTTTGCAATTGTCGACGAAATCGACTCGATTTTGATTGATGAAGCCAGAACACCGCTTATTATTTCCGCTCCAGCCGAAGAGTCAGCTGACTTGTATTATAAATTTGCTGCGATTGTTAAAGATTTGAAAGAAAATGTCGACTACAATATTGATGAAAAAATGCGTGTCGCTACTTTTTCCGACGAAGGTATTAACAAGATCGAAAAGAAACTGGGCGTTGATAATTTGTACACCAGCGGTGGTTTGCAACTAGTGCATCACGCCGAGCAAGCGCTTAAGGCTGAGGCTGTCTTTCATAAAGATAAAGATTATGTCGTCCAAGACGGTGAGGTGAAAATTGTTGATGAGTTCACTGGCCGCATTATGGAAGGTCGTCGTTACAGCGAAGGAACTCACCAGGCGATCGAGGCTAAAGAAGGCGTTGAAATTAAACGTGAAAGCAGAACTCTGGCGACAATTACTTTCCAGAATTATTTCCGCATGTATAAAAAACTTTCTGGTATGACTGGTACAGCGGCGACAGAGGCGGAAGAATTCATGAAAATTTATGATTTGGATGTTGTTGAAATTCCAACCAATAAACCTATTGCCCGTGTTGATTTACCTGATCGAATTTATAAGAACGAGCGCGGTAAGTGGCTTTCTATTGTTGATGAAGTCAAAGCATTGCAAGAAAAGGGCCAGCCAGTTTTGATTGGTACGGTTTCCATTGAAAAGAACGAGTTTTTAAGTGAATTGTTAACAGCCGCTGGAGTTAAACACGAGGTTTTGAACGCAAAAAACCACGAAGGTGAAGCGCAGATTGTGGCGCAGGCCGGTCGTTCTGGATCAGTGACAGTAGCAACAAACATGGCCGGTCGAGGTGTGGACATTGTGCTTGGTGGTAATCCAACGACCAAAGAAAGCCAAGAAGCAGTGAAAAATTTCGGTGGTTTGCATGTGATTGGTACTGATCGTCATGAATCTCGCCGGATTGATAACCAGCTCCGTGGACGATCTGGTCGTCAGGGTGATCCAGGTTCAACTCAATTTTACGTTTCAACCGAAGATGACTTGATGCGCATCTTTGGTTCGGAAAGAGTTCAAAAGATGATGGAGACCTTGAAATTAGATGAAAAAACTCCGATTGAAAGCAAAATGATTACAAATGCTTTGGAGAAAGCTCAGCAGCGAGTTGAAGGCAGAAACTTCGACACTCGAAAACATGTCTTGGAGTATGACGATGTTTTGAACAAACATCGAACCGCTATTTACGATCGTCGTCGAGCAATTTTACTCAATGATCAGTTTAATGCTCAAGAAGAAATCACAAGTATGGTTGAAGCTGAAGTGGAGCGAGTGATTTTGTTCCACACCAGTGATGACCATCAAGAAGTTCCAAACGAATTCAAAGAGAAGAAAGAAAAAACTGATTGGGACCCAAAGGAGATCGTTGAAACTTTACGCACGATCATGCCGATCTCTTCTGAATTAGAACAAATTGTGCGTGAAACTTTTACCACTGTTTCAAAAGACAAGGAACGTTTAGCGATTCAGCGAACGACTGTGATTGAAGCCTTCATGGCAGTTTTTAAGGACCGTCTGGCGCAACTCAACGAGGCTTTTGAAGATAAAGAACGACTGCGCAAATTGGAGCGAATAATTTTGTTACGAACCATCGACAACGCTTGGATCAGTCACTTGGATACAATGACTTATTTGCGCCGATCAATTGGTTTACAAGGATACGGACAGCGTGATCCGTTGGTTGAATACAAACGTGAAGCCTATGATTTGTTCAATTTGTTGCAACTCAATATTGAAAAAGAGGTTGTTTACAATGTCATGAAAATTTTGGAGCAATCAGCAGCAGCTCAGCAGGCAATTGCCATGGCGCCAAGTATCATTGAGCGGGCTAAATTGCATTATTCTGGTGCAAAGAAAACGATGGATAAAGCGGAGGCTGTGGCAGAAGCTAAAGAAGCAGGGAAATCACGCCAAGCGGCAGCAACACTGATTAAAAATGCAACTTTTGACAATGTTGGTCGAAATGATTTATGTCCGTGTGGTTCTGGAAAGAAATTTAAAAAGTGCCACGGCGCCTAAATAAACGGAAAAGCCGGTCGCAATCCACGAGGGATCATGAATAATTGTGTATGATCAAACCAGGTCTCTATAAGCACTTTAAAGGAGGAATTTATGAGGTTTTGGGCGTGGCCAAACACAGCGAAACTTTGGAAGATTTGGTTGTCTATCGGCATCTCGATAATGGAGAGTTGTGGGTGCGCCCAACGGCTATGTTTGATGAAATGGTAGAAGTGGATGGCCAATTAGTAAAAAGATTTCAAGAACAATTATGAAAGAATACGATGTTGTTATTGTTGGAGCGAGTTTTTCGGGTTTAAGTTTAGCGCATCATCTGCCAAAAAATCTGCGTGTCTTGGTTGTTGACGCCAAACCGGCGGCGGGTTCGACCGTAGAATCAACCGGACTCATTACCACTAAAACCTACGAGGAGTTCAAATCATTTTTTGATATTGATAGTTTTATTACCAATAGTATTTCTTCAATCTGCGTTGTTGCTTCAAATTTCGATGATTTTTTTGTCTCATCTGTTGATACGCCCTGGATTTATCAAACTGATACAAAAGGTTTAGTTAATGCTTTGGCCGTAACTGTACCAAATAACGTCGAAGTCCTAACTCAAACTGTTTTTCTGGGACTGGCTGACAATGATTCAACAAAAGTTAGAATCAAAACAAATGGTTCGAGCGAAGAAATTATTAAAACTACATTCCTTGTTGGTGCGGACGGTTCACATTCAAAAGTGGCAACAGAAGTCGGTCTCGATCGCAATCATCGATTTTTATTTGGTTATGAGCAGGTTTTCTTTGGCGAAGTAAAACTTGGAGAAAATCCGGCAGAAACAATTTATCATTTTTGGTTTGGAGAATTTTCACTGGGTTATGGTGGCTGGTTGTCGCCAACAGTGGTTGATGGCAAACCTGCTTTTCGAGTTGGTCTAGCAAAACTTGAAAAGGATAGAGGTCAAGCTAAAGAATTAACCAAAAAATTTCTCCAAATTTTGGTCGACAAAGGCTATGTTGAAGTTGAAGGTGAAATTGACAAACCCGGTTATCTTTTTGGCAGCCTAATTCCAATTAATGGAACAAGGGAAAATCTAGTTAAAGATAATGTTGTTTTAATTGGTGATGCTGCCGGTTTTTGTGGAGCCTTTGCAGCTGATGGTATCAAAGGAGCAATTATCTCAGGCAGAGTCGCCGCTGACTTAATCGAGCGTGCCGTTAGTGGGCAAAAATTTTCTTCTAAAGATCTACTTTCGGCCATGAATAGTAATGGCGGTTTGATTGAGTATTATAAGAAGCAAGTTCGTTATCGTTTGATTTGGGATTTGATGAAGAGCAATAGAACCTTCCGAGCTATGTTTGATATCATCAAATCAGAACAGAATGATTTTTTGAACCAATTTTGCGACAGTAAAGATAAACGCCGGAGTCTTACACGAACAGTCTTTAAAATTAAGTATCTGCCGAAGTTATTTAAATACAGTTTGTATATTGTGCTTGATATTTTTAAAAGACGAACTCCCTCGCACAACTAGCGTGGAGGGAGTGAGGGCTCGATGATGACGAGGCGTCGATCAGGCGAAGAACTGGGGCGTCTCGATCTCGTCGATGCCCGACTTGACGGGACGGTCGAAGATGTCGAAACCGTTGGTGACATCGTCGCGTCCTTCAAGCCGTTTCGTCGCACGACGCTGACCGTCGGTCATGCCGAAGAAGATGGGCGTTGGGTGGGAGTGGATCTCACCGGACGAATCGATGCTGAAGAGCATGAGGCTGGACTCCTTGGAGGTTCGGACTGTGGGCAAAATAACTTGCGGCCGCAGCATATCAGAGTAAAATATTTTTGTAAAGTGTACAACTATGAGTGACGAACATCAGGATTTGAAAAAAGGCGTTGATTTCATAGGTGCCAACTGTATTTTTTACTGTCACGATGGAGCCGGTCATGTTTTACTGCATAAAAGGAGCCAAAATTGTCGTGATGAGCAGGGAACATGGGATTGTGGCGGTGGCGCGATGCGATTTGGTGAGAGTTTTGAAGATACCGTGCGTCGTGAGGTGCAAGAAGAATACGGAGTTGATCCGATTGAGGTTGTTTACGTTAAGTCTCGGAGCATTGTGCGGGAAAATGGTGGCGACAAAACTCACTGGATCGCAAACCTGCATCTTGTTTTAGTCGATCGCCAGCAAGTTAAAATCGGTGAGCCAGAAAAAATAGATAAAATTGGTTGGTTCGACTTTGATCGGTTACCGCAACCACTTCATTCCGGTTTTCAACACGACATTATATTAATGAAAGAATTTTTAGATAAAAACTAATATGGAAAATGAGAGTGCCTGGGCAGCCGAACAAGCCGAGTTACAAGCTCTGGCGGAAAATATTATCACCGAGCACGTCGGCGAATCAGAAGAAAACCTTTTTAAACTCATGGAAGAATTGAAAAAAGAAGTGCCGGGCGGTGAAGTAGGACGTTTAATGGGTGATTGGTCGCAGAAAAAAAGAATACTTTTGCAAGATGCAATTTATTGGGCTTTGCCTGATGAAGCTCGTCAAGCTTATTTGGAATACATTAAGTAAATTTTGCTAGAACTAGTCAAAAATTATTGACTAGTTCTTTGATTTGTGATAATTTTCGCTGCGGCTTCAACCTGGAGGTGAAAACTAGATGCAAAACGAATTCGAAGTTCAACCCACCACAAACCTCAGCCGTGACATTTGGCAGCCGATCGACTGGGCGATCTGGTTCATCGTCTCGGTCTTCATCAGCTGGTCGAGTTGCCTTATTTTCGACGATACCATCCTCATCATGGCTATCGTCGGTTTCTACACCATTTTCATGCACTTCGTCTGGCATCGCCGGGATCGTAGCTGGCGCCGGATGACCTGGCCAACCACACGCGATCAATCGTGGTTCATCGGTCTCGTCCTGGGTACTTTCGTCGGCACCTTCTGCTTCAGCACCTTGGTCACCACCCTCATGACAACTACCCTGGTGGTTCTGACCATCGTCCTCGTCTGGTCCTTTGCCACAGCACTCCGCCACACTGTTGGCTACTTCGGCTAGACAGCTTACGCCGGGATCACCATGATCCCGGCGTTTCCTTTTTTATGCTATGATTTTAGCAATGTTATGGAGCTTGACGAGCTTTTACAAAGGGAAAGGGAAAAACATGAAAAATATGATGCTTTAAAAAAGTACATTTCTTTTGGTATTGGTGCCATTCTCTTTACTCTCTTAACATCTGTCCTGATTGCCATTATTGTTTGGTTTATTGAACCCAGGATTCAAACTATTACTACAGAGTCTCATGTGGTTGATTTAGATAATTTTTCAAAATTAGTTGAAGAGAATCCGAGTACAACAATTTATGACATGCGTTCAGAGAAAGATTATTCAGCCGGTCATATTCCTGGCGCTGAATTGGCAAAAAATGATTCTTGTCACACTTTCGGTGTTGATATTTGCACCAGACGAACAAACTGTACCTCGAAGGGACCTGTTTTCTTTTACTCGACTAAAGGCGAGGATTATCATGAAGTAAGACGGGCGCTTTCGGTTAGTCGTGCTTCCTGTTGGTCAGATGCTTATATGTTAGAAGGTGGATTCAGGGCTTGGAACGAATCATCTTTACCGACTGAATAGAAAAGCCCCTCCCGAGTGAGAAATCGGGAAGGGCCGGAGTCGCGGTACATGTGCTGACCAATTCCTACCTCTGTACGTTGTGCCGGATTCTCTGACTTTGAATTGGGGCTTATGGAGGAAACCCTCTCAAGTGCCTAGCGTCACGTCCGCGTCGACAAAATAACAAATAAATATTTATTTATCAAGTATGACTAATAAACAAAAAAATTTCTGGGGTATTTTCTGTCTTGTGGCGCCAATTTCAATTTTGGTATTAAATTTGGTTGCTTATTCAATTTTTAGTTTTGTATTATCAGCTATTGCCGGGGGAGTAGCGGATGAACCGACAAGTGTTGTTTTCAACGTAATTAGTCTCATACTGGGTCTTGTGGGTATCTTGGCTTTGATTGCCATACCGGTAGGTTTGGTCTTGGGAATAATTTTCTTGGCTCTAAAAAAGAAAGAGGAAGTGGCGCCGACAGAACAAAAGGAGATAAAATAATTGAGTTTAATTGTGTGATATACTGCTTTTCTAAGAATCATAATCAAGAAAAGTAACCTATGTCCAAGCTTGAGGAAGT